>JBKKAY010000039.1:0-3385 GCA_046714195.1 Gemmatimonadaceae bacterium
TCCCTGATGTCGTGCCCCGGATTCTTGGCGAGCTCGGCGGCGGCAACCAGCCGGACCAGGTCGATGACGCGCTTGAGGTTGGGCGCGCCGGGCCGGGCGAAGTTGCGACTCAGGTGCTCCCGGCTGAGACCCACAGCTTTCGACAGTTCGGTGGTGGTGACCGGCCTGCCCGCTTGAGAGACTATCACTTCCCAGGTGGCGCGCTGTAGCGGGGTGGCCAGACCGAGGGCGGGAGGCGGATCCAGCAGCGCCTCGCGGAATCGCGTGGTGAAAGCGTGAGGGGTGATGAGCTCGCGCACGGCGGTGTCGTCGATCCCCTCGACGATCACGTCGATGAATCCGAGCGACGAGCAGCGCGCCGCAGCGGGAGCATCGGATGGCCGGAGCGGAAGAATTCCGAAGAAGGGACTGCTTGGGAACTCCACCGCGAGGGCGGCGGCCTTCCAGGTGGTGTCGTCCGCCGCGCCGAGGTCGACCAGCGCGGCATCGACCAGCGTGCGACGAAAAACGGCCTCGAACTCTTCTGGCGAGCGGGTGATGATGATCTTCCACTTTCGCCGTGGAAAAGCGGCGCGGACCATGGTGCGGGCCCGCTCGCGCGGCCCGTGCACGACGAGTGTCGGCAGCGACGATCCTTCGGCGGTGCTCACTGTCAGACTCCCACCGATGCGTCCTCGAGGTCTGGCCGCCCCTCAATGAACTGGCGCACGATCGGATCCTCGGTGTGCTGGATCTCGTCGACCGTACCCACCTGACGGACACGACCCTCGTGCAGCATCGCTATCCGCGAGCCGACGGTATAGGCGCTCCGCATGTCGTGGGTGATGACGATGCTGGTCACGCGCAGCTTTTCTCGCATGCGGATCATGAGCTGATCGATGATCGCGCTGGTGACGGGGTCGAGACCCGTGGTCGGCTCATCATACAGTATGTACTTGGGCTGTCGCGCGATTGCGCGCGCGATCCCGACGCGCTTCCGCATTCCCCCCGACAGCTCGGCCGGAAACTTCGTTTCGACTCCCGGGAGATCGACGAGCTCGAGCGCTTCGCCGACCCGCTTGAGTATCTCGCTCTCGGTCATTTTTCCTTCCTTTCTCAGTCCCATGGCGACGTTGTCGCAGATGCTGAGGGAGTCGAAGAGGGCAGCGAACTGGAAGACATAGCCGATGTGCGCGCGCAGCTCGTAGAGCTCATCGCGGTGAAGCCGCGGCACCTCCTGGCCGTCGACGAAGACGGTCCCGCGATCGGGCTCGAGCAGCCCGACGATGTGCTTGATGGCGACTGACTTCCCCGTCCCCGAGTAGCCGATGATGACCATCGTCTCGCCCTCATTCACCTCGAGGGAGAAACCTTCGAGAACCTTCTTGGGGCCGAAGGCTTTGTGGATGTCGACGAGCTTGATCATTCCGGTCGGGATATCACAAAGGTGAAGTTACGCCCGACGGAGAAAACGGCTACCCGGCCTGGACCGGCGGCAGCAAAAACCAAAGGCCGAGCGATCGCTCGGCCTTTCCTTGCCTGCCTGGGTGCCAACCCTAGAACACCGTTCCAAACTCGAAGAAAGTCGCACCTCTCTCACGCTGGACCCGCCGCTCAGCGGTCAATCTGAAGATGTATTTTGTGGAAGGGAAGTTGAAATTGACGTAGGGCAGGAACGCGATTGGCGCGCCGTCATCTGCTCGGTCTTCGACCCTGCCGCCGATTCCCAGATTCAGGTGCGGTATGAACTCGCTCTCGAGCGACCACCGGCCTCGAGTCACGCTGACCACCTTATCGAAACCCGCTATTCCGGTCCAGAAGACGTTCCCGGTTCGGAGCGTCGAGACGCCGTTCAGCAGATACCGCTCGGAGTTGTCGTAGAAGGCGTGGGCGCCGAATGACGTGTAGCCGGACCGAACGTAGGACTCGCCAAAGAATCCTTTGCGCCGCCATTCCATTTCATTGCTCGCCTCGATGCGGGCCGAGTCGTTGATGGGAATCGAGAATTCCCCGGGGAAAAGCGCAGCTGCCGCCGTTGTCCAGCGCATTCCTCCAGGCATGCCCGTCGAAAACCCCACCCTCACCGCTGGGGAGCGCCCGCTTGGAGAAAAGCTCCTCAAGCTTGCCTGACGGCCTGTGCCTCCGGCCGGACCGGCGAGACCAGCCGACAACGCTGCGGGCTCGTTCACTCCGAGCCTTCTCGATACATCGACCTGGCTCACCGGGCGAAACTGTCCTACAGTGACATCGAAGGAACGCGCGGCGCCGGTAACGAAGATGTCCTCGAAGCGTCCGGATCTGTCGCGGACGGTTCCATTGCCGCGCCTCTCTCGACTCACCGCGCGCCATTCGATGAAGTACGAGAGCCAGGGGACGACCACCTTGCCGCCTGAAATCACCTCGAGGCGGTTGAAGTAGGCGTTCACGTAATCCGGTGCTGGCGTCCGGGGGCGGCTGTCCCACCTGCCGCTCGCCCAGAGGGCAAAGGGGACGGTTCGGCGCTGCGCGCGCGACCAGGTGTCCGACATCTGGTAGCCGCGCTCGAGAAACGCGACTCCAAACTGATTGAGTCGGGGCACGGAGACGTGGCAAGTGCCGCAGGTCACGTCGTATTTCCGGGCGAAATAAGGAATCGCTCCCGCGGTGCTGATCGGCATCAGTGCTCCAGCGGCGAGGGAAAGGAAAGCTGCCGAAACGGGAAGCACGAGAGAGTATCTCATGGCTCGATTGGTTAGGAGTGCCGATACCAGGAGTTAGTCTAGACGAACTTATATACTTTGTCAACCGAAAGAAAAGCTGCCGTCATACGGCCGTAAATGAAAAAGGGACGAGCTTTCGCTCGTCCCTTTCCAATGCCTTCAGTAGTCCTACGCTGCGAACGATCCCAGCGCCCGGCCGACATCCCCTTCGCGTAGTCTCTTCAATGCGCGATCTCTGAGCTGGCGCACCCTCTCCCGGGTAACTCCGAGCAGCGAGCCAATCTCTTCCAGAGTGTGCTCACGGCCACCTTCCAGTCCGAAGTAGAGGCGCAGCACCTTCGCATCCCGCGGGGGAAGCGTCGAAAGCGCGCTCTCGATCTCGTCGTTGAGGAAGCGGTTCATTGCCTCCTCTTCTGTGTCGGGCATCTCGTCGGCGACGAAACGCTCGATCAGCGAACGGTCGCCTTCCGGATCCATCGGCGCGTCGAGTCGCACGTCGCCCGTGTTCAAGGCGGCGAGCGACTGCACCACGTCCACCGACAGCCCTGTGAGCTTGGACAGCTCTTCGGGGGTCGGCTCACGGCGCATCTTCTGTCGAAGAATCTCCGAAGCCTTGATGATCCGCGACAAGTCCGCAGTCCGGTTCAGTGGAACGCGAACCGTGCGCCCCTGCCTCGCGAGCGAGGAAAGAATCGCCTGGCGGATCC
>JBKKAY010000040.1:0-3969 GCA_046714195.1 Gemmatimonadaceae bacterium
ATCGCCGCGTTGCGCACGTCGGAGAACTTGCCCTCCTGCGCCTTGAGCCCCGCCGCCTGGAACAGCTGCTCGACCTGCGCCCGATCGAGGTGGCTGGGCAGATACTTGTCCTGCTTGGGAGAACTCACGCCGCGCGCCGGATTCGCTTCCACCTGCTCGTTGCGGTGGAGGAACTTGTAGAAGCTCCGCACCGCCGACAGGCTCCTGGAGATCGAGCGCTTGTTCAGCTTCTTCCTCGTCAGATGAGCGAGAAATCCGCGAATGGCCAGCCGGTCGAGCCCCTGCCACGACCATTCGCTCACGCCGTAGTACTTCCGGAGGAAAGTGACGAATTCCTCCAGATCGCGGCCATATGCCTTCAGCGTATGTGGTGAAACGTCCCGCTCTTTCTCGAGGTGCAGGAGAAAGTCGGTGACTTCGCGCGGCTCAGTCATGAACAACTACTGCGGACTGCGGACTAATTGCGGACTGCGGACTAACTGCGGACTGCGGACTAGCCGCGGACTTCACAGCACGATCACCC
Source organism: Gemmatimonadaceae bacterium (assembly GCA_046714195.1). Classification (GTDB taxonomy): domain Bacteria; phylum Gemmatimonadota; class Gemmatimonadetes; order Gemmatimonadales; family Gemmatimonadaceae; genus UBA4720. The sequence continues at coordinate 524 of JBKKAY010000040.1, forward strand.
GCGGCAGGCCGAAGGCGATTCTTGTCGATCCAGGTCTTCATGTCGGCCAGCGCCCGTTCGGCGAACAGCTCGCGCTTTCGTTTCTTGTCGCGCACGGGTTGCGGTAGGTCGTCTACCAGGCCGAAGTTCGCGTTCATGGGCTGGAAGTGCTTCGGGTCGGCCTCGCGCATGTAGCGGTAAAGCGCGCCGAGCATGGTCGTCGGCGGCGGTATCACCGGTTCCTCGCCCGACAGCATGCGGGCGAGGTTGATCCCCGCCAGCAAGCCGGTCGCCGTGCTCTCGGTGTAGCCCTCGACTCCGGTAATCTGCCCGGCGAACATCAACGTGCTGTCGTCTCGCGCCGACAGGTGGGCGCTGAGCGCCGCCGGCGAGTTGAGATAGGAGTTGCGGTGGATCGATCCGTAACGGAGGAACTCCGCGTTCTCGAGCCCCGGGATCATCCGGAGCACCCGCTGCTGCTCGGGAATCCGCAGTCTGGTCTGGAACCCGACGACGTTCCACATGCGGCCGGCGCGGTCTTCCTGTCGCAGCTGCACCACCGCGTGCGCATCGCGGCCGGTTCGTGGATCGCGAAGCCCCACCGGCTTGAGCGGGCCGAAACGCAGAGTGTCGCGCCCACGCTTGGCCATCACTTCCACCGGCATGCAGCCCTCGAAGTAGGGCACCTCGTCGAATTCGTGACCGTGGTACTGGTCGGCGCTCACGAGCGCATCCAGAAACGCATCGTATTGCTCGCGCGTCATCGGGCAATTGAGGTACGCGCCGTCTTCGTCCGCCCCCTCCATCGTCTCCTTGCCGTAGCGCGAGCCTCTGAACACGATGGAATCGTCGATCGATTCCCGCGCGATGATCGGTGCGATCGCGTCGTAGAACGCGAGCGCGTTGACGCCGAGTCTTGCTCGAATCGCGTCGGCAAGACTGTCGGAAGTGAGCGGACCCGTCGCAATAACGCACGGGCCGGCAATCGAAGTCACTTCGCCGCGGACGACTCTGATCCCGGGCTCGCGCTCGATCCTTTGGGTGACAGCTCCCGCAAAGACGTCGCGGTCGACAGCCAGTGCGCTCCCCGCTGCCACTCGCGCTGAATCGGCCGCATCGAGAATCAGGGAGCCCAGGAGCCGCATCTCTGCCTTCAGCAGACCATGCGCGTTGGTGACCTCGGTGCTCTTGAAGGTGTTCGAGCAGACGAGCTCGGCTAGTCTATCCGTCTTGTGCGCGGGCGTGGCGCGCACCGGCCGCATCTCATGCAGCGCGACTTCAAATCCCCGGGCGGCCAGCTGCCATGCGGCTTCCGACCCCGCCAGCCCGCCGCCGACGATGGTTACCGAACGCGAGCTCACACCGCCACGGCTTCGGGCGGCGGAGAAACCGCGTCCCACTCGTTAGCGCACTTGATGCAGCGCCGGTACTCGCCCCGCGTCTTGGTAAACTTCGTTTCGGCCCCGACGTAGCCACACTCGGGACAGGTTTCGACCACTGGCTTGTCCCACACCACGAAGTCGCACTTCGGGTAATTCGAGCAGCCGTAGAACGCCTTGCCGCGCTTCTTCGACCTGCGGACGGCAATGTCTCCGCCGTCCTTGGGGCATTTGACGCCGGTGGGCATAGAGCGGGTGCCGCGGCACTTCGGGAATTTGCTGCAGCCGAGGAATTCGCCGGAGCGGCCGTGCCGGATGACCATTGCCTCCCCGCACTCGTGGCAGATCTCGTCGGTCGGCTCCGCCGGCTTGCGGTCTCCGCGTAACGGCCGCGTGAACTTGCAGTCCTTGGGATGGTTCTCGCAGGCGAGAAACGGCCCGAAGAAGCCTCCCCGCGCCTCGAGTTTCCCGCCGCAGGTCGGGCATTTGTCGGTCGCGAGGCTGGACAGATCGTGCGCCTCTCCGATCAACGCCACGATGTCCGCACCCTTCACCGATTCGGCGAACGGCCCGTAGAAATCCTTGAGCATGACCCGCCAGTTCACATCCCCGTCCTCGATCTTGTCGAGATCGGTTTCCATGTGCGACGTGAACTGCACGTTGAAGACGTCCGGGAAGCTCTTCACCATCACTCTCTCGACCTGCTCGCCGAGAAACGTCGGGAAGAAGCGGCGCTGCTCGAGCTGCGCGTAACGCCGGTCCACGAGCGTGGAGACGATCGATGCGTAAGTCGAGGGACGGCCGATTCCGAGACGCTCGAGCTCCTTCACCAGGCTTGCCTCCGAGAAACGCGGCGGCGGCTCGGTGAAGTGCTGCAAGGGAGTTATCGACCTGACCGGGATGTTTTCGCCCTTCTCGACGACAGGCAATCCCTGCTCCTCTTCGAGCGCTTTACCTTCCTCGGCTTCGCGCGATTCCTTGTACAAGCGCTGGTAGCCGTCGAACTTGACGACGCTGCCGGTGGCGCGGAACAGGAAGCGGCCGAGATCGAAATCGACGGTCGTGGTGTCGAAGACCGCCGGCGTCATCTGTGAAGCCATGAACCGCTGCCAGATCAACTCATAGAGGCGGTACTGGTCTTCCTTCAGGTACTTCCTGATGTGCTCGGGGCGTCGTGTCGGATCGGTAGGCCGCACGCACTCGTGCGCGTCCTGGGCGTTCTTGGCCTTTCCGTCGACGTACAGTCGCGGCGCATCGGGGAGGTATTTCTCCCCATACATCATCTTGATGTAGTCGCGCGCCTGGTCGGCCGCCGACGGCGCCACACGCGTCGAGTCGGTGCGCATGTAGGTGATGAGGCCCACTCCGCCTTCGTCGCCGATCTCGATTCCCTCGTAGAGATCCTGGGCGAGCCGCATCGTGCGCTTCGAGCCGAAGCTCAGCTTCTTCGCGGCGTCCTGCTGGAGGGTGCTCGTCGTGAACGGCGGAGCGGGATTCTTGCGGCGCTCCCGCCGTTTCACTTCGGTGACCTGGAAAGTCTTGCGCGATTTGAGCGCCGCAAGAATCTCCGCCGCTTCCGCCTCGTTGTGAATGACGGGCTTCTTGCCGTCGAGGAGGTGGAGCTTGGCGGTGAACTGCTGCTCGTCCTTTTCCATCAGCGCTTCGACCGTCCAGTACTCCACCGGCTTGAACGCGCGGATCTCGCGCTCTCTTTCCACCAGGAGCCGCAACGCAACTGTCTGTACGCGTCCAGCGGAGATCCCCTTCTTCACCGTTTTCCAGAGCACGGGGCTGGCCTTGTAGCCGACGAGGCGGTCCAGAACCCGGCGCGCCTGCTGCGCATCGACCTTTCGCTCGTCGATCTTGCCGGCGTTCGCGATCGCGAGATGAATCGCCTCACGGGTGATCTCGTGAAACAGAACGCGTCTCACCGGCGCGCCGTTCTTGCTCTTGATCTGGCTCGCGACGTGCCAGGCGATCGCCTCGCCCTCGCGGTCCGGATCGGTGGCGAGGAATATCTCCTTCGCATCGCGCGCGGCGCTCTTCAGCTCGGTGACGGTCTTCTCTTTTCCGGGAATCGTCACGTAT
>JBKKAY010000041.1:0-7328 GCA_046714195.1 Gemmatimonadaceae bacterium
CTCGTGTTCAGTTGCTGTTACTACGATCAGAGAATTCTCCGAAGTTTCTGCGCCCCCCATTCCAGCATCTTGCCCTTGATCCCGCGCTGCTTGAACTCCTCGAGCTTGATCTCCTTCGAGTACTTGAGGTCCTCCAGGAACACCGTGGCAATCTGCGCGCCGATGCCCTGATCGAGCACCACCAGATTGGATTCGTCGTTGAACGCGATCGATCGGTTGTCGAAGTTCATTGAGCCGATGTACGACCAGATCCCATCGGCGACCAGCGACTTGGCGTGCATCATCGTCGGTGAGTACTCGTAGATCTTGACGCCCCCTTCCAGCAGCTTCTCGTAATAGGTGCGTCCGGCGTACCATGTGGTCTTAACGTCCGACTTCCCGCTGACTGTCAATACTCGGACATCGACACCGCGGCGTGCGGCGTTGATCAGGAGCTGCATCAGGTTTTCGCCGGGTACGAAATACGAGTTGGTGATGTAGAGAGTTTTCCGCGCGCCGGCGATTGAGAGCGCGAAGAAGCGCTCGGCCGGCGTGCTGCCGATCGTCGGAATGCTGTGCATGAGTCCGGCTTGCACCACGCCCTCGTTCGAGAACGAGCCTCGGGGGAAGAACATGTCTCCTGTTATCAGCTCCCCTGTCGCTTCAGCCCACGCCGATGCGAAAGTCGCCTGGAGTGCTCCGGCGGCTGGCCCCTCGAATCGAGCGTTGGTCTCACGCCACTGGCCTTCCTCGCGGCCGTTCCCCAGCCAGTAATCCGCCAGACCGAAGCCGCCGGTGTAGCCGATGCGTCCGTCGATCACGATAGCCCGCACGTGGGAGCGGTGCGCCGCCTTGTGGAGCGTATACCATTTGAGAGGACGCAGCCACGCGAACTCGACCCCCGCCGCCTTGAGGCTGTCGACCCATTCGGGCTTGAGCGGTCCGCCCCCGAAGGCGTCGATCAGCACCAGCACCCGCACCTTGGCGCGCGCCCGCTCCATCAGGTACTTGGCCATGGTGTCCGCCACTGCCCCGGGCTGACAGAAGTACAGCTGCACCGTGATCGTCCGTTGGGCCGAGGCAATGTCCTTCCACAAGGAAGGGTAGGTGCCGTCGCCATTCAGCAGAACGTCGACCTTGTTGCCTGGTTCGATGAGCGTGCGCGCAAAAAGCTCTATCGTGTGCGCGAACAGAGGATCGCTCACGCTGGGCGGGCCATCCTGGTCGCCCTCCGCTATCACGTGCTTGACCGGCGTGTCGCGGGTGATCGACAGCACCCCGATGAGCGCGAGTACCAGGGCGATCAGAATGAGTGCCGCGATTGCGATGTACTTGATCAAAGGGATATTCTCACTGTATGACCTTCGTGGCCCGTCGGCGGATCGCGACGCGAGCTATCGTTCTGGATCGGTCGCTGGAGTCGCTTCCAATTTTTCGATTGAGCGACTCCGCCGAGGATTCGGCAATCTCCTATTCTCCCGAAAGTGGCGGACGGTGGCGTGTGCTACCCACCCCCGGTGACAGACTCCCCGGCACCTTCGATCAGGACGTCTACATCGAGCTCCTGCACCGCTTTCACGAAGCAGGATCCCCGGAAGACGGTGTCGTTACATTCACACTTCATGCCTTCCTGCGCTCCATCGGGCGCCGCGTGGATGGGAGAACCTACGAGCAGCTGCGGTCGGCGCTGACCAGACTCGAGCGAACGACCCTCGAATCGAGTGGAGTCTACATTGCAGCCAGCGAAGGCCGGCCGCTAGAAGGGCAATTCACGATCCTGTCCGCGGTCGCGATCGCGCGCAGAAGGCTGGCCGAACGCGAGCAATTCACGCTTTTCCCCGTCCTGGCCGCATCCGAGCCCGGCGACGCGCGTGTCACCATCAGTCCGTTCATCCGCGCGAACATCGCCGCGGGACACATCGTCACGCTCTCTTCCGCCCAGTACCTGTCGCTCACGAATCCCGTCGCACGCAGGCTTTACCGCCTGCTGGAGGTGGCGCGGGAGGAAGGAGTGGTGACGTGGAGAGTGCCGCTGGCGGCGCTGGCGGAGCAGCTGCCCCTCACTCAGCGCTATCCGTCGCACCTCCAGCGCGTCCTCCAGCCCGCGCACGAGATGCTGCTCGCGGCCGGGCTCCTCAGGGATGCGACTTTCCGGCAGCTAAACAGGGACTGGCTCGTCGACTACGTCCTGGCCTCGCGAGTTCAATAAAACGCCCTGAAAAGTGTTATCCGGGGCGTCGCTTGCGCGTCAAGGAACACTGCCCCCTTCCCGGCGTATCTAGTAGGTTAGAGCTCATATCCCTTCATTAGACAGACCCGTAATGTCCAGATCGCGCAAAAGCATCCTCGTGGGCCTCGCCTTCATGCCGCTCCTGGCGGGAGGCTTCGTGTTCCAGCAACAGAGCAGCCAGGACGGCGCTCGCCTGCTGGATCAGGTGCTGAATATCGTGTCGAGCCGGTTCGTAGATACGGTCGACGCTGCAACTCTCTACGAGAAAGCCGCCCGCGGCCTCGTCCACGAGCTGAACGACCCATATAGCTCGCTGTTGTCCCCGAAGGAGCTTTCGTCCTTCAATGCCCAGACCAACGGACGGTACGCGGGAATCGGGATGGAGATCGCGGAGACGCTCGGCTTCGTCACCGTGCAGACGGTGTTTCCGCACACTCCGGCCGAGCAGGCGGGGGTCCAGGAAGGCGATCGGATCAATTTCATCGACACCGTCAATGTCCGTGGCTGGACCGTCAGCCAGACTTCCGACGCGCTCAAAGGCAGACCGGGCAGCAAGGTGCTCGTCAAGTTCTCGCGCCCCGGAGTTCCGGAGCTGATTCCGATCACTTTCACCCGCGCGGTGATCAGCATCCCGGCGGTGCCCTACGCGATCATGCTCGACGGAAAGATCGGTTACATCCCGCTGCTCCGGTTCAACGAGAGCGCGAGGGATGATCTCGAGTCTTCGGTCCGCCGGCTCGACCGGGAAGGCGCGAAGGGGCTGATCCTGGATCTACGCGACAATCCTGGCGGAATCCTCGACCAGTCGCTGACGGTCAGCAATCTGTTCCTGCGGAAGGGCCAGCAGATCTCGAGCATCCGCGGCCGCAACGGCGAGAACCAGAGATTCGCCGCGAGCGATGAGCCGGTGGCGCCGACGATTCCTCTCATCATTCTTACCAACGGCAGAAGCGCTTCCGCCTCGGAGATCGTCGCTGGCGCGCTTCAGGACCACGACCGTGCTCTCATCATGGGTAGCACTTCGTTTGGCAAAGGCCTGGTGCAGTCGGTGTTCCCGCTCGAGGGCGGTTATGCCCTCAAGATGACCACCGCCAAGTGGTATACGCCGAACGGCCGCTCGATCCAGAAGGAGCGCAAGCTGCTCCCCAACGGCGAGTTCGTCGAGGTGATGCCTGATTCGCTGGAGACCGATTCGGTCAAGCGGTCGCGCCCGGTTTTCAGATCCGACGCCGGCCGAATCGTCTATGGCGGCGGCGCGATCACGCCTGACATTATCGTCCGTCCCGACACACTGACGACCGCCGAGCAGAAGGTGTTCAACGCGTTCGCGCCCAAGACCGCCGAGTTTATTACGACACTCAGGGACTACGCGTTCGAGCTGAAGAAGACGGTGCGCCCCAATTTCATCACGCCACCGGCGTGGCGCGCGGAATTCTATCGCCGGCTCCAGGCCAAGGGCGTCAACGTGGATCGTGCGCAGTACGAGCAGGCCGGCGCCGAGATCGACCGCTTGCTGTCTCACACCGTAACCCGATTGGCGTTCGGCGATTCAGCCGCCAAGCGTCGCAGCGTCCCGGACGATGTGCAGCTCGCTCGCGCGGTCCAGGCGATGAGACAGAGTCAGACGCAGCAGGATCTGTTCGTTCTGGCCCAGCAGCGGCCGGGTGCGTTGGCCGAAGGCGTTCGCAAGTAGTCGCGGTATTCAAGCCAGTGGAAGGCCCCGCTCTCGCGAGAGCGGGGCCTTTTCCGTTAATATGGGCATGGTCTCCCAGGGGGTTCAATGTTCGGTCTGATAATTCTCGGAGTGCTCGTGGTGCTGGGCATTCTCATCGCAACCAAATCGTTCAAGGTCATCGGCCAGGCTGAGGTGATGGTCATCGAGCGACTCGGCCGATTCCATCGACTGGGGAGATCGGGCTTCAATATCCTCATTCCCTTCGTCGAGCTGCCGCGGACGATCGACGTGCGCTACTTCGAGAGCGATGTCACCGGACTCAAGCGGGTCACTTCGGGACACACGGCTCGAATCGATCTGCGCGAGCAGGTGCTCAATTTTCCGAGCCAGCCCGTGATCACCAAGGACAACGTCACCATCGACATCGACGCGGTCATCTACTACCGCGTCGCCGATCCGCAAAAGGCGACTTACTCGGTCCAGAACCTCCCCTACGCCCTGGAGACGCTCACCCGCACCACGCTCCGCAACATCGTCGGCGAGATGGAGCTCGACTCCACGCTCGGCAGCCGTGACGTGATCAACCAGCGGATGCGCGAGGTGATTGAAGAAGCGTCGATCGGATGGGGAGTGGACGTGACCCGCGTCGAGCTACAGTCCATCGAGCCGCCGCGCGACATCCAGCAGTCGATGGAGCTGCAGATGCGCGCCGAGCGCGAGCGGCGAGCTGCCGTCACCAACGCGGAAGCGGGAAAGCGAGCTGCGATTCTCGAGGCCGAGGGCGTGCGCGAATCGCAGGTGCGGCGCGCCGAAGGCGAGCGCGATGCGTCGGTTCTCCGAGCCAAGGGACTGGCTGAAGCCAGGCTGGCGATGGCGGATGCGGAGGCGGCAGCCATCGCGAAGATCGGCGGCGCCCTCCCCGAGGGACAGGCCGCGATGTATCTGCTCGGCATGAAGTATCTGGAAGCGCTGCCCACCTTAGCTCAGGGCAAGGGCTCCACGATCTTTCTCCCCGCCGAAGCGGCGGGCGTGATGGGCGCGATCGGTGGATTGCGCGAGCTGATCAACAGGACGGCTCACCCGGTGGAAGGAGCGACAACGCCGCCGTCGCTGTTCAATCCGGGCAAGAAGCAGGACTGACCTTGGCAGTGATAACGCAGGCCCGTGCCGAACGGATCGCGCGCGGGCACCCATGTTCGAAGTGCGGTGAGTACAGCTTCAAGAAGCTGAAGGTGAAGCGCGCCAGTCAGGCTCACCAGAAAGCTCTGGGTGAGGTCTGGCACCTGACAAAAATCTGCGGCGTGTGCGGAACGCCGGACGAGATCGGGCTCGATGCGGAAGGGGAGATAGTCTACGGCGGGTAAAAAAAAAGCGAACTGAAGACCACCCGCTGCGTGCTGTTGGCTTAGTCGCTGATTGCTGCGGGCGGCGCTCACCACACTCATCTTCAGCCCGTAGCCATCAGCCGTCAAGCGATTAGCACGTAGCGGGTAGTCTTCAGTTGTCGTTAGATAATTACTTAACTAACCACGGCCACCAAACCTTGTTCGAGTAGTCCCGCCCGAACACCGCCGCCAGAATCGCCCGCGGATCAGACACGCGCGCCACGACATCGATCCGCTCAGTCAGAAAGAGCGGCTTGGAATAGTCCCGGTACCGCCGGTAGCTCCGACAAAAGCACCACGGTCCCTTCCGCACCGTGTTGCCTAGCGCCATGTCCGGCACACCCAGTATGTGCATGGCGTAAAAGAAGTTAAGCGTTGAGAACCGCGGGAGATCGCTCTCCCTCATCCCCCGCGGAAAGCTGCCATGCTTCCCCCACTGGATGTTGATGAGTACCTGCGACTTGGGCCACGTCGAGTGAAGTATCCCCGTGTGCCAGTAGGTCCACACCTCATTGGGAGCGCCCGTCGAGTCGTAACCGATCCAGATGATCTCTTCATCCGTCGGGACGGTGAACGGCACCCAGGATCCGTGCACGTCGTCCCTCCACAGCAGGTGGTACGCGATGACCCGGCGCTCGGGGTGCACGAATGCCACCACTCGGCTGAGCGGGAACGATTCATCCCGCTGCTGGTATAAGACCGGTGCCAGACGCCGTGCCAGGACAGCCATGCTGTCGGAAGTGGTGAGGGCGCCCGGCAGATTTAGCGGTCGTGGAGGGATGTGTGCTCGAGGCCCGCATGCTGTTACCAGTAACAGAAATAGGCCGAAAACCATTCGCTCGCGGATCTGGATCGCGCGCTCCGGTTGGGAACGCGTAACCGACGTCACCCTTACCAGCGACCTACCGCCAAACGCTGGATAGCAGGAACTGGAGAGCTCATGCGCAAGCCACGTCCGAATGCGTACAACCCCGCTCAGGCGCTTTTTCTCATCAGCAACGATCGTAGCGGATCTCCACTCAGTTGTCCGTCGTGCTCCGGCTCGATAGAGCGTGATCCAGGCCAGATCCCGCCACCGCTGTACACCCACGTGACATTGCGTTGCAAGAGCTGCGGCAGATCGGCGCACTACGTCGCGGGGGCTGCGTAAACATCCTCTTGCACAGAACTTGCCCCTTCTGTTTACGGCAGATCGCCCGCACGTTCGCATAAAGAGGAGCAGTTTGAATGGCACGCATCACTGGCACGGTCAAATGGTTCAACGACGCCAAGGGATTTGGCTTTATTTCACGAGAGGGCGGTCCGGACGTCTTCGTCCATTTCAGCGCCATCGGGGGCTCAGGCTTCAAGTCGCTGGCTGAAGGTGACAAGGTCGAGTTCGAGGTGGTCCAGGGACAGAAAGGACCTCAGGCCGCGGACGTAACGAAGGTCGCTTAGAGCAGCCGGAATAAAGACAAAAAAAAAGCCCCGCTCGGCGGGGCTTTTTTATCTGATCATGCCAGTGACAATTCCGGCTCCAGCGACGATCCCTCATTTTCCGTGACCGTCGAAACCTCGTGTTGGAGCCGTTTCTCGGGACGGAATACCAGCATCGAGATTCTCGAGGACCGGGTTACGGCGTCCGCGACACTGCCTCGAATCATTCGAGCAAGGCCTCCTCTACCGTGCGTTGCGATCGCAATTAAATCGGCCCGCTGGCTCGTGGCGTAATCACAGATCGCGCGTGGCACGTTTTCGCCAACTACGACCTCCGTGGCGACCGGCAGTCCTTCGCGCCGCATCCTCGCTTCGATCCTCGCGAGATATGCCCTGGAGACCGCAATGTGCCGGTTCCACCATGGAGGCGTCAGATCGGCTCTCTCTTCGTGAAGGTGGTTTTGCGGCGCCAGCACGTGGAGAAGTGTTACGTCAGATTGTTCGAGCTTTGCCAGTAAGCGCACTCGTGGAAGGATCTGCTCGGCGAGCGTGGATCCGTCGAGTGGGACGATTATTCGCCTGAACGCGTCGGAGGCGCGCGGATTGAGATAACTCGGGACTGACTTTACCACCAGCACCGGGA
>JBKKAY010000042.1:0-14153 GCA_046714195.1 Gemmatimonadaceae bacterium
TGCGGACACCCGCTGATCCGGGGATTTTGAGTCCGTCGGCCATTTCCTGGAGCTCAGGAACCGATTTTCTCTTCAGTTCGGCGATGTCCACGCGATGTTGTTGGAAATGGAAGGCAGGATGTTCAGGCGGGAGGCGGTGTGATGCGGAGTGACGGATCGGGTGGCGCACCGAGCCCGGAGAGAGCTCAGAGATTGTTGCGCGAAACGGAACTGGGAGGGAAGCGCGCGAGCCGGCGTGCGCGCAGCTGATAGCCGAAGCTAATTGTGGCTGTTGGAGGGGTCAAGGCATGGACGACAGCCGACAGCCGATTGCGGACTGCGGACTAACTGCGGACTGCGGACTAACTGCGGATTGCGGACCAACTGCGAGTTGCGTGATTCACTAGAGCTTGGCGGGGCGGATCAGCCGATCTCGCTCGCGGGGGATGACAGCCAGCAGGAGCCGGCGGATTTCTTCGAGCTTGTCAAGTCGCTCGCGGACGACCTCCACGCTGAGCACGGGCGCTGCCGACTCGTACCAGGTCATACTCTCCCTGACCGAGCCCAGCGCATACTCGAAGATTCGGGCACGGTCGCGGCCGGAGCTGCGCGAATAACCCTCTCCGAGATTTGCGGCGATTGAACCGACGGCGGAGTAGAGCTGGCCCGAAACCCTTTCGGTTACGGGGTGATGACGGAGTCTCTCCGCATCAGTCCAGGAATCGGCGAGCAGCTCACGCGCCAGCTGGTAAGCGCGCATTCGTGACAGCGGATCACGGGTGAGTTTCGTGGATGGAGGCGGATCGGAAATCGCCACGTCCCGATGATATTCCTCAAACGTCCGCGGACCGGCACCGTGGCCTACCCCACCGAACCAATTCCCTGCCGGCGTTCACTAGGGGCATGAACTGGCGACTAACTGCGAACTCAAGCTCTGGTCCGCAGTCCGCAATCCGCAGTTAGTTCGCAGTCCGCAGTTAGTTCGCAGTCCGCAGTTAGTTCGCAGTCCGCAATTAGTCCGCAGTCCGCAATTAGTTCGCAGTCCGCAGTTCGTCCGCAGTCCGCTATGAGTCCGCAGCCCGCAGTTAGAAGCGTATGTACCGCAGCGGCCGTTTCTTGATGTCCTGGATGAGCGAATCCGTCAGCGCGCGGCGCTTGGCCAAGGCGAGGGTCAGGCTGCTATCCCCGCTGCCGAATCCCTTGGATCTCGCGCGAAAGCTATCCAGCTCGGCGGTGATTCCCTTCGCGGTCGTCATCAGCGTGCTGTCCCGGCGAAAGCGTCCGATGCTTCCCTCATCCGACGACGCGAACGCCATCAGCGAGTCAGCGGCGGCCATGACACGCGATGCTCTTGCGGTGAGGTCGCCGCGCATCGCCAGTCCGATCGTTCCGTCGCCGCCGGTCATCTTGCCGGTGATGCGAGACATCCTCTCGCCGGCGTCGCCCATGGCCGGCATTCCGCGCGCCCGGAACGCGCCGACTGTGCCCGTCGGCCGCGACAGCTGCGCATTGAGGGCTTTGACTTCGGTCATCAGCTCCCTGAACGCCGGCATCGAGCCCTTGGCCTGAGCCGCGACATCGAGTGCTTTCGGTTTGGGCCGCGTGCGGATGGTGTCGCCCTCGCCGAGCGCAGGGAAGGCGGATGAGCCCGGTGCGACGTAGACCACCGGAGTTCCGAGGAGCTTTCCGCCGGCCTGGACCTGTGCCCACGAATCACGGCGAACATGAGGGAGATCACTGACGAGGATCTCGGTTGTGATCAGGAGCCGGCCGGTTGAATCCAACCCAGGGGTGCGGAATGAGACGTCCGTCACCGTGCCGGAGTGCTTTCCGGCCAGCCATACCTGGGTGCCGGTGTTCACTCCCGTGGCGTCGTCAGCGAGTACGTACAGCGTTACTTTCTTGCCGTGCAGCTTCCCTGGCCGCGCGAAGAAAAAAGTCGCGAGGACGACCGCCGCAACTGCCGCCACGGCGATGATTCCGTTACGGAGATCGGACCAATGACGTTGACGGGGCATTCACCATGAATATTAACGCGCCGCGCCCAGACCGCGTATCTTATGGTCCAGAGATGACTGTGACGCAGAAAGCGACCGCATGCTGATAGGGGTCCCACGCGAGATCGCCAACGGGGAGCGGCGGGTGGCGCTCGTTCCCGACGTGGTGCAGAGCCTCACCCGCGCCGGACATCAGGTCGTGATCGAGCGCGGTGCCGGACTCCGCGCGGGCTTCACCGACGAAGCCTACAGAGACGTCGGCTGCGACTTGGCCGATGCGCCTGAAGAGGTCTACCGAACCGCGGCGCTGGTGATGAAAGTTCAGCGCCCCACTACGGACGGCGGCGCGGGGCGCTCGGAGGTGGACATGATGACGTCCGGGTCCGCGCTCATCGGTCTCCTACAGCCGTCGGGGGATCCGGAGCTGTTCGCAAAGCTGGCCGAGCGTGACATCGTCGCCTTCAGCATGGAGCTCGTGCCGCGGACTACGCGCGCTCAGATGATGGACGCGCTTTCCTCCCAGAGCACCGTCGCCGGCTACAAGGCTGTGCTCATCGCCGCCAACGCGCTCCAGAAGTTCTTTCCAATGCTGATGACCGCGGCCGGCACAGTGAGGCCGGCCAAGGTTCTCGTCATCGGCGCTGGCGTGGCGGGGCTCCAGGCGATCGCGACGGCTCGCCGCATCGGAGCTGTGGTCGAAGCCTTCGACACCCGCCCGGTGGTGAAGGAGCAGGTGAAAAGCCTCGGCGCGACATTCGTCGAGCTCGATGTGCATGGAACGGAGGCGCAGGATGCGGGTGGTTACGCCACCGAGCTGAACGAGGATCACATCAGGCGGGAGAAAGAGCTGATTCACGAGCACGCCGCGCTCGCCGATGTGATCATCACTACCGCGCTCGTTCCCGGCAAGCGGGCTCCCCTCCTCATCGATGCCAGGACGGTGGAAGCGATGCGTCCGGGATCGGTGATTGTCGATCTCGCCGGCGAGCAGGGCGGCAACTGTGAGCTGAGCGTGCCGGGCGAGACCGTCGTGCAGCACGACGTCACGATCATTGCCCCGCTCCACATCTCCAGCGATCTCGCCTTCCACGCCAGTCAGATGTACGCCAAGAACGCGTCCGCGCTGATCGCTCTCCTCGCCCCGAAGGGTGAGCTCAATCTCAACTTCGACGACGACATCATCAGCGCCGTCTGCGTCACCGCGGGCGGAAAGATTCGCCACGCGCCGACGCTCGAGCGCGTCGGGCGCTCCAACTCTAATCGTGCGGAGGCCAATCGATGAGCCAGGAGCTCGTGCTCGGAATCTACGTCTTCATCATGGCGATCTTCGTCGGGTTCGAGGTGATCGCGCGGGTGCCGTCGGTGCTGCACACGCCGCTCATGTCCGGCACCAACGCCATTCACGGGATCGTGGTGCTCGGCGCGATGCTCGTTGCGGGCTCGGCTGACACTCCGCTGCTCCACGCGCTCGGCTTCATCGCCGTGGTGTTCGGCGCCGCCAACGTGTTCGGCGGATTCGTGGTGACGGACCGGATGCTCGAGATGTTCAAGAAGCGAATGGCATCGCCAGATTCAACTGGGGAAGAAAAAAAGGATGGCTGATGTGCGCGAGTCGGTGATTGCTGTCAGCTACATCGTCGCCGCGGTGCTGTTCATCTTCGGGTTGAAGCAGCTCAGCTCGCCGTCGACTGCGCGCGCCGGAAACCGACTGGCAGCCATCGGAATGACCCTCGCACTTGGCGCGACGTTGCTCGACCGCCAGATCCTCTCCTTCTGGTCGATCGCGCTGGGGATGTTCATCGGCGCGGTGATGGGGATCTACTTCGCGCGGACCGTCCAGATGACGGCGATGCCGCAGATGGTGGCGCTCTTCAACGGCATGGGCGGCGCTACTGCGGCGCTGGTGTCGGTCGCCGAGTTCCTGCGTCTGTCCCGCGCGGGCACCGCGATCGGGATTGGTGAATCGACGTCGATCGTCCTGGGAACGATCATCGGCGCGATTTCGTTTACCGGGAGCCTGATCGCGTTCGGCAAGCTTCAGGAGCTCCTCTCGGGGAAGCCACTCCAGTTCCCGTTCCAGCGCTTCATCAACGCGCTCACCCTGGCGGGGATCGTGTTCCTCGGCGGGTGGGTGGTTGTCGGGAGCGGAGGGTCTGCGGCGCTCTGGATGCTGTTCGCGGCATCGCTGTTCCTCGGAGCGATGTTCGTGCTGCCGATCGGCGGCGGCGACATGCCGGTGGTGATCTCGATTCTGAACTCACTTACCGGACTGGCCGCCGCGCTCACCGGTTTCGTGCTGCACAATCAGATGCTGGTGGTGGCTGGCGTGCTCGTGGGCGCTTCAGGAACGCTGCTCACGCTGCTCATGAGCACGGCCATGAATCGGTCGGTGGCCAACGTTCTGTTCGGTGCGTTTGGCGCGTCGGGCCAGGACTCCGCTGCTGCGGCGACGGATGTGCACCGAACCGTACGGCAGACGACCACCGAGGACACCGCTATCGCGCTGGCATACGCGCGGAGCGTGGTGATCGTGCCTGGATACGGGCTGGCGGTCGCCGAGGCCCAGCACACCGTCCGCGAGCTGGCGACGGATCTGGAGAAGCGGGGCGTGAGCGTGAAGTACGCGATTCATCCGGTGGCGGGGCGGATGCCCGGCCACATGAACGTGCTGCTCGCCGAAGCCAACGTTCCCTATGACCAGCTATTGGAGATGGATCAGGTCAACGGAGAGTTTCCGCAGACCGATGTCGTTCTGGTCGTCGGCGCCAACGATGTCGTGAATCCCGCCGCGCGCGACGACCCATCGAGTCCGATTTATGGGATGCCCATCCTCGATGTCGACAAGGCGCGGAACATCATCGTGCTCAAGCGGAGCATGGGCCACGGCTTCGCCGGAATCGACAACGCGCTCTTCTATCACGAAAAAACGCGGATGCTCTTTGGCGACGCGCGACAGTCGCTGACCCAGGTCGGCCAGGCGCTCAAGAACGTCTAGGCGCGACCCTTAGGTAACGAAACTGCAACCTAGAACGACACGGGTGCGAGACGGCAGAAGCGTAGCTATGAGTTGCGAGAGAAAACATCCTACCGGTCCACGTCGTTCTCTGACATCTCGCGAAGCGATAGGCCGAGTCTCAACCACCGCGAGAGGCCAGGATTAACTGGGGTCGTCGTGCTCGCAACTCAGCACTACGCCTCTGCCGTCTCGGATCTGTGTATTTCTGGGTTGTGATTTTCTGTGAATCTTTCAGTTGCCGTTACCTGGCAAACCAGTAAGGGCGGGAGGAATGCGCGCGGCGGGACTCGAACCCACGACCTTCGGCTCCGGAGGCCGACGCTCTATCCAACTGAGCTACGCGCGCGTAATTCGGCAGTCGCCGAGGTGACTCATTCTAACCCGCGCCCGAGCGACGGTCAACGAAGCGCGCGGTAGAAACGACACGGTGGGAGGACTAACTTCCTCTAATGACAGCAGCAAAACGAAAAGTTACAGTGCTTCCGGGCGACGGAATCGGGCCGGAAGTCGTCGAAGCGGCGCTCCGCATCGTCCAAGCGACCCGCGTATCAATCGAGTTCGAGCGGCGCGAAGCAGGCGCCGCCGCATTCAAGAAGGGAATCGAGACCGGAATCCCCAAGGAGACCATTGAGTCCATCGAGCGCACGCGCGTCGTCCTCAAAGGCCCGCTGGAGACCCCGATCGGATTCGGGAACAGGAGCGCCAACGTCACCTTGCGCACCCTGTTCGAGACCTTCGGCAACATCCGCCCGGTGCGCGAGCTCCCTGGAGTCCAGACGCCGTTCACCGGCCGGAAGCTGGACATCGTCCTCGTGAGGGAGAACATCGAGGATCTGTACGCGGGAATCGAGTACATGCAGACCCCCGGAGTCGCCGAGAGCCTGAAGCTGATCTCGCGCGAAGGCTGCGAGAAAATCGTCAGGCTCGCTTTCGCCTTCGCCCAGGCCGCAGGACGCAAGCGCGTCCACTGCGCCACAAAGGCGAATATCATGAAGCTGAGCGAAGGTCTGCTCCAGCACACCTTTGAGGAATTTGCGCCGCAGTTCCCGGAGATCGAGTCGAAGCACATTCTCATCGACAACTGCGCCCACCAGCTGGCGATGCGCCCCGAGCAGTTCGATGTGATCGTCACCACCAACATGAACGGCGACATCCTGAGCGACCTCACCTCGGGGCTCACCGGAGGGCTCGGCTTCGCGCCTTCGGCCAACATTGGCAACGATGTCGCCATTTTCGAGGCGGTCCACGGCTCCGCTCCCGACATCGCCGGGAAGAACAAGGCGAACCCCACGGCGCTCGTCCTGAGTGCCGCGATGATGCTCAGGCACATCGGCGAGGGGAAGGCGGCGAACGAAGTCGAACAGGCAGTACTCGTCACGCTCGAGAGCGGAATCCGGACGGGCGACATGATGGGAACGGCGCCGCCCACTTCCACGACGCAGTTCACCGAGGCCGTGATCTCGAATCTCGGCAAGAGATCGACCGTGAGCCCGCCCCGCGAATACAAGAAGGTGAAGATGCCGACCTCTGCCCCCGGCGTGAGCGCCGTTGCGACCGGCAAGCGACGCGTGATCGGAGTCGACATCTTCGTCGAGACCCAGCACCAGCCGGCTGAGATCGCAAAGGCGCTCGAGCAGGTGGCGGGCGCCTCGGGTGTGCGCCTCCAGATGATCACCAACCGCGGCGCGATGGTCTTTCCGTCCAACGATCGCACCATCTCGCTGGTCGATCACTTCCGGTGCCGGTTCATCCGTCCCGACGCCGGAGACCTCGGCGATGCTGAGATTATCGGCCTGCTCCAGAAAGTCGGCGCAAAGTACCGGTGGATGCATGTCGAGAAGCTGCAGGAGTTCGACGGAAGGCCTGCTTTCAGTAAGTCGCAGGTCGGTTGATGATTGTTGGCTCCCTGCTTCAGTTTTGTGGATGCTAATGCGCGGATAACGGAGTCATATGACGAAACTTCAAGGGTACGATCGCCGCGAATTCATGGGCTATTTCGCCAGCGTCGGCTTGGGAGGGACGCTGCTTCCCGGCGTTCTCTGGGCAAAGGTGGCGTCCGGGACGGAGATCACCGCCGCCACGATCGCCGACGCTGAGGAAGTCGCCGGAGTCCAGTTCGATCCGGAAGAGCGGGAGATGATGGTCGACGGACTCAAGTCCCAGACCCAGCGCATCGCCGCACTGCACAAGATTCCGCTCGACAACTCCGTTTCTCCGGCCTTTGTCTTCAACCCACTGCCGCCGGGGAGAACCGTCGCCGCGGACAAGCGGAGACTGCCGGTGCGGAGCAGCGTCCCCCGGCACGCGCTCACCGCGAATCTCGAGGACCTGGCATTTCTTCCCGTGACCGCGCTGTCGGAGCTCGTTCGCTCGCGGCGCGTGACTTCGTTGCAGCTGACCCAGATGTACCTGGCACGCCTCAGGAAGTACGACCCGGTTCTCCGGTGCGTGATCACGCTCACTGAAGAACGCGCGCTCAAGCAGGCTCGAGCCGCCGACCTTGAGATCGCGCGCGGCAGGTACCGCGGCCCGCTGCACGGAATTCCGTGGGGCGCCAAGGACCTCCTCGCGGTCCGTGGATACAAGACCACATGGGGCGCCGGGCCGTTCAAGGATCAAACCATCGACGCCGATGCGACGGTGGTCGAAAGACTCGATGCCGCTGGGGCGGTCCTCGTCGCCAAGCTCACACTCGGGGAGCTGGCGCAGGGGGACATCTGGTTCGAGGCGACCACAAAGAATCCGTGGAAGATCGACCAGGGCTCGAGCGGATCGTCCGCCGGACCGGCGTCCGCAACGGCCGCCGGTCTTGTCGGGTTTTCGCTCGGCAGCGAGACCCTCGGCTCCATTTCCTCGCCCGCCACGCGGTGTGGAACCACCGGGCTCCGCCCGACGTTCGGCCGGGTCCCGCGGACGGGAGCGATGGCGCTTTCCTGGACGATGGACAAGCTCGGCCCCATCTGCCGGAGCGTCGAAGACTGCGCGCTCGTGCTCGGCGCCATCTACGGTCCGGATGGCCGCGACAACACCGTCATATCCGCGGACTACCACTGGGACGCGAGAATCTCAGTGCGATCCATGCGGGTCGGCTACATCAAGAGCGCGTTCGACCTCCCGCAAATCGATCCCAAGGACGAAAAACGCACCCTGCACGCGTCCAAGAAGTTCGACGATGCCGCGCTTTCCGTGCTGCGCGGGCTGGGAGTCGATCTCATCCCCGTCGAGATCCCGGAGCTGAATTACGATGCGATGCGCCTCACGTTGACAGCGGAAGCGGCCGCGGCGTTCGACGAGATGACCCGCTCTGATCGCGACAAGCTTCTCGTCCAACAGGGAAAAGGGGACTGGGCCAACACCTTCCGCACCGCGCGCTTCATTCCGGCCGTGGACTACGTCAACGCAAACCGGGCGCGATCGATCGCAATCGAACAGTGGGACAAGCTCATGAAAACGGTAGATGTGATCGTGACGCCGACGTCCGCCTCCGGTCTCTCTCAGCTCGTCGCCACCAATCTCACCGGGCATCCGGCGGTGATACTGCCCAACGGATTCCGCGACGATGGCACTCCGGTCTCACTCACCTTCCTCGGCGGTTTGTTCGAGGAAGGGAAGCTGCTGGCGGTGGCGCACGCATATCAGCAGGCCACCAACTTTCACCTGAGGCACCCGGTCATCGCGCTCCCTTCGGCCGGCACGTGACCGTCGGCGGGGGACCGCCGCTCGAGCCGGTCGTGCTCGAGGGAAATCTGATCCGACTCGAGCCTATGTCAGAGGCCCACCTCCAAGGCCTGACCGAGGTAGGGCTGGATCCGGAGATCTGGCGGCTCACCGTGGTGATCCCGCGAACACGCGCGGACATGCGGGACTACATGGATTCCGGACTTCGGACGATGCGCGATGGCAGCGGTCTTCCTTTCGTCACCATCGTGAGGGACTCCGGGGGCGGGCGCATCGTCGGGAGCACGCGCTTCGGCAACTACGATCCCGCGAACCGCCGCATCGAGATCGGCTGGACGTGGCTCGCCAAGCCGTGGCAGAGGACCACGGTCAACACCGAGGCCAAGTATCTCATGCTGTCACACGCGTTCGAGAAGCTTGGGCTTGTGCGTGTGGAGCTCAAGACCGACGTGCTCAACGAGCCCTCGAGGAAAGCGATGCTGCGCATCGGAGCTAAGGAAGAGGGGATTCTGCGCAAGCACACTCTGATGTGGACCGGCCGCTACCGGGACAGCATCTACTACAGCATCCTGGACGACGAATGGCCCGCGGTGAAGCGGAGACTCCAGGGCTTGCTGCAACAAAAAACCCCCGGAGAGTGATCTCCGGGGGTTTTTGAAAGCACTGCGATCTAGAACGGCGAGAGCGAGAACTCGAGCTTGAAGTACGCCGCGTTCTGTCTTTCGTTGGGGAATCGGGTGCCGCCGGTGGTCTTATACCCGACTACACCTCCCAAACGGAGAGCGTCGCTCACCTGGAACTCGAGGGTCGGTCCTACCTTGAAGGTGTTGCTGTACGATCCATTCTCTCCGCCACCCTGGCCGATCAGCTCGAGGCCGAGGCGTGTCCTCTCAGTAATTGGCTTCGAAAAGCGAAGGCGCGTCCACAGGTATTTGGCGCCGAAGTTGTAATTCGACAGGAACTGAGTGCGAACAGGACGGTCGCCCGACCCGTCGCGATACGCGCCGAACGCAGCGTGCGGGCCGCTGCTGGCACCGCCCTCTGCTCCCGGAATCGTCGGATCCTCGTAGTCTACCCAGGTATAACCGCCGCCGAAGGAGAATCCACCTCTCGTTCCGGCGTAGGCGAGGCCGATCGTCGGCGAAATCGCCGACAGCTTCTTCGTCACTCCGAGGTCATCATAACGGAGGTGGTATCCGTTCACGTTCAGATATGGCGACCATCCGAGCTTCGCGATTCCGACGTACATCCCGAGCAGGTAGAACTGGCTGTCCTCGGTATCCCACTCCGCGGATCCGTAGAACGAAGGGTGTAGCTGAGACAGCTGCCCCTGGGCCGCGGGGGCAATCGCAATAGAGCCGGCAAATGCCGCTGCGATGGCGAGCAGTGCGGTGCGGTGACTTTTGAGTCTCATGTTCATCTCACATTATTGGTTCGTGGCCCGATGCCGCCGGCCAATGAAGCCGGTTTGGCGTAACCCTGACCGTGCTCATCGGTATGCCAGATTCGTACCCTCGCCGCAAAAGCGGCCAGACACGCGTAGTAGACGCGCAATCCCGGCGTCGGATACCACAATGCCCGCGAGGGCCAGAGCGCGGCAACGTTCCTGCACTAGCTTGGCAACGTCCGTTCCTCTCGCCTGACGCGAACTCAATGCGACTCAAGAATCGTTGGTGTGGACCGATCGCCGTGGCCGTCATGCTGTCCATATCTCCCCTCCCGCTCCACGCGCAGACTCGGAGAGCACCTCCTCCGCCACCGGTACCGGGGGTCATACTCGACGAGAGGCAGCTGTACATGAGCGCCGCACGTACTGCGTGGGCGTTCGTGGAGCGGAACTACGTCCCATCCACCGGTCTTGCCCGCGCACACGACTCCTATCAGTTCCTGACCGTTTGGGACATCGCGAGCCTGCTCGCGGCCACGTATTCAGCCCACGGCCTCGGCCTCATAACCGATGCGACCTATCACCAGCGCACTCAGAAAGTCCTGACCACGCTCGCTTCGATGCCTTTGTTCGAAGGTGCCGCGTTCAACAAGATGTACGACGCTCACACCGGTCGGATGGTCGGCCGCGATCTCACGCCGTCGACGAAGGGCATCGGCTGGTCGGCGATCGACATGGGGCGGCTTCTCGTCTGGCTCCGCATTGTCGCGGTGAATCATCCGCAGCACATGCCGCTGGCGACGGCGATCGTTGAGCGGCTCGACATGACCAGGCTCGTCGGCGAGGGATATCTCCGGGGAGAGGATCTGGCCCCGGAGAACGGATCGAAGCGCATGTATCCCGAAGGAAAGATGGGATACGAGCAGTACTCCGCCGCCGGTTTCGCCTTGTGGGGATTCCGCGCCGCGAAGGCCCTCGATGCGCGCCTGAACGCGCTGCCGGTGAGCGTGAACGGAGTGAGCATCGTCGCCGACACGCGGGGCAATGAATATGTCACGAGCGAGCCGTACATCATGCTCGGCCTGGAGACGGGGTGGTACTCACCGGAGATTCGCGCTCAGGCTTGGCGCGTACTCGCCGCTCAGGAAGCCAGATACAGAAGCACGGGGACGATCACGATGGTCAGCGAGGACGCGTTGCCGGATCCGCCCTACTACTTCTACTACTACAACGTCTATCGTCAGGGCCGGTCGTTCACCGTCGACGGTCCGCCGGGGCTGGGCGTCGTCGACCGGCCGCGCTGGATCAGCGCCAAGGCGGCCTTTGCCTGGCACTCGCTGATTCCCTCGCCTTACACTTTGGTCGCGCTTCAGGCTGTGCAGCCGGCGGCGATCGAAGGTCGCGGTTGGGGCGCGGGGGTTTACGAAGGAACGCTAAGACCGACAGGGACTCCGGGGATCAACACCGAAGCGGTGATACTCGAGGCGGCTCTGTATCACATGCGAGGGTACCCGTTTCTTTCGGAGAAAATTCAATAACTGACACTGCGTTGCGTTGTGAGTCTACAGTTCAGCGTTTTCCGTTTAGCGTTTGCGCGGCGTCTGAACGCAATAACGGACAACGCACCAACGGTTAACTCAAAACGCAACGCGGTATCAAAGAAAAAAGACCCGAGCGAATGCTCGGGTCTTTTGTTCGAGATGCCAGAAGTTAAATCGAGCTTCTCTGGGCCAGCCCCAGAGCATATTCCGCCCACCACTCTCCCGCGCCCGGGGCGCCATTGCAAGCACCGTCGGACTCTCCCGGAGGTTTGATCCACAGGAATGCATCGACGAGCGTGTGTCCGGTGTTCGTCGTCGCGGGCGTGCCGAGCGCGCGACCGGCAGGATTGCACCACTGGCCGGGACCCGCGGAGCCGAGCCCGTTGCGGCTGGTGTCGATGACGAAATGCTTCCCGCCGGCGAGGGATGAGACGCTCGCGCCGTAGCTGATGTTCTGGGAAGACGAGAAGAAGTTGGAGACATTCAGGGCGAAGCCATCGGAGCCGGCGATGTTGGCCGCTCTCAGACGCGACGCCTGCTCGCTCGCCGACAGCCAGCTGGGGTTTCCGCCATCGAGATAGACCGCGGTGCCCGGTTGTGCCTTGAGCGCCTGAACGGCGTGCTGCATCAGCGAGATCCTGGTCGCGCGATCCGCGCTGGAGAGACAATCCCAGTTCGCGATGGCGTCCGGCTCGAGGATCACGATCGCGCGGCGTCCGGCAAGGCCCGCGGCGAAGCTCGAGATCCAGGTGCGGTAGTCGGCCGCGCTGGCGCCGCCGCCGCCCGACAACCCGCCGCAATCACGCTGCGGAATGTTATAAGCCACGAGGACAGGAATGGCTCCGGTCGCCGTAACGGTGGTGACGTAGCTGTCGACCGCGCTCTGGACGTTGCCACTCCACTCGGCGAACCACGCCGCCTGTGAGTTGTTGGCGATCTTGTCCATGTGGGCCGCGTCGGCGGGCCGGGTCGCTCTCCACTCGTTCGCCTGGTCGCGGGCGTGGGAAGTGGGGCTCACCCAGAAACTCGCACCGGCGATCGGATTCGCGCCAACTGGAATTGGCGCCGACTCGGATCCAGGACTGGATGGGTCGTTTCCGGGATTTCCCGGATCTTCTGCAGAGGTCAATTCGGAGCATGCGGCAAGGAGGAACGCCAAGCCGATCTTTGTCGCGGTCATCATAGGCTCTCTTCGGTAGCACGTCCAGCTTAGCTCTCCGTAAGGAGGCCTTAGCCACGGAGCTTTGCGTCTCCGCCTTTCGACGGATTTGCCCTTTGACGGGAGATTTTCTCGCGGGACCTTCTCACGGGGACCACCCTCGGGGGCCGATAGCTCAGCCGTCCCGGGGGCGCTCAGTTATGAGACGACCAGGGGACGACTTTGTAAGCTCATCCGTAACAGGCGCTTTTTGGGGCGTTTGGGGGGGCCTTTGAGGCTCTGTTCGAGACAAAAAAAAGGCCGTCTTTCGACGGCCTCTTTTACTTCTCGGGAGCTGCCTAGTCAGCGAGGGCGATCAGCTCTTCCCCGAAGCCATACTTGACCGGATCCTTTCCGATGCGCGCTGCCGCGATCATCATCGGAACGTATTCGCGGGTCTCCTTTGGAAGGAGGTGCGAGATGCGATAGTAGTCCGCATCGGTCCCTTTTTCCCTACCCGTGACCTGCTTCATCAGACGGCCGACTCTGTTCTCGCCGGTGTTATATGCCGCGGCGGCGAGATACCACGAGCCGAACCGGTCGTGAAGATCCGACAGGTACGACAAGGCGGCCTCGGTCGCCTTGTCCGGATGATTGCGCTCGTCGACGCGCGTGTTGACCGTAAGGCCATAGCGCCGACCCGTTTCGCTGATGAACTGCCAGAGCCCACCCGCCGCGGCTGGCGACTTGGCCTTCGGGTTGAAGCCCGACTCGATCATGGCGAGATAGATCAGGTCCTGCGGCATGGAGCGCTCGGTCAGCTTGGCCGAAATCATCGGCTCGTACTTCGCCTTCCGCTCTAGCCAGATGGCGAACTGCGGCTTGAGGCTCTTGCTCGTCGTGAACTTGCTGACCCACGAATCCACACGCGCGTGGTCGATGTTGGGCAGATCCCACCCGGGCGAGGCAGTGTCGGCCGCCGTCAGGACCTGGTCGAGGACCCTGTTCACGTGCTCGGTGTTGGAGGTGACCCGCGGAACCGTATAGGCACCGGCGACGACGGCGGTCAGTCCGAACGCGATTTTCCCGGCGAGCCGGGACTTGAGGGCAATCTTGAATCGGTTCACAACTTCCTCCTTGGAGCAGGAAATCGGCGCTTGGGTGAAGCGCACTGTACCCCAGTCCAAGGACTGAGTTCAATGCCCCCCAACGGCTTGGACCGACAGATGTTTACTCTTTTTAATATAGCGGATTTGCCCTCAAATGGAAGGCTTTTTCGATCGAAAACCAAACCTCGTAAGCCATTGTGCCGCTTGGAGTTACATCTTGACAACGGAGCTCGTCGGGGGGTTCCTACCGCCTACGTGGGCTGGCCGGGTTGGCCGCCACCGGTTCTCCGAGTCTCTGGGCGTTCGGA
>JBKKAY010000043.1:0-2720 GCA_046714195.1 Gemmatimonadaceae bacterium
CCGAAGAACGACCGCTGGGCGCGGCGCACTTCACCGCTGCCGTTGCACGTCCCGCAGATGGTGGTCGAAGTATCGGGCTCGGCGCCGCGTCCCTCGCACCGGTCGCACGGCTCGAGCAGGCGAACCGTTACGGTCTTCTCGACTCCCGTGACGACCTCCGCCAACGACATCTGCATGGTGAGCTTGATGTCTGATCCGCTGCGTGGCCCGCTTCCTCTCCCCCCGCCCCCACCACCAAACAGGTCTCCGAATCCGCCCAGGCCGCCCAAGCCGCCAAGGTCGCGCATGAAGATGTTGAGCGCTTCGGACAGATCGACGTGGTGGAAGCCGCCCGCGCCGCCGCGCAGTCCGGCCTCGCCGTAACGATCGTACAGCGCGCGCTTGTTGGGGTCACGCAGAACGTCGTACGCTTCGGTGATCGCCTTGAACTTCTCTTCCGACTCGGCGGAGCCGGCGTTGCGATCCGGGTGGTACTGCATGGCCATCTTGCGATACGACTTCTTGATCTCGTCATCGCTCGCGTCGCGCGAGCACTCGAGGATCTTGTAATAATCAGCCATGGTTCCTGGAGTTCTCCCTCAACAGATCAGTCACCAGCTCGGAAGCGTGGGTGACGAGTGATATCACTTTGTCGTACGGCATCCGCGTCGGTCCGATCACGCCGATCACGCCGGTGAGCGGACCGGCGTGGTAGGACGCGGTCACCACCGTGAAGCTCGCGAGCTTCGGGTCGTTGTGCTCATTGCCAATGGTGATCGACACTCCGCCCGCCTCACTACGACGAAGGAGCAGCTCCCCGAGTTTCTCACGGGTCTCGGTGAGGGCGACCAGCTTCCGCATGTTGTCGACGCTCGAGAACTCCGGCTGCTCCGCTAAAACCGACGCCTGCCCCAGCACGACCGTGTCGGTGTTGAGGTCCATCGCATTGTCGAATAGCTGGTCGCCCTCGTCGATGAAGACGTTGAGCAGGTCTGACGCTTCCCGCGTGGGGCCGACATCGCGCAGGCGATCGCCGAGCGATGCGCGGATCTGCCGCAGTTTGAGCCCGCCGAGCCGCTCGTTGAGGACGCGCGTGACTTCCTCGATCGCTGCGTTGGCAATCTCGCCGTGGACGTCGACGAAAATGGTGCGCACCGATCCGGCGGAAAGCGTGAGCGCGACGAGAAGGCGCTCGGACGAAAGTCGAATCAGCTCGACCCGTTCGAGGGTCGAGTTGTCGAGTCGCGGTCCGAGCGCGATGCCGAGCTCCTGGGTGATGACGCCAAGGCTTTGCGCCGCGCGGCGAAGAATCGCTTCGACGGCAGAGCCGCCGGTGCCGATCTGGTCAGAGAGTTTTTTGCGCTGACTGGCCGCGGGCGGACGAATCGGAATGAGCGAATCGACGTAGACGCGGTAGGCCACGTCGGTCGGAACGCGTCCGGCAGAGGCATGCGGATGGTAGAGGTACCCCTTCTCCTCCAGGTCGCTCATGGTGTTGCGGATGGTCGCCGCCGAAACACCCAGCCCGAATTTTTGCGCGAGCGCCCGCGACCCAGCCGGCTGAGCCGTCTGGACGTAGGTCTCGATTACCGCTTCGAGGACTCGACGTTCGCGTTCGTTGAGACTTGGTGCGGGCATAACTTCAAATATAGCAACGACTACGCGCTTTTACTGAGTGCTAAATGGTGGTTGGTGCGGCGGGCGGCGATATCGGCGGCAAGGCTGTCCAGGCGGAGCCAACCGGTCGCGGTCAGTCGGAGTCTCGAGGCATCGAGGTCGGCCCAGCCTTCGCGCACCCAGGAACCGACGAAGTCGACCTCACTCGAACCGAGAACCAACCCATTCTGGGTCCGCAGTCCGAGGTACACGTCTTCGGCTTCCCGGTTCTCGGCGGTGAGCAGCTCCTCGCCGGCGATTACTGATTCACCGGCCGACAATCGCTTCACCCAATTCGCGTAAGCGGGAACGTTCCACCGCCTGAACGCGCCATCGAACGAATGCGCGGATGGGCCAACGCCCACGTACTCGGCGCCGGTCCAGTAGGCGGAATTGTGACGAGACGCTCGGCCCCGCCGGGCAAAATTCGACACCTCGTAGTGTTCGAAACCCGCGGCCGACATCGTTTTGTGGGCGTAGAGGAACTCCTCCTCGTACTTCTCCTCGCTGCCCTCGACGATGGTGCCGCGGTCGGCCCAACGGGCGATCGGTGTGTGCTGCTCGACCGTCAGCCCGTAGAGCGAGATGTGCGACGGATCGAGTGCGAGCGCCTTCTCGATGTCCGACTCCCACGACCGGTTGAGGTGGGCCGGCAGTGAAAAGATCAGATCGAGGGAGAGGTTCTCGATCCCGGCGCCCTGAAGGATACGGACCGCCTGGCCGATCTGGGCCGAATCGTGTGTGCGATGCATCCATTCGAGCGCGCCGTCATCAAAGCTCTGCGCGCCGAGCGAAACGCGGTTGACACCGGCCCCGACCCAAGCCGCGGCCGCTTCGTGGGTTACGTCGTCGGGATTCGCCTCCATGGTGACCTCGGCGTCGGGCTCGATGGTCGCCGCATCGCGGACCAGCTCGATCAGGCGAGCCACGCCGGAACCGCCGAGCCGAGAGGGGGTCCCGCCGCCCAGGTAGACGGTGCTCAGCGCAGAATTTTTCTGAAGTGTGCCACCGATCTCGGCGCGGAGGGCGGTTAGGTACTCATCGACCGGAGTCGCGGATCGGACGGCGATCGAGAAATCGCAGTA
>JBKKAY010000044.1:0-4503 GCA_046714195.1 Gemmatimonadaceae bacterium
GTGCGCGTGATCTGAGCGATGTGCGTAAGGTCGTGCGCCACCCAGGTGGCGAGCAGCTGCCGCAGCGTGACGGGTCCCAGGCCCGGGTGATCACCGGTCAGGTCGAGATCCTTGGGCTTGAGGTTCCAGCCGCGCAACGTTGCGAGGTTGCCGGCCCGGAGTTGGTCCAGCTCCTTGAGCAGATCATTCAGAGGGCGGTCGGACTTGAGCTCGGCGAAGCGGTCGAACGGCTGAAACCGGCGGTGGGGCCCCTGGGCCAGAATGATTCGCGCACGCGGGATCCAGTCGGTGCGCTCGCCCCAGATCAGGTGCGCGACGATCTCACGCGGACTCCAGGCGTCCGGGCGTTCGCGCGCATCCAGCCAGCCCGCCGGCATCGATTCCAACAGCGAGGAAATGACTGTGGGCGTCCGCTCCAGTACTGGAACGGCGTCTTCGAGGCGGAATTCCATTCATTCTCCGTTGAGTGCTGCCCCGAATGATACGCCGTCCGCCGGCCATCGCTTACCTTTCGTCGCGCGCGGCACGCGGTGCCGCGACGATGAACGGGCTCCCACTGGGGATCGGATGAATCGAACAGCGCTGGTGCTTCTCCTCACGGGTCTCGCCGCTGTTCCACCCGATGCCGCATTCGCCCAGGCCCCCACGTTCACCCGTGCCGATACGCTGCGCGGATCGAACACCCCCGAGCGCGCGTGGTGGGATGCCGCTTTCTACGATCTACACGTCCGCATCAATCCGGCGGACAGCTCGATCGTCGGGCACAACACCATCACCTATGGTATCGTCGGCGCTGCGCGCGAGATGCAGATCGACCTGCAGCAGCCGCTGGTGGTCGACAGCATCGTCCAGGACGGGACCGATCTCAGTGTTCGACGCGAGGGCCATGCTCTCTTCGTCCGGCTTCTTTCGCCACAACGCGTCGGGACGTGGAAGTCGATCTCCGTTTATTACCACGGGAAGCCGACGGTGGCGCTGCGCGCCCCGTGGGACGGCGGCTTCGTCTGGGCCCGCGACAGCCTGGGCAACCGCTGGATAGCGACCGCCAACGAAGGCCTGGGCGCGAGCGTGTGGTGGCCAAACAAGGACATTTATTCCGACGAACCGGACAGCCAGCGTGTCGCCATCACCGTGCCCGATCCGATCGTCGACGTGTCCAACGGCCGCCTCCGCAGCACACGCTCGAATGGCGACGGGACCACGACATATGAATGGTTCGTAAAAAACCCGATCAACAACTACAACGTCGCTGTCAACGCAGGTAACTACGCGCACTTCAGCGATGAATACCGAGGTGAGAAAGGAAGGCTGACGCTCGACTACTGGCCTCTGGCGTATCACCTGGACACGGCGAAGAAACACTTTCAGCAGGTGAAGCCGGTGCTCCAATGCTTCGAGCACTGGTTCGGCCCATTCCCGTGGTACGAAGACGGCTTCAAGCTCGTCGAGACCCCGCACCTCGGCATGGAGCACCAGAGCGCGATCGCGTACGGAAATCATTATCTCAACGGCTATCGGGGCCGCGACCGCTCACAGACGGGGCGCGGACTCAAGTGGGATTTCATCATCGTGCACGAGGCGGCCCACGAGTGGTGGGGCAACAACGTCACGATGAGCGACGCGGCCGACATGTGGATCCACGAGAGCTTCGCGGATTACGCGGAGGGACTGTACACCGAGTGCCAGCAGGGGCCCGAGGCCGGCGCTGAATACATCATCGGAAAACGGGCAGGCATCAGCAACGACCGCCCGATCGTCGGCATCTACGGACTCAATCACGAGGGGTCCGGCGATATGTACGACAAGGGCGGCAACATGCTGCACACCATCCGCCATCTCGTGAACGACGACGCGCGCTGGCGGAGTGTGCTGCGTGGGATCAATGAGACTTTCGCCCGGCAGACGGTGAGCGGCAAGCAGATCGAGGATTACATGAGCCGGAACGCCAGGCTCGATCTGGCGAAGGTGTTCGACCAGTATCTGCGCACCACCATGATCCCGGTTCTCGAGTACAAGATCAGCGGCGAGACGCTCTCATACCGGTGGGCCAATGTCGTGCCCGGGTTCGACATGCCCGTGAAGGTGACGCTTTCCCCAGGCACGTTTCGTTTTATTCAGCCGATCGAGACTTGGCTGACCACTCCAGTCCGTCTCACCAGCGGGGAAAAGTTTCGGGTGGACGAGAACTTCTACGTCCTGTCGAGGGAAGTGCCCTGAGCCACGCTCACGGCCGCTGATACGAGCCGGATGGCGGCCCTGGCAGCGCGGCCATCTGAATCTTCGGCGGGATCATAGGCCGAGAGCGTCATCCCGGTTATCTGAAGGTCCTGACCGATCAGACTGAGAGCGAACTCCATCGTTTCCAGATCCAGCCCACCGCCCACGGCGTAGGAGTTCGCGCGCGCCACTGATGCATCGAGAACATCCAGATCGATGTGAACGTGGGTGCTCGGCACTCGCCTGGCGAGCGATGCTGTTGCCGCGGGAAGTGCCGAGCGAATTTCAGCTGCGCCGATCAGCGCGACCCGGGATTCCGAGAGCAGCCGTCTCTCCAGCGGGTCCAGATCGCGCGCTCCCACCACGCACACGAACTCTTCGGGAAGAGGGCGGAATCCGGGCACTGTGAGAGCCAGCTCGCGCCACGATCGGCCGACGATCGCCGACAGTGCCGTGCCGTCGAGGAACCCGCTGGTCGTGGTGTCCGGAGTGTTGAAATCGCCATGGGCGTCGAACCAGACAACACCGGTGGGGGACGGGGAGCGGGATGCGACCGCACCGACGGTGTTGATGCAGTTGCCGGCCAGTATCACCGGCATGCTCCCCGGCCTCGCAGTGATCGCGGCGGAGACGCGCCGCATCAGCTCGAAGCCGGTGCCGATCTCGGAGGTCCACGATTCCGGCGGCAGCGCGATGAGCGTGGTCTGAACCCGGTGACCCTGGTCGGTGAGGGTCTGCTCGATTCCCGCCTCTAAGAGGCGTTCGGGCCCCGCGCCCATCCGCGCGCCGCGCTGACCCGAGTCGTACGGAACCACCAGCAGCTGCACGTCCATCCGAAAAACCTAATCCCGATAGACGTCCGCGAACTGTTTCTTGAGCGCGGCCACCTTGGGCGCATCGTGAAAGACGATGTAGGGCTGATTCGGGTGGTGCACCATGTAGTCCTGGTGATAATCCTCGGCCCTGTAAAACGCGTTCAGTTTCACCAGCTGGGTGACGATCGGCTGCGAGAAGAACTTCGCTGAGGTGAGCTGTGCGATGTACTTCTGAGCGATCCGCTGCTGCTCGAGGTTGTTGAAGAAAATCGCGGAGCGATACTGGGTGCCGCGATCAGGGCCCTGGCGGTTCAGCTGCGTGGGATCGTGCGCGACCGAGAAGAAGATGTGAAGCAGCTTGCCGTAGCCGATCTCCGCCGGGTCGTAGATCACGCGGACGGTCTCCGCATGTCCGGTTTCGCCGCCGGTCACCCGGTCGTAGGAGGGATTCACGACCGTACCGCCCGAGTAGCCCGAGACCGCGGACTTGACCCCCTTCACGTGCTCGAACACGCCCTCGATTCCCCAGAAGCAGCCACCCGCGAAATACGCGGTGTCATCCGCCGCGACCCCGCTACTCTCATCGAACGCCGGGCTCGGCAATGACATTGACGAGCTCGACGTCGCGCCGCTGGTGAGCTTCGCGGCGAGCAGGACGAGAGCGGCTGGAATGACGACCAATCCAGTGAACAAGCGTGGCAGTGAACGATTCATGTTGGGGGGCTCTCGTTCGGGTTGGTGCGACTGGCTATCAGACAGTAAACACACGTAAATGTTCCCTCTACTGTTGACCGAGCGCGTGCGACTCCAGGAATCCGCAGCGAGAGCACCGGTAGGTGATGACATTGAATTTGGTCTGGCCTTTGAGCGCGATTCCATACCACTTTTTTCGCATCGGCCCCAGCACGAAGGTAGGCATGCCGTACCCGCCGTAAGTGTGGTCGAGCATAAAACCCTCGTCCATCGAGCCGTGGCATTTGAGGCATTCTCGTCGCTGGTCAGCCATTGGCGGTGCGGTTCAGGGGTAAACGGGCTCGCATTTTACCTCGGTGGTGATGGAATTAGCTATGTAGCACGCTTCGTGTGCCTCGTGATGCAGGGATGTAATTTCGTCCCTCGCCGGTATCTTCGCTCCACTGAACGATACCCGAGGCTCTAGCCTCACCGTCGCAACGACGATCTTCCCCTTTGGATTGCGACCCATGATGCCAACTGCATCGTCCCGGTAGCTGTCGATGACCAGCCCGCGCTTTGCCGCGATCGACAGGAACCACAGCATGTGACAGCTCGACACCGAGGCGACGAATGCCTCCTCGGGATCCACCGCTGCCGCGACCGACAGCGGCTCGGGCACCACATGGGGCGAGGAGGAGGCGGGAACTTCGACGCCACCGTCGAACTTCCACCGATGCCCCCGGCTATAGCGATTGTCGGTGAAAACCGCACCGTTTCTCTCCCAGGCAACCGTCGC
>JBKKAY010000045.1:0-2821 GCA_046714195.1 Gemmatimonadaceae bacterium
CTCGCGGCGTTATCCGCGAGATTGGCTTTGGCCAGATCGTCCTCGGGAAAGCGCGTCGAGACCTGTTGCCAGCGGGTGACACGCTCGCGCGGATTCGACTCGGCCAGCGCCCACAGGTGCCAGGCGGCGCGGTTGTCGGGATCTGCCGCAATCGCGCGCGAAGCGAGCTGTCCGACCGTCTCGGGACCGGCGCCGATCAGCCAATAGTGATTGGCGAGCGCGACGATGGCCTTGGCATCTTCCGGACGTTCCTCGACTGCGCGCTCGAGGTCAGGAAGCGGATCGGTCAACGATTCGGTCATGCCGGAAAGGTATTGGGCGCCTGTCGCTGGACAATACGTGTACGCCCCCCTACCATTCACACAATTGCTGGACATTTCCGGCGACCGATAGTACCATTCTTGCACGAGCGTAGCCGTAGCGGCGCGCCTTTCGAACAGAGTCGGGTTCCGGTATTCGCGTGAGTCTTCCCCGCGTCACCGTGAGCTATTCAAAGCACCACTTTTCTTCTCCAGCCACACCACAACTGCATGAGCGAACGCCGACGTCCATTTCGTCGCGGCCGCCGGCCCCGTCCGTCCGGCAATCAACCTACTTCTCCCGAATCGTACGGAGATGTCGATCCGTATCTGGAGCCAATGGATCCCTCAACGCCCCCGCCCGACGCCGCCCAGATTCCTGATGCGCCGGGCAACATGACCTCACCGGCAATGCCTTCTCCCGCCGCCGATCCCGCTCCGTCGCCCGGTGCTTCGTCACCGACAACGGGCCAGACTTCCTCACTCCCCGAATCGCCCTCACCGAATCAACAGCAGTACGATCCGCAGGGCATGGGTCAGGGACGAGAGGGAAATCGCGAGCGGCAGCTGGGTGGCCCACGCGATCGCGACAACAACCGGCAAAGCAACAACGGCCGGCGGTCCCGCAATCAGCGCGGCCGCGGACGACCGCAGCGCCAGGGACAGGGACAGGGGGGCCAGCAACAGAACGCCCCGCGCGGAGAGCAGGCGCCGCGCGCTCCGCTAGCCCCGGTAATTCCCGACGGCGAGACCACCGGCTGGTTCGACCCGCAGCGCGAAGGCGGATTCGTCCGCCGGGCCGCCAACAGCTATCTCGCCGACGCCGGCGACGCCTACGTTCCGACACAGGTCGCGCGGGAATTCATGCTCCGCCGCTGTGACCATGTTCTGGCCACCACCGGCCACGACCACAGGAATCGCGTCGTCGTGGTCGACGTCCAGCAGATCAACGGCGCTGATCCCACCGCCGCTGCCCGCCGTCCGGATTTCGGATCGCTCACTGCGTCCTACCCGGAACGGAAGCTCAAGCTCGAGACCGGAAAGCCCGCCAAGGTCGGACCCGAGCTCACCCGCCGCGCCATCGACCTCATCGCGCCGATCGGATACGGACAGCGCGCACTCATCGTCGCACCGGCACGCGCCGGAAAAACGATGCTCCTCCAGGCGATCGTCGAAGGCGTGGCGATCAACCACCCTCAGGCGGCACTGCTCATTCTCCTCGTCGACGAGCGTCCCGAGGAAGTGAGCGAGATGATCACCTGGGGCTATGGCGAGGTCGTTGCATCGAGCTTCGACATGCCCGCGGTCAGACACACGGACGTAACCGAGATGGTGCTCGAGAGAGCGCGCCGGCTGGTGGAGCTCGGACAGGATGTCGTCATCGTCCTCGACTCGATCACCCGGATGGCGCGGGCGTACAATACCGTCGAGCGAGGCACCGGACGCACGCTCAGCGGCGGTCTCGATTCGTCGGCAATGGCAAAGCCCAAAGCCTTTTTCGGCTCCGCGCGCTCCGTCGCGCCGGAGCACGGCGGCGGATCGCTGACGATCATCGCAACCGCGCTCGTCGAGACGGGATCGCGCATGGACGATGTGATCTTCGAGGAGTTCAAGGGAACGGGCAACTGCGAGATCAAGCTCGATCGCTCATTGTCCGAGAAGCGCATCTTCCCCGCGATCGACGTCGCCACCAGCGGCACGCGGCGCGAAGACAAGTTGTTCCGCCCCGACCAGCTCGAGCACGTCTACACGCTCCGCCGTGGCCTGCAACAGATGCCATCGAGCTCGGCCATGGAATGGCTTATAAAGCGCATTGCGGCGACGCCGAACAACGACGCGCTGCTGGAAGGCCTGTAAGCCCTAGCCGCCGGTGACGCGCTCCATACTTCTCCTCGCTGGCGCGGTCGCGCTGGCTCCGGCAGCTCTTCTCTCGCAGGAGAAGAAGCCCGACAATCCGGAGGTTGTCAGCGTCAAGCTCAACGGAGTGCATGTCGTAAAACAGGATGAGCTCAAGCAGAGCATCCACACCACCGCGTCGCACTGCAACAGCTTCATCCTCAAGCCGTTCTGCTGGATCAGCAAAGCCAAAGTCTTCTACACCAAGAAGCACCTCGACCGCGAGGAGCTCCAGCGCGACCCGCTGCGGATCAGAGTCTTCTACTGGAAGCGCGGGTATCGCGAGGCGACCGTCGACACCATCGTCGCGCCGGCAGGGCCGAACAAGGTGGCGGTCACCTTCACGATCAACGAAGGTCCACCGACCATTGTCACCAACGTGATCGTGAACCAGGCGACCGCGCTCCTCACGCCGAAGGAGATCGGCAGAAGAGTGGTCCTCGGGCCCAATGGCCCTCTCAACATGGTCAGGCTCGACTCGTCGCGAGTCTTCCTGATGCAGAGTCTGTGGGAGCGGGGCTACGCCGACGCAGAAGTCGATACCGCCATCGTCATCGATCCCGCTACGCGCACCGCCGTCGTCAGCTTTACGCTCAATCCCCGTTATCTGACGACGATCGAGGACA
>JBKKAY010000046.1:0-4838 GCA_046714195.1 Gemmatimonadaceae bacterium
CTCTCAGCGCGAAGTTAGGACTGGGCCCGGGGGGTGTCAAGAACGGCGCCTGCCGCCTCCCGCAAAACCCTCCCTTCTCCGCGCCTTTCGGTCACGCCACTGCGGTCGCAAAACTCGAGAAACGGGATCAAGTACTTTCTCGAGAGCCCAAGCATATCTCTAAGCTGTGCAGGTACATACACCTGCCGTGGTACAAGTTCCTCTCTGAGCTTTTCGACCATCTCTTCCACGGTGCTGCGCTCGTAGTAGCGATCCGCCTCCACCTGGACGATTCGCCCCTGACGCACAAGGTATCGAAGCAGCGCGGGCACCGAGCTGCCGTACCGGGACACCAGTTCCCTGACGCTCGGCGGCTCGCGCTCACCAGCGCAAATATCATGCGCCAGACGATTGCTCGCCTCGACGTCGTCGGCGCTCGGACTGGCCCCCCAACCTTTCCTACGAATGAGCGGACCATCGGTTTCGATTTCCCCGGAATCCTGGAGTCGCCGGATACAAATATCTGCCAGCTCCCCA
This sequence comes from Gemmatimonadaceae bacterium, assembly GCA_046714195.1. Classification (GTDB taxonomy): domain Bacteria; phylum Gemmatimonadota; class Gemmatimonadetes; order Gemmatimonadales; family Gemmatimonadaceae; genus UBA4720. Next base: position 517 of record JBKKAY010000046.1, read on the forward strand.
TTCACGCGGAGGCCGCCCCGCAAAGTCTGGCTCGGAACTCCGAGGCTCAGAGGAGATTTGATCTCGTATTGGGCGATGATCATTCGCACGTGTGCCATGTAAGCTTCGACAACCCGAGCCCTGAAAAGGTTGGCTGGACCGGCGACAGCCTCGGTGGATGAAATCAACCGGGCGGCATCCGAAGGCCGGCACCCGGTGCGGACCGGAATCTCGAGAAGCGGGACGCCGTGCGCGCCCTCCGAGTCGAGAATCATCTCCAGCCGCGCCTCCGAGCGAAGCTCCAGATCGCTGAGGCCTTCCGGGCCGAGCGGCAGCAGCGACCGCCGCCTCGCGTAGGAGTCGGTGACGACACCGCCGCCGATCGTCCCCAACGGCGCGGGAAGCCGGAGGACGAAGCGATCACCACCGCGAAGGACGATCGGCGAATCGGTGGTGATGCGCGCCAGCGACCGCTCTCCGGGCGCAAGCTTTCCCGATGGCACCACAACCCTGGCCCCGACTTCAGAGGCCGCCAAGTGAAGCCTGAGCTGGGTCCGGGCGCCGATCGATGTCACCGCGTCGGCACCGAGGCTGACCACCGCTTCGAACATTGAAGTAGCACGCCAGGCGTCGTCGGTGACCAGGACCGAGCCGCGGCCTACGTCGGCAACGTTAATGTTGGTGAGCGCGATCGCGGCACGCGCACCGGCACGGGCCGCGTCGTCCGCCCGCCCGTGGTGCTCGATTCGCCGCACTCTCGCCGCTCTGTCTCCAGGAAGGACGCGCACGTTCGCATCGGGCGTGACAGTGCCGCTCCAGACTGTTCCGGTGACGACCGTTCCGGTTCCGCGAACCGTGAAAGCGCGGTCGACAGGAAGACGAAATAGATCGTCGGCGCCACGCGCGGCGGCGCTCCGCAGGGTGGCCGTCATGGCGTCGCGCAGCTCCTGCACGCCCTGTCCTGTGCGGGAGGAGCACTCCACGATCGGGGCGACGGGCCACGCCGTCGTGGACAAGAGCGCCGACACATCGTCCCGCACCAGCGACATCCACTCCCGGTCGACCAGATCACTCTTGGCAAGGGCGATAACCACCCGCGGGATCGCCAGCAGCGACAGGATCAACAGGTGCTCGCGCGTCTGGGGCATCACGCCCTCGTCCGCCGCGATGACCAGCAGACCGAGATCGATGCCGCTCGCGCCCACGAGCATGCTGCGGACAAAGTCTTCGTGACCCGGCACGTCGACCAAGCCGACGGTTCCGAGCCCATCGAGATCGAGTGGGGCAAAACCGAGATCAATGGTGATTCCCCGACGCTTTTCTTCGGGCAGACGGTCGGTGTCGACTCCCGTCAAGGCTTTGACCAGCGCCGTCTTCCCGTGATCTATGTGTCCGGCGGTCCCGACGATCACGCCGCTGTCCAGCGCTCGTGTTCCCAGACCGCGAACGCGCGGAGCGGACGGTCGTCCGAAAGGTGGTGGCCCAGAAACTCGCGCAGCAGGCGCTGGTGCGACCTGGCCTCAGCGTCGGCGAGAACCGTCGGTCCTTCGCCCTCGAGCCACCGGCCAATCGTCGCTCGCGCCGCGGCAGGCAGCTTCCTTCCACCGGGCGAGAGTCGGTTGCACGCCGCGCAGATCACCCCGCCCGATGCGTGAGAGAACGTCGCGTCCTCTTCGCCCTTGATCGGATTGTGGCAGAGCGCGCAGCTCCCCAACTCGGGAGTGAATCCCAGCACCGACACTATGCGCCAGCATCCTGCGAGCCCGACTTCAATGGTGTGCTCGGGAGGCGACTCAGCGATGCGATCGAGAACGCTGACGACCGTGTTGAACAGTGACGGGCTCGCTTCCTCTCCGGCGAATCGCAGCGCCAGCTCGGCGATGGTGGACGCCGCCGTGAACCGGCCGATGTCCTCGGCGAGCTCGTTACGCGTGCGCGATATCTCGAAGCTGCCGAGGTTGTTGAGCTCGCGATTCTGCTTCACGTACAACTGGGCCGAACCTTCGGCGAAGAGATCGAGCGCCGAACCGTATCGCCCTCTGGATCGTTTCGCGCCGCGCGCCAGGCACGATTGCACCCCCGCCTCTCTGGTGAGCAAGCGGATTATGCGTGAGCTCTCCAGATAGTCGAACGCGTGGAGGACGATCGCTTCCGTGACGAGCAGCGTCATGGAGTGAATCTAACGACACGTCGATGGTTCTTCCCTTTAGAACATCGCCGTCGCCCGCGCTCCTACGAACAGTATTCGTCCAGGGGCGGAAAAATGCAGCACGTCCTCGTATTCCTTGTCGAACAGATTCTCCACTCGGGCATTGAGCGTCAGTCCGGTGCGGCCGCTGGAGAGTAGCGGCGATTCAGCCGACAGATCGAACTTTGTGTAGGCGGGGAGCGTCACTCGGGGCGACGGGAACTGCGCGAAATCCAGGTCGAGGCGCTTCCCCACGTAGCTCACAGTAGCGCCGAGGCTGAGCCCCGACCCTGCGGTGAACGAGCCGACGAGGCTTCCCGAGTGACTCGGCCGTCTGATCAACGCGTCGCCCGGCAGCTCGCTTCCGGTGTATCCGGCCGGAATTCGAACCACGCGCGGCTTGACCACGGTGAAGCTCGCGCTTCCACGCCAGCGCGGGTCGGGAGCGATGTGCACCTCCGCCTCGTACCCATTGGCGGAAGCCGTGGTCAGATTGGCATAGCTTCCCAGAAAGTCTGGCGGTCCCCCGCTCACGTATTGAATGAGCTCGGCAAATCGCTGGTTGAAGTATCCTCCGCTCACCCGGATCTGATCGCCCTGAAAACTCGCGACAAGGCCAACTTCTCCCGAGCGAATCCGCTCTGGGTGCAAGTTCGGGCTGCCGACGGTGTACAGCGTGGGACGGAGCTGGTTGAACGCCGGCGCGTTGAAGGCGGTGCTCAGTGAGGCTCGTAACCTCAGTCCGGGCAACACCACGGCGTTGGTTCCGACCCTGTAGGTGGCGAACCGGTCGTAGTCCGAGTTGTCGTCCACTCGACCGCTCAGCGTGTAGGAAAGTCTGCTGGTGAGCGTACCGAGCACCTCCGAGTAGTAGGCGACGTTCCGACGCGATGCGTCGAACGAGTCAGTCTGAGCTCCCGGGCCTCCGACATCTCCGACTTCGTTCGAGCTGTTCTCGTGCTCGCGCTCGTACACCGTGCCGACGGTTATCGTCGCATGCTCGGGAACGAAGAACGTGAACCTGCCCTCGGCGTTTCGGCGAAATCCGCGGGATCTGAACTTCGATTGCTGTTCGACCGTTCCCCCGAAGGGGATGCCGATGTCGTCGGTCAGATCCGACACCTCGTTGGTTCCGGCGAGGAATCGAGCGCGGACCGCCGAGCCAAGGTTGCGGCCGGCATCCAGTCCGACGGTAAGACGATGCTGCACCCGGTACGCGTTGCTGTCGACCGGCTGCCCGGTGAAATCCGTGGGGTAATGAAACTCGGCGGCGGTGTACCGGGCGGAGATGGTCGCATCACCGGCGACGCCTTGTCCAAGCTTGAGCGCTGCGCTCAGGGTGCCATTCTCATACTGGTTGTTGAATGGGAGGACGCCGTCGGTCGAGTGGCGCGCCGCCCCGAGTGAAAATCCACCCCGCTCGCCCGATCCGTTCGCATCCGCGCTCAGGTCGTATGACTTGTACGTACCTCCCCGCGCCGCGACTGCGAGGCGCGGTCGGCCCGCGCCCTTCTTCGTGATCACGTGCACCGTACCAGTCACAGCGTCCGCACCATGAAGCACGCTCGACGGACCCCGGACGATCTCGATCCGCTCGATGTTGTCGGTGGTGAGATGACTGAAATCGAAGAAGCCACCCGGCGCGTTCACAGGCACCCCATCGATCAACACCTTGGTGTATCGCGACTCCCCGCCGCGAAGAAAAAGCGATGTGACCGCGCCGAACGATCCGTTCTGGACCACTGACGCCCCCGGCACCTCCCGAAGCGCATCGGACACCCGGCTCACGCCACGCGCTCGGAGCTCCTCCCCGGATATCACGGTCACCGGCTGTGTAAGAGTGCCCGCCGGTGCCGGAGCTTTGGAGGCGGTTACGACCACCGTTCCGAGCTGAGTGGTGTCGTTCTCCTGTGCGGTCAGGGATCCCGGTTTCAGCGTCGCAATCACCAATGACAACCGCGCAACAGTCTTCAGTCTCATAAGAACTCCTCGGTAGTTAGCAGGCAGCGTGTAGCAGGCAGCGGGCAGCTCGCAGCTTGGTAGTTCGCAGTTGCCGTTCTGCCAGTCACAACACCCTCGGCCGCCGCAGTGGAACAAGAGCGGGCGCTCCCACCGCTGGATCACGACTGACCACAACCGGCCAGCCGTATATCGA
>JBKKAY010000047.1:0-3024 GCA_046714195.1 Gemmatimonadaceae bacterium
ATCCTGACCTTCGGCGTGGGGCGGGTCGAAAAAATTGATTCAGTAGTGGTCGAGTGGCCAAATGGCCAGGTGAGCACCCGGACGGCGGTCGGCCCCAACCAGCGTCTGGTCATCTCGCACGCAGTGACGGATGCAAGCGCGCCCGGAGCCGGCGCGACGATTCGGCCAGCGTCACCCGTTGCGGCGCCGAGCGCGCCGATTTTCACCGATGATACGGACCGTGTAGGAATTCGCTTCGCGCACCGCGAAAACGCTTTCGTGGACTTCGACCGCGAGAGGCTCATCCCCAAGCTGGTCTCGACTGAAGGGCCGTACATGGCAGTCGCCGATGTGAATGGCGACGGTCTGAGCGACGCATTCATCGGTGGAGCGAGGGATCAGGCGGGTCAGCTCCTGATACAGCGGTCAGGCGGAGCATTCGCCACCAGCAGCCAGGCAGTTTTCGAGGAGGACAGGATCTCGGAGGATCTCGGAGCTGTGTTCTTCGACGCCAACGGAGACAGCTTCCCCGACCTGTACGTCGTGAGCGGTGGAAGCGAGTTCTCGGAGATGGCGCCGGCGCTCGAGGACCGGCTCTACCTGAACGATGGTCGCGGAAAGTTCCGGAAGGCGGTCGGCAATCTTCCCCCCGAGAGCAACAGCGGATCGCGCGTGGCCGCCGCTGATTTCGACGGCGACGGCGACACCGATCTCTTCGTGGGTGGCCGAGTTGTCCCGGGCCACTACGGGATCGATCCGGCGAGCATGCTCCTCAGAAACGACGGGAGGGGTCGCTTCGCCAATGTGACGAGGCAGCTGGCGCCGGAGCTGGCGAAGATCGGCATGGTGACGGATGCGATCTGGCAAGACGTGAACGCCGACCGCCGGCTCGACCTGGTGGTGGTGGGCGAGTGGATGCCGGTGACTGTCTTTCTCAACAGAGGCAGCGGCCGGCTCGAGCGCGTCGTCACGCCGGGACTCGAGAAGAGCCACGGCTGGTGGAACCGGATCGTCGCGGGAGATTTCACCGGTGAGGGGCGAGTGGATTTCATCATCGGGAACCTGGGCCTCAACACGCGACTCCAGGCGAGCGAGAGCGAACCCGCCACGATGTACGTGAAGGACTTCGACAAGAACGGCTTCGACGAGCAGATAATCTCCTATTACAACCAGGGGAAGAGCTACCCGCTTCCGTTGCGCGACGATCTCATCAAGTCGCTGCCGTTTCTCAAGGCGCGATATCTCAACTATGAGAAGTACGCGCGGCAGTCGATAACCGATATTTTCCCGCCCGCCGATCTGGCCGATGCCGTGCTCAAGCAGGCACATCGTTTTGAGACGTCGCTGGCGAGAAACAACGGCAACGGCTCGTTCACGTTGGTGCCGCTTCCGCGCGAAGCCCAGTTCGCGCCGGTGTACGGCATTCTCAGCGGGGATTTCAACCGGGATGGAAAGCTGGACGTGCTCTTGGCCGGAAATTTCGACGGGGTGAAGCCCGAGATCGGCCGCATGAGCGCCGGTTACGGCCTTTTCCTCAGCGGCGATGGCAAGGGCGCATTCAAGCCCGTGATGGCGCGCGAGAGCGGCTTCGTGGTCCCAGGCCAGGCGCGCGACATTCAGCGGATCAGGATCGGAGCGAGCGAGGCGTACGTCGTGACGCGTAACAATGATCGGCCGCTCGTGTTCAAGGTCGACAACGGGCATTGGCGATGAGTGAGCTGCAACCCAGAGAGACACAGGTGAGAGGCGGCAGAAGCGTAGTAATGAGTTGCGAGGGCGAACCACTCTCGCACCTCGAGCGAGGCGAGAGCGGTGTTCCTCTAGCAACTCGCCGCTGTGCTTCTGCCGTCTCGCATCTGTGTCTTTCTGGGTTGCAGTTGCTCTCCGCAGTGTTCCTCCTCGGCTGCTCCCAGGATTCCCGCAACGAATCCGAAGCCGATCTCCTCCACGCCGCGGTGCATCAGCTAACGAGCGTCATCGTCTACGACATCTTCAGCCCGCCGCAATCGAGCAGAGTGTACGCGTACGCGAGCGTCGCCGCCTACGAGACTCTTCGCCACGGCAACCCCGAGTATCGAACACTGGCTGGGCAGGTGAACGGACTGGCCCCGGTGCCAGCGCCGCCGGCTTCGCCCGATTCGCAAATTCACCTGCCGCTCGCGGGCGTGCATGCGTTCATGACGGTCGGCAAAGCTCTCACTTTCTCCCGGGCGCGCATGGATTCGCTCCGCCTCGCCATGGATGAGCGATTCAAGAGCAGGGATGGCGGAATTCCCGAGCCGGTGTTCCAGCGCTCGATAGCGTACGGTGAGAAGGTGGCGGACCACATCCTCGCCTGGGCGGCGAAAGACCATTTCCCGCAAACGCGCGGCTACCCGAAGTACAGCGTTTTTGCGGAGCCGGGGCGTTGGGTTCCCACACCGCCGGCGTACATCGATGCGATCGAGCCCAACTGGACGAAGCTGCGCCCGTTCGTGATGGACTCGTCGAGCCAGTTCAAGCCCAAGCCTCCGATTCCATTCGATACGGCGAAAGGAAGTCCCTTTTACAGACAGGTGCAGGAAGTCTACGAGACCAGCGCGCAGCTCACCAACACGCAGCGCGAGATTGCAGGTTTCTGGGACTGCAACCCGTACGTCATGAATGTCCGCGGTCACGCCATGTACGCGACCAAGAAGATCACGCCTGGTGGTCACTGGATGGGAATTGTCGGTATCGTTGCTCGAAAATCAGGCGCCGATCTGACGCGGTCATCTGAAGCCTATGCGCGCACCGCCATCGCTCTTGCTGATGGGTTCATCAGCAGTTGGGACGAGAAATACAGGAGCAACCTGGTGCGACCCGAAACGGTGATCAATGCGTATGTCGATGAGCGGTGGGAGCCACTACTCCAAACGCCGCCGTTCCCCGAGTACACGAGTGGCCATAGCGTCATCTCGACCGCGGCGGCGGAGGTCCTGACCGACCAGTTCGGCGACGCGTTCGCTTTCGCGGACAGTACCGAGATGGAGTATGGCTTGCCGGTCCGGTCCTTCGTTTCATTCA
>JBKKAY010000048.1:0-3440 GCA_046714195.1 Gemmatimonadaceae bacterium
CGAGTTCTTCGCGGACTGCTTTCGACGGGCGGCCTCAAAGCCCCTCACCAAACAACGGAGTCGATGATGCGTTTTCATTTTGCGCGCGTGGTCCTGCTCGGCGTGCTTGCCGCCGGCTGCACAACCAGTCAGGCGCCGGGCGCGGCTGCCCCCTCGCATCCGACACCGCCGGACGCGGCAGGAGCACCGGCACGGCTCGCTGCTTCACCGCGACATGGGGAGTGGGTGATGATCCGGACCGGGCCAAACGACAGCAGCCGTACCTGGGTCGTCTATCCGGAGCGAAAGACAAAAGCTCCAGTGGTGATCGTGGTCCAGGAGATCTTCGGGCTTTCGTCGTGGATCAGGAGCGTCGCCGATCAGCTCGCAGCCGAGGGGTTCATTGCGCTCGCGCCCGACCTGCTTACCATGCAGAACCTCGCCGCAACTACGGACAGCGCGCTGATGGCTGTGGCACCAGCCGCAACTCGCGCTCTCAATCAGGCTGACGTCCAGAGACAACTCGACGCGATTGCGCGCTACGGAATGGCTTTGCCTGCGGCACAGCAAAAGTATGGAATCGTCGGATTCTGCTGGGGAGGCGGAACGTCCTTCATGCACGCCACTCATTCGCCGACGCTGGGCGCGGCCGTCGTGTACTACGGTCCCAATCCGGCGCCACCGGTTCTTCAGACGGTGCGCGCACCGGTGCTCGGACTTTACGGGAGCAACGACGCCCGCGTGAACTCGACGATTCCGGCAGCCGATTCCACGCTGCGCGCTCTGGGCCGCACCTACGTCTACAACATCTACGAAGGCGCCGGTCACGGCTTTCTCAGGCAGCAGAGCGGGCAGGCAGGAGCCAATCTGCTAGCCGCACAGGCCGCTTGGCCGGCAACGATCGCCTGGTTCAGGAAGTATCTCGATTCCTGAAACCTGCGCTGACGTCCCGAGAGTAGCGGTAGACATCCCATGGTGACGGCGTTCAGCGTCATTTTTCTGGTTGCGTTCACCGGCGGACTGGTGCTCGCGGTCTTCTCGATGCTCCATGGTGTCGAGCGGGCACGAATCAAGAGAAATCGCGCTCGCGCGCCATCGCCTTATTTCAATCTTCCGGCTGTGGCTGCGTTTGCCGCGGGTTTCGGCGCCACGGGTTACCTCCTCGCCTCACGCACCGTGCTCCCGATGTGGGCCGTGATACTCATCGCCCTTGGCGGAGGTGCTCTGGCGGTGACGGGGATCATCTCGCTCCTGGCCGGGTGGGCACTCCGCGGTGTTGCCGGGCCGATGCCTCCCGATGGCGAGGACATCCAGGGACGGCCCGCTGTGGTTACGCAAGAAATCTCTCTAGCCGGCGCGGGGGAGATCTCGTACGAAGAGGAAGGCGTGCGTCTGCGAGTGGCGGCCCGGAGCCTCGGCACCCGCACCCTGCCGGCGGGCACCGATGTGGTTATCGACCGGATCGAGGACGGTGTTGCCTTCGTGGAAGACTGGGCGACCGTCGAAAAGCGTCTGTAGCCAGCCGAATAAGATTCGATAAGAGACTAACTGCGGGCAGCTCTCAAGCCTCGCTATGTTTATGACATGAAGAGCTCCAGGGACCTTGAGACAGAGTTCGATGTGCTGGTGGTTGGCGCCGGACACGCGGGAACCGAAGCCGCGGTCGCGGCTGCCAGACTGGGTGCTCGCGTCGGTCTCATCACCAGCGCTCTCGAGACCATCGGACAGATGTCCTGCAATCCGGCGATCGGCGGCGTGGCCAAGGGTACCGTCGTGCGCGAAGTCGATGCGCTCGGCGGAATTATGGGCCGGGCAACCGATCTCTCGATGCTCCAGTTCCGGATGCTCAATCGCAGCAAGGGTCCGGCAGTCTGGGCACCACGGGCTCAATGTGATCGCGGACTCTACCGCCGCGCGGTGCGCTCGCTAATCGAGGAGCACGAGAGCTTACAGACGCTGCAGGGAACCGTCACCCGCCTCCTCCTCTCGGCGGAAGAAGGACGAGTCGTCGGAGTCGAGACGCTCGAGGGACGTCGCTTTGGCGCGCGTAGTGTCGTCATCACCACCGGCACTTTTTTGCGCGGCCGCATCCATATCGGCACCGGGACGCGGATCTCCGGAGGGCGCGCCGGCGAAAGCTCAGTGACGCATCTCGCCGAGCAGCTCGAGGAAGTGGGACTCACCGCCCTGCGCTTCAAGACCGGAACTCCTCCGCGCATCGACGGTCGCTCTGTCGACTACTCGAGGCTGGAGATCCAGGAGAGCGAGATCGAGCAGTTCGACTACTCGTGGTCTCACTACTGGCCGACTCCTCGCCGCAACGCCACCGTGACCAGACACCCGGCGCAGATGCCCTGCTGGATTACTTATCTGGAGAGCGCCGGCAAGCGGATCATCGAGGAAAACATTGGCAGCTCGGCAATGTATGGCGGCGCAATATCGTCGAAGGGGCCGCGATACTGTCCTTCAGTCGAGGACAAGGTCGTCAAGTTTCCCGACGCTGAGCGACACCAGATTTTCCTCGAGCCTGAAGGACACGACACCTCGGAGCTCTATGTGAACGGGCTCTCGACATCCCTTCCCGCCCCCGTGCAGCTTGATGTGCTCCGCTCCATTCGCGGGCTTGAGAATGCGCGGATGAACCGGTCGGGATACGCGATCGAATACGATTACTGTCCTCCGACTCAGCTCGATTCTACTCTGCAAGTGAAAGCGCTCGGCGGTCTCTATTTCGCCGGACAGATCAACGGCACCACGGGCTACGAAGAAGCGGCAGGGCAGGGGCTCGTCGCCGGAATGAACGCGGCGCTCGCGACGCAGAACAGAGCTCCCGTGGTGCTCGGGCGAGAGACTTCCTACATCGGCGTGCTCGTCGACGATCTCGTCACCCGCGGTGTTGACGAGCCCTATCGTCTTTTCACGTCGCGCTCGGAGTTCAGGCTCACGGTTCGCCAGGACAATGCACTGAGGCGTCTCACGCCGTTCGGTCTCAAGCTCGACATGTACACGGAATTCGAGAGAGATGCGATTTCGACCCGCCTCAAACACGAAGACGGGGCGCTCGAGCTCGCCAACACCACCAGCGTACAACCGGAACAGGCGGCGGATCTTCTAAAGGCGGCCGGAAGCTCCCCACTCCAGCACTCGGTCAGAATCGCGGAAGTTGCCCGGCGCCAGGAAGTCCCGCTGCGGTCGCTCTTCGAAGCCGTCGGAGTAGGCGACTGGCTCGACGATGCCGCACTCATCACAGCCGATCTCGAGATCAAGTATGCCGGGTACTTCGAGCGCGAGCGGGTTCAGGCCGATCGCATGAAGCGGATGGGAGACTTCATCCTCGACACCGAGCTCGATTACGAGGACATGCTCTCGCTCTCATTCGAGGCGAGACAGAAGCTGGGCGGGCTCAAGCCGAGATCTCTGGCGCAGGCTTCGCGAATTCCGGGTGTCAGCCCCAATGACCT
>JBKKAY010000049.1:0-6976 GCA_046714195.1 Gemmatimonadaceae bacterium
TGGCCGTGACCGGAGTCCCACCCCTCGAGATGGCCGCGAGCATCGGATTCCTCATACTCGGCTGCGCCGCCGCCCTCTGGCTGGCGTCCCGCATCTATCGTGTCGGGCTCCTCATGTACGGAAAGAAACCCACCATGAGAGAGATGCTGCGCTGGGTTTCTTACTCGGGCTGATCATTTCGTTTCCGACACATCGCTGTAGGGGTCGAGGCTGGGTGCCCTGCTTCGTCGGCCTTAGCTCGCTCCTGGTGGAGCCCGGTACTACGCTCGCGCCGCTCCGCGGCACTCGCCGGTCTCCTTGGTCGCTCGCCGAGGCCGACTACGAGGGCACCCAACCTCTCCCTACATAGATCTGTAGAAGCGCACCTTCGCCACGTCGGAACCCAGCGCTGCACACCAGGGCGCACGAAGGACGAATAACTGCGCGCTCTTGCGATTGCCAGTTGGCCGGTGCGTCCAGAGACGATTGCTCCGCCACAGATCGCAGGCTGACTCTCCGGCGCGGGCGGGATGCGAGGTGAACCGCGCCAGCACCCGTGAGGAAACCGCGCGCCGTCGGTGTTCGAGATGGTACTAGGGAAGCAGGGTGCGTGGGCCTCCGCCGTCGGGATTGGCGAGCGACAAGGAGACCGGCTCGCGCCGCAGAGCGGTGCGAGCGTAGTACCGGGCTCCGCCCGAGCGAGCCCTGCCGACGGAGGGGGCCCACCACCCAGCTTCCCGGGCACCGACCTATACAAGCGGCGCGTGGTAGAGCGGCGCGGCTAGGCCGCGGTGCGGGCCTCGCAGTACTTCTCGAACGCGCCCGTAAGATCGGCAGCGATGTCGTCGGAGGAGCGGCCCTCGATCTGATGGCGCTCCAGCATGAACACGACCTTGCCGTCCTTGAGCAGCGCGATCTGCGGCGAGCTCGGCGAATAGCCGGTGAAATAACTGCGCGCGCGCTGCACCGCCTCGATGTCCTGTCCGGCGAAAACGGTCGTCAGCGTATCGGGCTTCACCTCGCCCTTGATGGCCTTGGCCACCGCCGGCCTGGCATTCCGCGCCGCGCAGCCGCACACCGAGTTCACCACCACCAGCGTTGTGCCCTGTGAGTCCTTGAGCCGGGCGTCGACTTCCTGCGCCGTACGCATCTCAGCCACGCCGATCTGGGTCAGCTCCTGGCGCATCGGTGTTACATATCTCTCATCGTACATCTCGTTACCTCGTCTGGGATTCGAATCGATCGAACACTCCTGAAGTATAACCAGGAACGCGCTAGAGCTCGTCCCGCGTGCGGCGTTCGATGAACGGCTGCCCGTCCGGCAGCGTCTTGGGATCCGCTTCCTTCACCGACTCCTTCAGCACGCGGCCACGTATGAATTGAACGGTCGCCCCAAGGAGCAGCGCCCACACGCATACGGCGAGCAGGCGCCAGAACAGCACCCCGGTGGCCATGGGCTGCCAGTCGGAGAACTCGGCGCGCGCCGTCCCCCACGGCTCACGGTGCAGCGCGATCAGTACCAGGCTCATCGCCATCTCGCCCGTAGTCTCGAAGATCGCGAAGAGGGGCGCGCGATACGGCCACTCCCTCACGGGGAATCTGCCGAGGTGAAGCGTGGCCATCCCCAGGAGAAACAGCGTGCCGAGGACCAGCGCCGCGCCCAGGTACGAGCTGGAGGAGCTGCCGCCGGTAAGAACGAGCGCCCGGAAAATCCGCATCACCACACCGGTGATGAGCGCCAGCTCCAGCGGCGACCGTGCTATGCGCGTAAACACTGCCGGCTCCTGGATGTCCCATTCGCTCGGAGTAAAAGGGCGGCGCCTGTTCTCGGCGGGACGGATCTTCATGAAGCCCCAATGTAATGAGCGGAGGAAAACCGTCCATAGAAATCACGCGCCGCCCGGCACATGGTTGCGGTCGAGTTTACTCGATCCAGTGCCCGAGCCTGCCCCAGCGGATGTCCGAGAGCCACGGCAAAGGCTTGTCGCTGTCGTCCGCGTTATAGGAGTAATAGACGAACAACGGCCGCCCTCTCACATTCTCGCGCGGCACGAAGCCCCAGTAGCGGCTGTCCTTCGAGTTGTAGCGGCTGTCGCCCATCATGAAGAGCCGTCCGGGAGGAACGACGATCGGACCCCAGTCGTCGTGCGTCGGCTGTGCCGGCGCGGGGCCGAGCCGTGATGCCCGGAGGCCGGCCGTCTTCTGCCAGTCGAAAAGCGGATCGACTGAATTCGCCACCGCCTCAGAGTAGCCTCCGGTGCCGTATCCCTGTCGCTGCGCTATTCCGTTCAGATACAGTACTCCCTTCCGCATGTGAACGGTGTCCCCCGGCGCCCCGATCACCCGCTTCACCAGTGTCGGTGTCGGATCAGCGCCACGCGCTTCTTCGTCAGGTTGGTGCGGCGACACGAATACCACCACGTCGCCCCGCTGCGGCTCGCGATATCCCGGCAGGCCGCTGTTGGTGAAAGGAATGTGAGGGCCGTAGACGAGCTTGTTCACGAACAGCCAGTCTCCGACGAGCAGCGATGGGATCATGCTGCCGGAGGGGATGCGGTACGCCTCCACGAGGAAGGTCCGGAGCAGCAGAAAAATAGCGAGCGCGCCGGCGATCGACTTGAGAAATTCCCAGATGGTGCGCCCGGGGGACCGGTGCGCAAAGGGGCGCGCCTCTTGAGCGCGCCCCTTTTTCGACGATGGTGTCAAAGAAGGCTATGGATTGCGAAGGTGCTTGTTGACGAGTCTGGTCATCTCGAACATGGAGACCTGCCGGCTGCTGCCGAAGATCGGGCGGAGGTTCTCGTCGGCGTTGATCATGCGGCGGTTCTTCGCATCCTGAAGGCCTTTCCGCTTGATGTACTGCCAAAGTTTCTTGGTGACCTCAGTGCGCGGCATCGGCGAGCTGCCGACGACGTTGGCAAGATCGCTGCTCGGCTGCATCGGCTTCATGAACGCAGCGTTCGGCGTGCGCTTTTTGCCAGACGAAGATTTGCGACGGCTGCTCTTACGCGCTCCCTTCTTCGCCGCCTTCCGTCCCGACTTGCGGGAAGAGGACTTCTTGGACGACTTACGTGACGAGGACTTCCTGCCTCCGCTCTTCTTTTTTGCTGCCATCTTGTCTCCTGGTTGGTGATCGGATGCGATGTGCTACAGAGTGAAACGCTGTCCGTCAGCGGAGCAAAGTATAGTGCCGTAAGGCGAACGCAATAGGTAAATCGAAGATTCTCCCTATGGGAAACACGGAATCCTAGAGGAGAAGCTTCATCATCTTGAGGTCGTAAGGGTCGGGAGAGTCGTCGTCATCGGCGATCGCGTAGTTGAGCTGAGGCGTCTCGAGGATGAGTGGAATCCCCTCGCTGCGATGGTCCTTCATGAGCCACTCGAACGGCGTCTTCCCTATGTGTCCGTCCCCTATGAGAACGTGACGATCGCGGTTCGATCCCAGCTCTCCTTCGCTGTCGTTCAGGTGGAAAAACGAAGGCGGCTCGCCCGTCTCTTTCTCGAAGTCGTCGAGCACCCCCGTGAATGCCTGCTGCGATTTCGTTATGTCGTATCCAGAGGAGAAAAGGTGGCAGGTATCGAGCCCGTAACCGGTGCGGGCTCTGAGCGACTTCGGCACGTGCGAGAGGATCTCCCCCACCTCCTGCGCCGTTTTCCCCATGGTCTTCCCCGCTCCGGCGGTGTTCTCCACCAGGAGCCTCGTTTTCGAATCGATGGTCTCGAGCGCCTGCACGATCGCTTTCGCTATCCGCTTCGTCGACGCGGACCGCTCGCTCGTTCCGGCCGAGCCGGGATGGAAGCAGACAGAGCCCACGCCCAGCGCGCTGGAGCGCTCGAGCTCCTTCGTCAGTCCAGCGCTCGCCCTCTGCCACTTCTCGTCGTCGGGCGTCGCTACGCTGAGCACGTAGGCCGCGTGCACGACGACGTTCTCGGGCCTGATCTTCGTCTTCGCCAGGGCGGCCTTGAAGCGCGCCACCCGCTCCGGTTTGATCGTCGACTTATCGCCGTAGTACTTGGGAATCGCCGTGAAAACCTGAAGCGCGGTCATCCCGGCGTTGCCGGCGCGGAGCACGGCCATGTGAAGGCCGCCGTTGTCGATGGTGTGTGCGCCGAGGAAGCGTGACATTTCAGCGATAGAGAGCACGAGCCGTGCTACTTCCACTTTCCACGACGAAATCCGACGCGATTGCTCGCATCACCGGCGGTGCCAGTCAATGTCCGGTCTCTGCTTTTCCACCAGACCGTGACGGTTTTTCCATCGAGCGCGGCCCACGGCCCGGTCGCCACTTCCTCGCTCGGCGTCACCTGTCCGCGCTTCTCGAAGATGTGGCCGTTCGTATGCGACAACGCGTACCCTATTCGCGGCTGATTTGCGTTCGGATCCTCGAACACGACCACGACGCTGTCGCCCCGTCCCGCGACACTCGCCGCCGATGGACGCTTCCCGTAGAGGACGGGCACCGGCGAATGAAACATCCCCGCCCTGTCCATCGAGTGGGCGAAAAACACTCCCGCGCCGGTGGGCGGCTCGAGGAAATAGACGAGATAGAGGTAGCCGCTGACCGGCTCGAACACGGTTCCGGGCGCGGGCCGATCACAGCCGCGGCGTCCACGATCGACAGAGTCCACCACGATCGGAGCGAGCCAGGTACGGCCCTGATCCTCTGAGCGCTGAACCGAGAGCAGTACGCTGCTGTCGGATCGAGTGCTCCACCACACCCGGAAAAGGTCGAGGCTGTCCCCCGCCGCCCGGACCGACTGAATGCAGGTGCTCACAGTTCCCGGAATCCCGGGCAGGTTGGCGCTCATGATCGCGCTTCGGGTGTCCGGATCGCCCAGGCGCGAAGGGCGGTAGGAGATCTCTTCCCACTCTACGGGCTCTTGGGCGCAGGACGCCAGCGCCAGCAGCAGAAGGACGAGGATTTGGGGGCGGATTCTCATGCAGCGCACTCTACTCTGGGTCGCGGCACGAGAGAAGCCCGAAGGGGTTCGTTTTCCCTCTGCCGAGCCTATCTTTCGTGAGCACCGGCCCCCCACCATACAGGATCCAAGATGTCCGCATCCGCCGTCCGCCCAGCCAAATCCGCTCCGTCCAAGAAGCGCGAGGACGCGCCTCCGGCTTCGGCACCCGCGCAATCGGGTATCAAAGTGGCAGCTGGCTTCAACGGCAACCGGCGCGTGCCTCCTCCGGTTAACGAGCCCGTCAAGTCATACGCTCCCGGATCACCCGAGCGCGCGGCGCTCAAGGACCGGCTCGCGTCGATGGCCGGTGAGCGCATCGATATCCCGCTCGTCATCGGCGGTCAGGAGATCCGCACCGGCGATCTCGGTCAGGCGGTGATGCCCCACAACCACCGTCACGTGCTCGCCGACTGGCACAGAGCCGCTCCCGCCCACGTCGATCAGGCGATCGACGCCGCGCTCAAGGCGGCGAAGGACTGGGCCAATTGGTCGTGGGAAGATCGCGCGGCGGTTTTCCTCAAGGCGGCGGAGCTGCTCACCACCACCTGGCGCTCCACGCTCAACGCTTCGACCATGCTCGGCCAGTCGAAGACGGCATTCCAGGCAGAGATCGATGCCGCGTGCGAGCTGATCGATTTCTGGCGCTTCAATCCGCATTACGCCCAGAGCCTGTACGACGAGCAGCCGCTCAGCGATCGGACCATGTGGAACCAGCTCGACTATCGCCCGCTCGAAGGGTTCGTCTACGCCGTGACGCCGTTCAACTTCACGTCGATCGCCGGAAATCTTCCGGCCGCGCCGGCGCTGATGGGGAACACCGTCGTCTGGAAGCCCGCGTCGAGCGCGATGCTGAGCGCTTGGTACATCATGAAGCTGCTCGAGGAAGCAGGCCTGCCTCCGGGAGTCATCAACTTCGTCGCCGGCGATGCGGCGGTCATCTCCGACAAGCTCCTCGCCCACCGCGACCTCGCCGGCGTCCACTTCACCGGCAGTACCGCGGTCTTCAACAGCATGTGGAAGACGATCGGCGCCAGCATGTCGCGCTACAAGTCCTATCCGCGGATCGTCGGAGAGACGGGAGGAAAGGATTTCATCGTCGCTCACGCTTCCGCCGACCCGGCGGCTCTGTCAGTGGCAATCGCGCGGGGCGGGTTCGAGTACCAGGGGCAGAAGTGCTCGGCGGTGAGCAGGGTCTACGTTCCACAGTCGATCTGGCCCGAGGTGCGGGACCGAACCGTCGCAATCATGAAGGATCTGAGGATGGGCGACATCACCGATTTCCGGAATTTCATGGGCGCCGTAATCGACAAGAAGGCGTTCACGAGGATCGGTGAGTTTCTCGACCACGGCCGCGCCAACGCCAGCATCGTGTCCGGCGGAGTCGCTCGCGGTGAGGATGGCTATTTCATCGAGCCAACCCTGATCGAGACAAAGGACGCGGGCTACAAGCTCCTGTGCGAGGAGATCTTCGGCCCGGTCGTTACCGCTCATGTGTACCCGGATGCGAAGTGGGAGGAGACTCTCGCCATCGTCGACCAGACATCGCCGTACGCGCTCACCGGTGCAGTTTTCAGCCGGGACCGCGATGCGATCCGAAAGGCGTCCCTGCTCCTCCGGAACGCCGCCGGTAATTTCTACATCAACGACAAGCCGACCGGCGCCGTCGTCGGCCAGCAACCTTTCGGTGGGGCGCGCGGCTCAGGCACCAATGACAAAGCCGGATCCAAGCTCAATCTCGTTCGCTGGATCAGTCCCCGAAACATCAAAGAGACTTTTTCGCCTCCGACCGATTACCGCTACCCTTTCATGGAAGAGAGATAGGGGTCAATAAGAGATTAATGTGCAGCGAGAGATTCAGGCGCTGTTCGCTCCGCCAGCGGCAGCGATTAACATCGCGAATCGGGTTATGTCGTCTCGCTAGAAAGGGCAATTGCAACTGAACACGAGGTCAGCTGCCCGCTGATATGCTGACCGCTGCGAGCTGCAAACTGTCGGGACGCTACGCCGTCCCGACTCCTACCTTCGCCTGAGAAAC
>JBKKAY010000050.1:0-7851 GCA_046714195.1 Gemmatimonadaceae bacterium
TCGTAGCGCTGGGAGATCTCCTTCTGCGCCTGATTGACGGCGTTATCGACCTCCTGGAGGTCGACGCCAGTAGTTACGTCGAATGATGCCTGTTGTGCCATTCGGGAAATGTAATCCCGTAACCCCAGTGGGGTGCCCGACGCACCGATGCTAGCGGAATGTGAACTCGAAGGTCTGGGATACAACGTCCTCGATCGGTAGTCCACCCCGGGTGGCGGGCACGAATCGCATTTCAGGAAGCGCATCTCGCACCGCGAGGGCAAACAGTGGATGTGAAGCGCTCACTATGAGTAGGGTTTCCGGGCGCGCCCGCCCATCGGTCCCGATTGCAAATTCGGTGCGAACCTGACCGGTCAAGCGATCATGCCTCGCGCGCGATGGATACCTGGGTCGGGGGTTGCCGCGCGCTGGTTTGGCCAGATGGTAACTCGTATCAGGGGCTCGGGTTCTGGGTCGGTCCGGTACCCAATTCAGACCGGGAGCGTCCCGGCCCGAGAGCGCCGCGAGTAGCAGAGCCGCCGTTTCCGGCAGCATTTGCTCGCCGTAGTCCCACGCGCCGTTCCTAACGTCGATGCGATATGCGGCAACGGAGTCTGCCGACAGCCGAAGAAGGCGCATCGCGTTCGCGGACTGACCTGTTTCCCTCAATACACTTCCCGACAGAGACAACGGGGCGTTCGGACCGCCGGTTTCCGGCACAGGCGCGGGTAGTTGCGCGGCAGACCTCGCCCATGATGCCAGCATCGATGTGTCGGCGCTCAGTCGGAATCTTCCCCGCGGTGTGTTCACCATGACGCTGGGATCCTTCACATCGAGATAAACGACCGCCGAGACGGAATCAGAAAGAGGAATTCGCGCCGAACGTCCAAGGGATTGTGAGTGGGCCGCGACCGCGGTGAGCGCTGGGATGAAGGCCACGAACCCGCATCTCGAAGCACGCGCAACAAGTCGCCGGATCATCACCAAACCCATCAGGGACCTATCCGCGGATTGGTCGGCGCGCCCGGCAGCATGCCGCCAGGTGTATGAGGTCCCATCGTGGTGGCGATGATCTGTTGCAGCCTGGTCAGGCAGCCTTCGGTGATGATGAAGCGGCAGGCATCGTGAGCGAGCGCGATGACGCCGAGAAATCCGACCACAAGAGTGAGCGGAGCGAGGCCGATGGTGAATGCCGCGCCGGCTACCGCGGCCGTCGACACGCCCGAGGTGAAGAGAAGGCCGCCACTCCGGCGGAATGGACCGAACTGGGGAGTGAACCGAAACCGGTCGCCGTTGTGACGGATGCGCACGCTCGCGATGAGCGGAAGGCGGACGCAGATGTGATCGCCGTGTGGGACTACGACGTAATCGAGGTGCTCGAGCTCCGTCCTCAGAGCAAGAAGGGCTGGGTCGAGCGGCTTCACTATCGCTGTATTCATGGCAACCGGCTACGGGACAGCACCATGCTCATCTCAGCCCAGGAATGACTCCAGCGAACGTCGGCGCGAATTGTGGCGCAGCTTGAGCAGCGCCTTCTCCTTGATCTGTCGTACCCTCTCGCGCGTGATCTGGAGCAGCGTGCCTATGTCCTCGAGCGTCATCGGATCCGCCCCGTCGAGACCGAAGTACAGGCGCAATATCTTCGACTCGCGCTCCTTGAGCGACGACAACGATTCCTCAATCGCCTCCGACAGGGCCTTCTCGAAAGTGATCTCGTCCGGCGTCGGGTTCGTGTTATCCGGGAGATAGTCGAGTAGGCGGTTGTCTTCTCCCGGCGTCATCGGCGCATCGAGCGACAGATGCACCTGCGAGATCATCATCGTCTTGGCGACTTCGTCCTCGCTGATGTCCATGCCGTCGGCAATCTCGAGGTTGGTCGGCTGACGACCGAGCTCCTGTAGCAGGCTGCTGGCCCGCTTGCCGATGCGGTGCAGAGTGCCGGCGCGATTGAGCGGCACGCGCACGATCCGCGACTGCTCCGCCAGTGCCTGGAGAATGGACTGGCGGATCCACCACACGGCGTAGGAGATGAACTTGATGCCCTTCGTCTCGTCGAATTTGTGCGCCGCGCGAATGAGCCCGAGGTTGCCCTCGTTGATCAGGTCGGAAAGCGACACGCCCTGGTTCTGATATTTCTTGGCAACCGAGACGACGAACCGGAGGTTGGAGCGCACGAGTGTGTCGAGCGCTTCCTGGTCCTTCAGTCTGATTTTCTGCGCGAGCTCGACTTCCTTCTCGCGGTTGATGAGGGGAAAGACGCTGATGTCCCGCAGGTACTGGTCGAGCGATCCTTCGTCGACGGTCGATTTCCGATTCGTCGAAGCCTTCATAGCGATAGCATCATCCTCTCCAAAATCCTGGGGAGCGTTCTAGTGCACGATCTCCCCGAAGCGCTTCCACCGCACGCGCGTGAGCCAATCGAGCCGACGGCCGGTATCGGGCGCGTAGCTATAATAGACCACCAGCGGCTGGCCACGCACAAGTGAGTCGGCGACGAAACCCCAATACCTCGAATCCGACGAATTGTCGCGGTTGTCACCGAGGACGAAGTATCCATGTGGAGGGACGACCAGAGGGCCCCAGTTGTTTCGAGAGGGATGGTAGTTCTCGACCTCTGTTCCCCCCAACAGATACGCCCTTTGCCAGCGGAAATCGCCGTCCGACTGGTCGGGCTCCTGTCGGCTCCGCTGCAGGTAATCCTCGCGCACCAGTTTCCCGTTCCGAATAAGTGTCGCGTCACGCATTTCAATGGTGTCACCAGGGAGGCCGACGATCCGCTTCACGTAGTTCAGCCGGCGGTCGACGGGGTATGTGAAGACGACAACGTCGCCGTGACGCGGCGCATGGATGGCCGGCAGCTTGCGCCCAACCCCCGGAATCCCGGCCCCGTAGACCAGCTTGTTGATCAACAGGAAGTCGCCCTCGAAGAGGGTACCCTCCATGCTGCCGCTGGCGATCTTGAATGCCTCGACGCCGAACGCCCGGATGACGACGAACAGCGCGAGGGACACGACGACGATCCTTGCCCAGTGCGCAAAGAACGCGAGCTTGCGGCTCCGGCGCCTGTTCGCAAGCTCCAGGGCATGGGCGATTTTCTTGTCGGATACGATCATGTCAGCCTATTACCACGGTTTTCAATCCGGCGTTCCCAGGTAATTGTCGATTTGCGCGCGCTGGAGAGTGCCTGAGAAGTCGGCGTAGCCGACCTTGGTCTCCGAATAGAATTCGTAGACCTCCCAGCCGCCCTCCCGATGCCCGTTCCCCGTCTGCTTGACGCCCCCGAACGGCAGGTGAGCCTCGGCGCCGATGGTCGGCGCGTTCACATACGTGATCCCGTTGTCGAGCTCGTTCAGTGCTCTGAACGCAATGTTGACGTCACTCGTATAGATGGACGACGACAGTCCGTACTTAACGTCATTGTTCACGACGAACGCTTCATCGGCATTGGCCACCTTGATCACCGACAGAACGGGCCCGAAGATCTCCTCCTGCTCCAGGCGGGATCCGGGCTTCACATTCGTGAAGATCGTCGGCTCGAAAAAATTTCCCTTCGACAGCTTGGCCGGCCTCTCGCCCCCGCAAATCAGCTCGGCACCCTCCGACTGGCCGATATCGACATAGGTCTCGACTTTCCGAAGCGAATCTTCGTTGATGAGGGGACCGACGTCGGTTCCCTTCTTGCGGCCATCGCCCAGCTTGAGCTCCTTCGCCCGCTTTTCCAGCATGCCGACGAACTTGTCGTGAATCTTCTTGTGCAGGATGAGACGACTTGTGGCCGTGCACCGTTGTCCGGTCGTGCCGAAGGCGCCCCACAGCGCGCCTTCCAGAGCGAGATCCAGATCCGCATCCTCGAGCACGATCTGCGCGTTCTTTCCGCCCATCTCGAGTGACAGTCGCTTGTGCATCCGTCCACAGGTCTCGCCCACGATCCGGCCCGTGGCGGTGGAGCCCG
Organism: Gemmatimonadaceae bacterium; assembly: GCA_046714195.1. Lineage (GTDB taxonomy): Bacteria > Gemmatimonadota > Gemmatimonadetes > Gemmatimonadales > Gemmatimonadaceae > UBA4720. The sequence goes on from JBKKAY010000050.1 coordinate 3,932, forward strand.
TAAACGAGATGAGCGGGATGTCCGGATGCTCTACGATCGCCGCACCGACCTGTTCTCCGCGGCCGTGCACCAGCTGGATCACTTCCTTTGGAAGCCCGGCCTCCAGCAGAATCTCCACCAGCAGCGTGCCGGTGTGCGGCACGTCCTCGGCGGGCTTGAAGATCACGGCGTTCCCACAGACCAGAGCGGGAAACATCTTCCACGTCGGGATCGCCATCGGGAAGTTGAACGGGCAAATGAGTCCGGCGATTCCGATCGGCCGGCGGTAGCTCATCGCCCATTTGTCGCGCAGCTCGCTCGGGACCGTTCGTCCAAAGAGCCGCCGCCCCTCGCTTCCGGCGTAATACGCGGTGTCTATTCCCTCCTGCACGTCGCCGCGGGTTTCGGTGAGCGGCTTCCCCATCTCGCGGGTCATCGCGTCGGCAATCTCTTCCTTCCGCTTGGTCATAATGTCGCCGACCACCCGGAGCACGTCGCCGCGCGCCGGCGCGGGAGTGCGTCGCCAAACCGAGAACCCCCGCTTGGCGCTTTCCACCGCACGATCGACATCGGCGCGGTCAGAGAGCGGGAACCTGCCGATCACATCGCCGCGGTCGGCAGGATTGCGGTTCTCGAAGTATTCACCCGAATCGGCGGCGACCCATTTGCCGCCGATGTAGTTACTGAATTTTTTCATATTCCTGGCGTCACCCTCGGATGTGCTCTCGGGAGAGCGAGTATCGCTCGATCTTCTTGTAAAGATTCGATCTTGGCATCTCGACCGCCCGCGCGGTCTCCGACACGTTCCAGTCGAACTCTCGCAGCTTGTTGAGCAGGAACGCTCTCTCGGCCGCGTCCTTGAACTCCTCGAAGGTGCGGCACTGCGTGAGGGTTGCGAGCCCGGCGTCATCGAGCGCGCGCTGGCCGGCAAGCCGGTCGATGTCGCGCGCCGATATCTCGGGATCGGAAGCCAGGATCAACAGCCGCTCCACGGTGTTGCGGAGCTCGCGCACGTTGCCCGGCCAGTCGAGGGTTGTCAGCTTCTCGAGCGCATCAGGGGTGAATGTCCGCGGCGGGATACCCTCGCGCGCAGACAGCGTGGCCGCGAAATACTGGGCGAGCATGGGGATGTCTTCCCTCCGCTCCCTGATCGAGGGGACGTGAATCGGGACCACGTTCAACCGGTAGTAGAGGTCCTCGCGGAATTTCCCGCCGGCGATCTCGTTCTCCAGAGTCTTGTTGGTGGCGGCAATCACTCGAACATCGACTGAGATCGCCTTCGATCCGCCTATCCGCGTTATGACGTTGTCCTGGAGCACGCGCAGGACCTTGGCCTGCGCCGCGAGGCTCATGTCCCCAATCTCGTCGAGGAAGAGCGTACCCTTGTTCGCCTGCTCGAACTTTCCCGCGCGATCCGCGATCGCCCCGGTGAACGACCCCTTCATGTGCCCGAACAGCTCGCTCTCGATCAGCTCGCCGGGGATCGCCGCGCAGTTCACTTCCACGAAGGGCTTGCCGGCTCGCGGCGACATGCGGTGCAGGGCGCGCGCGACGAGCTCCTTTCCGGTGCCGTTCTCTCCGGTAATGAGCACGCGGGCCGGCGTGGTCGCGACCTTTTCAATCTTCTCCATCAGGGCGCGCATCACGGGCGTCTTGCCGACGATCTCGTATGGCGCGTCGATTGATTGCTTGAGACGCTGATTCTCCTCCTGCAGATCGAGGCGCGAGAGAGCATTCCGGAGCATGACCAGGATGCGGTCGGTATCGAGCGGCTTCTCGAGGATCTCATAGGCGCCGAGCTGGGTTGCCTCGACCGCGGTGCGGATGGTGGCGTGGCCGCTGATCATGACGATGGTGGCCGTGGGATCCAGCTCTCGCAGGCGCTTGAGCGCTTCCATGCCGTCCATTCCCGCCATCTTCACATCGAGGAACACGAGGTGTGGGCGCCATTTCTGGTACTCGGCTATCCCGTCCGCCGCGTTCGCCAGGCTTCGGACCTCATACCCCTCGTACTCGAGGAGCTGTCCGAGAGCGGCCCGTATGCCCTGTTCGTCGTCTATGACGAGGATTCGTCTGCTCAACGCGTGGTCTTGTAGAGAGTGATCTTGCCGTCGGCGATTCGCACGTCTGAAATGTACGCGGGCATCGTCATTGGCAAACCGTTGGCGGAGACTCCCTCGGTGCGTTTCCCTTTCTTCAGCTGGGTGAGCACCCGGGGAATGAGTGCCGACGGAAGCTCCAGCCGGCCCACCTTCACCTCCTGAATCAGGAATTCACCCTGGCCGGGAGTGAGCATGTTGATGGTGCCGCCCATGGTGACGCTGTCGCGTTCCCCGAACAGCGCGCCAAGGGCGCCCAACGCCCCTGACCCTCCAAGCTCTTTGAGGTTGACTTCCGACCTGACGTACAAACGGCTGCCGATGACCGCGGCCTCCGCGGTGCGAAGCGACGGCGGAAGCTGCTTCGACAGCACGAGGAAGATGTAGGAAGCGGCTTCCGAGGCGGTGAGATTGGCGAACACCGGCCCCGACGGCTGACTCAGAGATTGGATGGCGGCGCGGCCGCGCTCGCCCTTTTCCGTGGTAATGGGTTGCCAGAGCTTGGCAGTGGTGGCCGTCGCCGTTGTTGCGCTGGTTGGAGGCGTCTCGACCCGGGCGTACCAGAACCATACGCCACCGAGCAGAAGTAGGATTATCAGGAAGCAACCAAATCGTCGCATAGTTTACGCTGGGGTCGAGAGGGACAGGCTTGCTCGGGGGAGAATAGCCGGCCTCCACGGGAGAGGCAATCCGACTATGAACAACTCGAAGCAAGGCGTGGGCCTCCGGTGGATCGTGCCGCTATCGCGCGCTGTGAATCGACGCACTTGACCTGGCTATGGGACGGTAGCGTAGGGCTTCCCCAACGTGCGCAGGGGCGATCTCCACGGTCTCCTCGAGGTCGGCGATCGTGCGCGCGACTTTGAGCACGCGGTGATATCCGCGCGCCGACAGTGAGAGCCGCTCGGCGGCCGACTGAAGCAAGGATCTCGCATCGGCGTGGACGGGCGTATGGGAATCCATCCAGCGACCACTGGCGAAGGCGTTGCATGATACGCCGCGTACCTCGGCGAATCGCCGTCGCTGACGGAGCCGCGCCCGTTCGACCCGCACGCGGATTTTTCGCGATTGATCTCCGCTTGGCTGGCCGCTCAGCTCACGCAACGCGACGGGTCCGACCGAGACGTGCATGTCGATGCGATCCGCGAGCGGACCGGAGAGACGCGCCGAATAACGATCCATGTCGCCTGGGGCGCAGCAGCAGCTGCCTTTGGGATCGCCGGCCATCCCGCACGGGCACGGATTCGAAGCCCCGATGAGGGTGAATCGCGCGGGATAGGAAACCGCCTGCGCAGCTCGCGCGATCACCACCCTGGCATCTTCCATCGGCTGCCGGAGCGCGTCGAGTACGTGGCGAGGGAACTCCAGCATCTCGTCCAGAAAGAGAACTCCGTGGTGGGCGAGACTCACCTCGCCGGGACGCGGGTGGCTACCGCCCCCGATCAGTCCGGCGCTCGAGATGGTGTGGTGCGGCGCGCGGAACGGCCGGATTCCGCTGGCGACTACGGTGTGATCTACTCCGGCGACAGAATGGATGGCGATGACTTCGAGGGCTTCCTCTTCGTTGAGCGCTGGGAGTATCGTCGGCATACGGCGCGCGAGCATCGTCTTCCCCGCACCCGGCGGACCGACGAGCAGAACGTTGTGACCACCCGCAGCGGCGACTTCGAGGGCGCGCTTGGCGGCCTGCTGACCTACCACATCGGCGAAATCACTCGCGTCGCCAGCAGCGTTCGAAAAGGTCTTGCTCCCCTTGGCAATGGTCAGCGCTCCTTCTCGCAACTGAACGACAAGGTCTTTGAGATCCTCAGGCGCGGACAGATCGAGTGCGCTCACTCGCGA
>JBKKAY010000051.1:0-3775 GCA_046714195.1 Gemmatimonadaceae bacterium
GCAACTCTGGAGCCGACGACCTTGCGTCTCTCTCCGAGGATTCTCTGCTCGATCAGAAAGACCGCGTTCTCGACTTTCGTCCGCCGCTCCATGTCGCGCCGATCAATCGCAGAGGGGTGGACCATCCATACTTCCCAGGTTCTGCCCCAGCTGTCGACGTACTTGCGATAGCCGGTCTTCGGCTCGTTTTGCGTCGTTTCGGAATGAAGCTGCACTCGATATCCTCCGTAGTTCACCCGATATCCCACGCAAGACCCAAACCAGCTCATCTGCGGTCGCGTCAACGGTTTATGGAACGCTTGGCCTGACGTCGAAGATGAAAACCGCGGCCCCGTCCTGGCGGAATGGCACCCAATTCCGGAGCGGAGTTTTGTAGTACCGGCTGATGCGGACTCTGCCCCAGCGCGCCAATGCGCGCTCGAGCATCGGCTCGTCATAGAGCCGCTTATGGTCGGGATCCCAGAAAGAGCGCCCGACTGGCGTGGTCCCGATCAGCATTCCCCCAGGCCGCAGGAATTTCGTGAGCTCTCCGACGAATTTCGTATCGTCCTGAATGTGCTCGAGGACCTCGTTGCAGTAGACGAGATCGAATTGTCCGGGAGCGGGCGCGCCATTCGTAAAAACCGGGCCGACACCGGAGCCGCGAAAGCGCTCGGCCTGGGCGATCGCTGCGGGCGACACATCGTAACCGACCGCATCGGCGCCCTGCGCCTGTAGCTGCAGAGTGAAGATCCCATCCATGCAGCCGAAGTCCAATACGCGTCGGCCCTTTGGAGGATAGCGGCGCAGGAGCACGCGCTGACGCCAGAGGAGGTTCTTGAACCGCCAGTCGCGATCGAGCGCCCTCGGGCCCTGGCGATGGAGCCAGGTGTGGTACTGGCGGTCGTACTCTTCCGCTAACGGCGACACTTGCATTGGTGGAATTTCGCCGAGCGGGTCGCAGGGGGCTAGGAGTGTATATTGAGCGAGATATGAGGAAACTGCTCGCCATCCTGTTGATTCCGCTGCTGAGCGGAATGATCGAGGCGCCGAAGAAGAGTCCCGTACGGTGGACTATCGTCGGGGGAAGCGCGCGCACGGTGGTGCCGGGGCAGACCGTTGTCGTCGTTCTCGAGGCGGAGATAGACAAGGGCTGGTACATCTACTCCCAGACCCAAAAGCCGGGTGGGCCGAATCCGCTGCGCATTCAGCTCGTTGGAGCAGCCGATGTCGGCATGCGCGGGGCGATCAGGGCGCCCAAGCCGATAACCAAATTCGACAAGACCTTCGGTATCGAGACCGAGCTCCACTTCGGCAAGCCCAGGTTCATCGTGCCGCTTGGAGTGCCTTCCGGATCGCTCACTGGCAAGCGGGAATTTCAGGTCACCGCGCGCTATCAGGCCTGCAATGACACGATCTGCCTTTCGCCACGCATCCAGAAGCTGGACGTGACACTCCGAATCAAAGACGCGGGCTGAGAGCTTCCTCTTCGATCTTCCGCGCCACTGCTTCGGTCTCGGGATCGCTCCGGCCCTTCCTGAAGATGAACTCCGGCGCGAGCAGCACTCCCAGCAGCGTCAGGGGCAATATCTGCAGGGTCTGAATCAACAGCGATACCGCGATTGCGTCGTCGCGCCCGACGCCGAACTGCTCGGCCATCAGCGCGTACGCAAACTGGAAAAAGCCCACGTTCCCCGGAGTCGCGCGCAGCACGAGCCCGACGTTGATCGCGAGCAGGCAGGCGAAGCTGCCCGCGAGGGAGATCGTCACATGCGCCGCCTCGGCCGCGAGCGCGAACGTGGCCAGCTGTAATCCCCAGCCCGCCAGTGAAAGGACAGTCGCGGCGAGGAAGCGTGGGCCGGTGGCAAGGTGTCCAGCGGTGCTGGCAAAGCTGACGAGATACGCTTTGACCTTGCCGCCGAATCCTGTCGGATGCTGCCGCGGTACCGCGACATTCCCGGGCCTGGCATTTCGCGTGGCGTAGACGAAATAAGCGAGCAGCGCGACAATGATGATGAGCAACGCGACAGCGGGGATCTTCCACGCCTCGAACTGCGCCGGCAGCTCGAGCACCAGCACGCCGAACACGAGCAGGATGACGAAGCCGATTGGATCGAACAGTCTCTCGAGGGCGAGCGAGGCGAGCACTGTGGCGCTCGGCACACCGGTAAGGCGGGAGACGAACACGACGCGCGCGGCGTCTCCGCCGCTGGCGACCAGGACGTTGTTGAGACCCGCCCCGGCGATCGTCGCGCGCATCGCGAGCGCGAGCGATGGGATCCCGATCGGCCGCAGGAACAACCACCACCGCACGCCCTTGACCGCGACGGAGAGGAAGTTGACGAAGATCGCCGCGGCGAGCAGCGGCAGCGATGCGCTCCTCATCGAGTCCCAAGCCGCCTGCCAGTCGATCGTGCGCGCGAACATCACGAGGAAAACGATGATTGCCGCGGTGAGCGCCCACCGCAGCAACTTCTTAACGGCCGGACTCATCAGGTCGGCAGTGCGGCGAACTCGTACCCCATTTCTTTCAGCCCGTCGATGATGCGGGGAAGGGCGGCCGCGGTCTGAAGCCGGTCGCCGTCGGGATTGTAGCCATCGCCGTCGTGGAGGAGCACGATGGACCCCGGAGTCACGCCTTCCAGCGTGCGGCGGACGATCTCGTCAACACCGGGCTTGTCGCTGTCCCACACTCCAAGCGACCACCCCACCGTGCGCTCGCCAAAGTAGCTCGCGATCGCGGTCGTCCACGGGCTCCGGAATCCGTGTGGCGCGCGGAAATGCCGGGGAGCTGGGGCACCGGCGCGCTTGATCGCACGGATGCCGAGCCGGATGTCGCGCGCCACGTAGAAGGGACTGCGGAACTGCAGCTTCCGGTGGAAGTAACCATGGTTGCCGAGCTGATGTCCTTCGTGCGCTATGCGCAGCACGAGATCGGGCCACCGTTCGGCGTGACTCCCGAGGACGAAGAAGGTGGCAGGCACACCCTTGGCGGCGAGTGTGTCGAGGATCATCGGCGTCGCATCAGGATTCGGACCGTCGTCGAAGGTGAGAGCGACGACTTTCTTGTTGCTGCGAATGCGACCGAGGGCGGGTCCAAAGAAGGGGCTGTTCCTATGAAAGGCGCCGTGTACGGCTCCGCCCAGCACCGACGCTCCGAGAGCAGCGTAGCCGATCATTCGCGCCGCCCGAGCACGGCGGTGTAGATGTCGAGCACCGCGTCGGTGACGTTGGCCCACGAGTACTGCTGCGCCTCCTGCCTGCCGCGCCTTCCCAGCCGCGCCCGCAGGGTTTCGTCGTCGAGCAGTCGCACCAACGCATCGGAAAGCGCATTGGTGTCTCCACAATGCACCATCAGCGCCTCGCGCTCGTGCTTCACGACGTCGCGAAAGCCGTAGATGTCGGAGCACACTATGGGCGTCTCGCACGCCATCGATTCGAGAAGCGTGATCCCGAATGACGCCTTGGTCGTCGGACAGGCGTACATGGCGCTGTGCGCGTAGTACCCGGGCCGGTCGCGCAGCACCGAGCCGACGAAGGTTATGTCAGGGTCTCCACCGGCTGCACGATAGTAGTGACTGCGGAGCGGGCCGTCGCCCACCACCACCAGCTGTGCCTCGCGATGTCTTCCACGCACCTTCTTGAACGAGTCGATGAGAGTCGTGAGGCCGTTGCGCGGGTCGAACCTGCCGAGGAAAAGAATCGCGGGAACATCAGTGCGGATAGCGGCGGGGCGGGGCACGTGTGGATTGAAGACGTCGGTGTCGATTCCGTTGGGAACGATCGTCCAGTTCGC
>JBKKAY010000052.1:0-6243 GCA_046714195.1 Gemmatimonadaceae bacterium
GGGTGGCGGTGGACGCGACGGCGGGCCCGGTGGCTCGCGTGGCGGACGTGGACGCGATGGAAAGTCGCGCGATCGTGACGGTGGCAGAGGCGACGGCGGAAGCGAGCTCGTCGAGAACGTCATCGCCATCAACCGCGTCGCCAAGGTCGTGAAGGGCGGACGTCGCTTTTCCTTCAACGCGCTGGTCGCGGTGGGGGACGGGCAGGGACGTGTCGGCTTCGCGACTGGCAAGGCGAACGAAGTGTCGGAAGCGGTCCGGAAGGCCGTCGACGGCGCTCGCCGCAACATGGTCAGCATCCCGATGACGGGCGGAACGATTCCTCACGAGGTCGTGGGATCGCATGGAGCGGGCAAAGTTCTGATGAAGCCGGCGGCGCCTGGAGCAGGCGTCATCGCAGGTGGCGCCGTCCGCGCCATCATGGAATGCGCCGGAATCTCCGATATTCTCACCAAGAGCCTCGGCTCCACCAATCCGCACAACATGGTGCTGGCGGCGCTGGATGGCCTGCAGCAGCTCACCACCGTCGAGCAGATCGCGCGCGAGCGCGGGATCGAGGTGTCGAGCATCGGCTACCGCTCACGCGCGAAATCGAAGGAGCTGGCTCATGCCTAGAACACACGTGTGGTGGAACACCAAGGGTCCGAAGTCGACCCCGAAGGAGACCATCACGGAAGGAAAAGTCCGGATCAAGCAGGTGAGGAGCGGCATCGGCCATTCGTGGCGGATGCGCAGGACCCTCGAAGCGCTCGGACTCAGGAACCATCAGGCTGAAGTGATCAAACAGGATTCGCCCGCGCTGCGCGGACAGTTAAAGCACGTGCGTCACCTCGTCCAAGTGACGCCGGTAGAGGAGTAGACAGTGGCCGAAAAAACCAAGAAGACGATCGACAAGATCGGTCTGCACAATCTGGCTCCCGCGCCGGGATCGCATCGCAATCGCAAGAGACTCGGACGGGGTCCGGGCTCGGGCACAGGTAAGACCTCGGGCAAGGGACACAAGGGAATCAAGGCTAGGTCCGGACACCATGGACCTGGGGGCGGCAAGCCCCAGTTCGAGGGTGGACAGATGCCGCTCACGCGCCGGATCCCCAAGCGCGGGTTCACCAATATCTTTCGCGTCGTGAACCAGGTGGTGAGCTTCGAGGATCTGTCGCGCCTTCCCAAGGGATCGGAAGTGACGGAGCAGAGTCTCGCCGAGGCGGGACTGATTCGGAAAGGTAAAGGTCCGGCCAAGCTGCTCGCCAACGGCGATGTCGGGAAGGGCGTGACCGTCCGCGGCGTGAAGATGAGCGCTGGCGCCCGTCAGAAAATCGAAGCGGCCGGCGGCCGAATAGAAGACTGATGGCTCAATCAGCCCCAGCGGCGGCGGTCAGCAACATCTACAACACCCCGGAGCTGCGTGACAAGATCATGTTCACGCTGCTCTGTCTGGTCATCTACAGAGTTGGCGCGCACATCACCGCTCCCGGCGTCGATGTCGTAGCGCTGACGGATTTCTTCGAGAACCAGGGCAAGGGCGGGCTCCTCGGCCTGTACGACCTGTTCGTAGGTGGAGGACTGTCGCACGCGACAGTCTTCGCCCTCGGGATCATGCCGTACATCTCGGCCAGCATCTTCATGCAGATCGCGGGGGTGGTCATTCCCACCGTCGAGAAGATGCAGAAGGACGAGGAGGGCAGAAAGCGAGTCACTCAGTGGACGCGGTATTTCACGGTGGCGCTGGCGATTGTGCAGGCGTGGGGTTTTGCGCTGTTTACATCCTCGCTCGAGAACGCGGTGATCAATCCGGGCCTGGCGTTCCGGCTCCAGATGGTCGTGGTCCTCACCACCGGAGCCATTTTCGTCATGTGGCTGGGTGAACAGATTACGGAGAGGGGCCTCGGAAACGGCGCCTCGCTCATCATCTTCTTCTCGATCGTCGAGCGGTTCTGGCCGGGCATCTTCAGCACCGTCGGCTTCGTCCGCACCCAGGTCATTGGGCCGTTTTCGCTGATTCTGCTCGGGCTGGTGATGATCGGCGTGGTCGCCGGCACGGTTGCAATCACCATGGCGGCGCGGCGAGTGATGATCCAGATCCCGCAGCGGACCATGGCGAGAGGAAGGCAGCGCGAAGCCGCCAAGAATTTCATTCCGCTTCGAGTCAACGCCGCGGGCGTGATGCCGATCATCTTCGCATCGTCGGTCATCGTCGTGCCAGGCGCCATCGCCCAGTTCAGCGGCAACGAGACGGCCCGGGTGATGTCGGAGTACTTCGCGCCCGGCACCTGGCTGTATTACGCGCTGTCGGCCGTGCTGATCGTGTTCTTCACCTACTTCTACACGTCCATCATCTTCAATCCCGTCGACATTTCGGAGAATCTGAAGAAGCAGGGTGGATTCATTCCCGGCGTGAAGCCGGGCGCGAAGACGGCGGAGTACATCGACCACGTGGTGTCGCGGATCACTTTCCCCGGCTCGATCTTCCTGACCTTCATCGCGCTGCTGCCGGTGTTCATCGCCGACATGATCGCGGTCCCGTTCGCCTTCGGCGGAACATCGCTGCTGATCGTGGTCGGTGTGGCGCTCGATACGATGGCCCAGGTCAACCAGCACTTGCTGCTCCGGAAGTACGACGGATTCATGAAGAAGGGTCGCGTCAGATTCAGAGGCAGAGGGGCGGGCGGCAACTTCTAGGCGTTCTACGTTCGACGTAGTCGTACGACACTACAACGGAGAACTGCCAGGCTACCCGCCGTCCGCTAACCGCTGTCCGCCGCCCGCTTCACAAATTCGAAATAATCTTGGCGTTCGGTAAGCCACGCTCCCGTGCAGGGCAGACAATGCTGGTCACGCGAATGCACTCGCGGTTTTGTCGGTTGTAGTAGCGGCAGGCGGAAAGCGGACAGCGGCTAGCGGGCAGCATGGAAGTTCTCAGTTGCAGTTCCCTGTCAAACGCCCAACGCCTTACCTTCACTGATGATCATAGTGCTGCTGGGCCCTCCAGGTGCGGGCAAGGGGACGCAGGCCGACAAGCTGGCCGCGCGGCTGGGTATCCCGAAGATCGCGACTGGTGACGTGCTGCGCGCCGCGCTACGCGACGGCACGGCGCGCGGGAGGGAAGCGAAGTCCTACATGGATCGCGGCGACCTGGTGCCCGACTCGGTCATTCTCGGCATCCTGCGCGATGTCATGAGCTCGCCCGCAGCGGCGAAAGGCGCGATCCTCGATGGCGCCGTGCGGACGGTCCCCCAGGCCGAAGGCTTGGGGCTTATGCTGGCTGAGCTCGGACGGGGCGTGGACAAGGTTCTGCTGTTCGACGTTCCAGACGACAGGCTCACGGAGAGGCTGAGCGGACGCACGGTCTGCGAGAAGTGCCAGACGCCCTACATGGGGCGCGAGCCGGGCAGCAAATGCGAGAAGTGCGGTGCGTCCCTCGTGCGAAGAAAGGACGACGAGCCCGAGGCGATCAGGAACCGCCTCAGGGTTTATCGGGATCAGACGGCGCCGGTCATCTCGTGGTACGGCGAGCACGGTAAGAAGGTCCAGAAAGTGGACGCCGACGGCACGGTCGACGAAGTCACGTCACGCGCGCTGGAGGCGCTCAAGGCATGATCCAGCTGAAGTCGGAGCGCGAGATCGACATCATGGCGCGTGGCGGCGAGATACTCGCTGCCACTGTTCATCTGCTCGAGACGAGCGTCCGGCCCGGCATGACCACTCTGGAGCTCGATCGGATGGCGGAGGAATTCATCGCCAGCCACCCGGGGGCGGTGCCGGCGTTCAAGGGACTCTACAACTTTCCCGCCAGCATCTGCACGTCGATCAATCAGGAGATCGTCCACGGGATCCCATCGAAGAAGCGAGTCATCGAAGAGGGTGACATCGTGTCTCTCGACATCGGCGTGAAGCTCGAGGGCTACTACACGGATTCCGCCACGACGGTCGCAGTCGGCGAAGTCGATGCCCAATCGCGCAGGCTGCTCGAGGTGACCCGCGAAGCGCTCGCCGCCGGAATTGCCGTTGCGACCGCCGAGAACCACATCGGGGACATCGGAGCTGCCGTCCAGAAAGTCGTGGAAGCGGCTGGATTCAGCGTGGTGAGAGATCTGGTGGGCCACGGCATCGGCGTCGGATTCCACGAAGAGCCGCAGGTTCCGAACTACGGCAAGCCGAAACGGGGTACGCGACTGACGCCCGGTCTCACCATCGCGATCGAGCCGATGGTGAACATCGGAAAGCCCGGCACCAGGACGATGCCCGACCGCTGGACAGTAGTGAGCGTCGACGGAACCCGCTCGGCGCACTTCGAGCACACCGTGGCGGTGACGGAGAACGGACCCCGGGTGCTGACCGCGCTGGGGAGCTAAGAGAGCCGGGTCAACCGGCCAGCGCCTTCTCCACCACCGAGGCCGTCTTCCTTGCCAGCTCCTCAGCCTTCTTCACCAGCTGCGCCGATTCTCGCGACAATTCGGCTCCTTTCGATTTGTCATCGAGCGCGTTGACGTTGACGCGGACGTTGTAAACGGCGCCACGGCAGGATGCTTCGGCGAGAAGCGCCGCTACTCCGGCATCGGTCACTGCGTTGGTGTTGCCCTTCTCGGCCACCACCGCCGCGAGCTCCGCGACTTCGACACAGCGTCGGGCGGTCTCGAGCGGCACCTCCGCTGCCTCGAGGAGGGCACTGGTGATCACTGCCGTGCGGTGCGCGGCGGCGTGAGCGGGCTCCTTGGGCAGCTTGTACGCCTCCGAGACTTTAGAGTAGGCCTCCGCGTCGCGCTTGACCAGAGCAGCCAGGGCGTTTCCGGCTGCGACTGCTTTCAGCGCAAGCTCTTTCATCTCGCTCTCGACAGCGGCGTATTTCTTTTTCCCGACGGTTAGGCCGGCAACCATCTGAGTGAGCGCCGCGGCGAGCGCGGCGGTGAGCGCGGCGACGCTGCCACCACCCGGCACCGGATTCGACGAGGCGACCGACGAGATGAATCCGCCCAGGCTTTCGCCGCCGCTCAGGGTCTCCCGCACCTTTCGATCGAGCACCTGCGCCGGCGTGAACTGTTTTAGCTGAAGATGGCTGACCGCCGCGTCGAAGAGGACCTTCTCTGGAACCAGGCCGACGATCTCGCTCCAGGTGACCTGCGCTCCCTCTGCTTCGGCGCGCATCTTCACGAAATCGAACGCGGTGTGGAGGGCGGTCTTGTCGGTGTCGACCAGGTTCATCGATACCTGAGCCTGCCCGTCGACTTCGAGGCCGAGACCTTTCACATAGCGGAAGCCGCCCGAGGATCCACGTACCGCCTTGGCCACGCTCTTGGCTACGGCCAGGTTCGACGACGGCCCGAGGTAGACGTTGTAGGCGACGAGGAAAGGCCTCGCGCCGATGGCAATCGCCCCGCAGGTGGGATGAATCCGTGACGGACCAAAGTCGGGATTGCGGGCGGGGTTCTTTCCGAGCTCCTCGCGCAGACCTTCGAACTCGCCACGCCTGACGTCGGCGAGATTCTCCCGCGACGGCGTGGTCGCCGCGCGCTCGTAGAGGTAGACCGGGATCTCGAGCTCGCGTCCCACCCGCTCGCCGAGCGCGCGGGCGAGGGCGATGCAGTCCTCCATCGTCGAGCCCTCGAGCGGAATGAACGGCACGACGTCGGTGGCGCCGATGCGGGGGTGCTCGCCCGTGTGTGAGCACAGATCGATTCGCTCCCCCGCCGTCTTGATTCCGGCGAACGCCGCGTCGACCGCGCTCTCCACAGGCGCGACGAAGGTGATGACGGTCCGGTTGTGCGATGCATCGGAGGAGACATCGAGAACGGAGACGCCTTCGACGGCGGCAATCGCATCCTTGATCGCGGCGACCACGTCGGGACGGCGCCCCTCCGAGAAATTCGGCACGCATTCGACCAGCTTCATTCAGTGCTCCCCATTGTCATGTCCGCCCGCCTCAAGGTCTGCAACAGCCATGCGTGCATCGCCGGATTGCCGGCCACGTATGCCCCGGCTCCCAGCGTAGGCGCGTTGCCGGCGAGATCCGTAACCACGCCGCCGGCTTCCTGAACGAGCAGAATCCCGGCGGCAACGTCCCACGGCGCCAGCGCCAGCTCCCAGAAGGCGTCGAACCGGCCACACGCGACGTTGGCCAGGTCGAGCGCCGCGGCGCCCGCGCGGCGAATTCCCGCCTTGCCGTGCACCACCAAACTGAACTGTTGGAGATACCGTGGCAACGTCTCGACCGTCTTGAATGGGAACCCGGTGCCGATCAGCGCCTTGGAGGG
>JBKKAY010000053.1:0-12257 GCA_046714195.1 Gemmatimonadaceae bacterium
ACCGCCGCTTCGTTCTCAAAGACGATTTTTCCATTGTTTACGATCGTCTTGCCGCCGGAGCTGGCGAGATAGAGTGGATAGAAATCGTAGAAACGCTCGTACCACGTCGTCTTGAGTGTCGCCCACATCGCCCATCTATCGAGGCGGCCATCGCCATCGGTATCCCGGGCGAGCTTGTGCCAGGCAGTGAGCAGCTCGCTGTGGTTGCGCGGTGGGCCGATTCCCGCCGCCTTGAACAGATCCACGTTGTACATCAGCATCTCCGGATTCGTCTTCCAGGGAAACGCGTAGATCCCGCCGTCGGGCAAACGGAGCGAAGTGAGCATCGCCGAGTTCGTGCGCTCCTTGAGCCGCGCCGACGTTGCTACACGATCGTCGAGGCGCACGACACCACCGGCCCGCACCAGCCGCGCCAGCAGGGCCGACGAAACGTTGGAGCTGACATCCGGCGTAGCCTTGGCCACGATCGCCGCGAGCAACACCTCTTCCGAGGACCGACCGGCTGGTAATGGCTGCACTCGCACCTGAACATCGGGGTTCTCCGCGTTCCACTGCGCGGCAAGGCGGATTGCGAGGCGAGTTTCGGGGGGATTTGCGGCGGGCCAGTAGGTCAGCATGATCGGCGCGACCCCGTCACCTCGGGCGATCTCCACGCCTGACGCCCCTCGACGCAGAATCAGGCGCTCGCCGGCGGGCCCGACGTATTCGCGCTGATTCGGAACGCTCAGCAGTGAGGTCGAGAGATCACCGACCGGGCGATAGTGCAGGTATCTGGCGGCATCTGGATCACTGGTCACACGCTGAAGAGCGAGGAGCGCTTCGATCGTCGATTCAGCTCCGGCGTTCCGATTCACTTTCAGCGGGGTCGGGCCATCGATCCCGTCGAATGTCCGACCTGTTTTCTCGTCGTACATGAAAAGGCGTGCCGGATTGGCGTCGAGCAGCCAGCCGGCAGTCAAGCCGGCAAAGACGGCATAACGGCGGTCGCCAGTCACATCCGCTAACGCGAGGTATCCGTCGACGATCGACCCGATGCCGTAGGCGATCTGCGGGTACCAGGTCACCGTTCCGCCGGGTGACACTATCGACGGAACTCGTCCCGCGAGCAGGAATCGTCCCCACAGGCCGTCCGCTTCCTTTCTAGCCGAAGCGCCGTACTCCAGACGGCCCAGTGTATTCTGCGCGGTGGCGAGGGCTTCCGGTGATCGAGCACCCCACGCGTGCCAATCGGCGGCGGCATCGTCAAGGTGCGCTCCCCATGGCGCATTCCCCCTGCTGCCTGTCGAACGCGAGGCGAGCAGGTTAGCAGTCCGTTGTCCCACCGACACGAGTGCCGCCGAAGGATCGGCGTTCTGCAAAGCGATCACCCCGAGCAATGCTTCCGCCGTCGCCGTCGTCGATCCACCAATTAGCCGTCCTGCTTCGATTTCATGCGCCATTCGCGAAATGGCGCGATCGAGCGTTGGGCGCAGACTCGCGAGCGCGGCGGAGTCGCGAGGACCCAACACGCGCACTGCCTCGCCAAGTGCCCAGATGCTGCGGGCAGCCCAGTACGACATGCTTTTCCGGCTGCTGGGTGCGCGGAGGTTCAGCCGACCCGCGGAGTCGATGAAATTGACGAACTCTCCATCGCCTTGTTCCATCGCGACGATGAACGCGAGCAGCCCCAACGCCTCCTCCCGCGAGCGTGCATCTCCCGACAGCTCGTAGTCGCGCAGGTAGACCACCGCCGCGCGCGCCGCGTCATCGACGCTGGCGATTCCTTCGAATCCGTCGCGTGCAGGCGATCCGACCAGTCGATAATCGGGAGCCTCGGCGTAAAGCGAGACGACCCTCACGGGCCGACCCTTCACGACGACATTCATCCCGAGGTGTCGCAAGTGATCGAGGTTGATCGCGAGCGGGGAAGGCCCTCGATGGACAGGGACGACTTCGGGCTCGCGGCGACAGCCGGCAACCATTCCCGCGAGCGCAATCAGCGCTGCCATGATCGTGCATCGTCGCGCGATCAGGCGGGAAATCACAGCGGAACGCCACCCTTGTTCAGGCGAATGGCTTCGGCAAGTGAAGCAACGAGGTCACGCTTGTTGACTCGCGCTGCCGCGATTGAGACGTCGGCGGCTCCATAGTACACCAGGAGATCTTCCCCCCGCTGAACCAGACCTTCCGGAAAGACGACGCGCACACCCATCCTGAAGTTAGCCATGTCCACCTGCGGAATCGGGTTGGGCTCGATCTCGTAGGGCGCTTCGGGCGTCAGTGCGGGCGCATCGGATACGTAGAGAACTTTTTCCGGTTTCTTCAGGTCGAGCACACACCAGCCCATCGAGTAGATGTTTCCTTCTTCAATGGTAGTCGCGCCGTGAAAGGGCAAGAGCCACCCGATGTCCGTTCGTAACGGCGGCGCGCCGGCGCCGACTCGGGAGCTCCGCCACGTATTCGGACGGGGGCCAACCAAAGGCACACCCTCAACCGGCCAGTCATCCTCGAGTGAGGAGACTCTCACGCACACCATGCGTGGCATCGGTCGATGCAGGATCACGTACTGGCCGTCGATCTTCTCGGGAAGGATCACACAGTTCTTGTTCTCGCCGGCGATGCGCGGTCCGTGACGGTGATAGCGTTCCGGCGACAGCAAATCGTCGGTCGTGATGAGGCAGACTCGGGGGCCGTCGCGCGAGTAGCCGGTATAGGTGATGGCGTAGCGTTTTTCGGCCTCGAAGTAGGTAATGCGCGCATCCTCGACGCCCCAGTGCTCGTATGGCGCGTCGCGCGCAATCGCGGGGCGATCCCAGATCTCGTCGATGCGCTGCCCATCGGCTGACAGCGCCAGGCCGAGGCACGATCTGCGCACGGCTTCCTCGAAAACCCGAACGAGCAGCACAACCCTGTCACTTGCGCGGTCGACCGTCACTCCGGGATTGAACGTTCCGCTGGCTCGAACGAAAGAGATATCGGAGGGACGAATCAGCGGGTTCGTCGGGAGACGCTCGAGCGGCGCGATCATGACGGCCTCTCTGACACCCATTTGGCATAGAGCCGCTCGAAGTGCTTGTCGGGCGCGCTGTAATATTCGTCGGCGGTCACGTCGAGGACGCGAGGCATGACCGTGCCCACCTGAGGGCCGGAGAACGCTCCCGCGTCGCGTTGCTTCCTGAGCTTCCTGAACACTGCGGTCACGGGTTTCTCGCTCCCGTCCGCGCGCACGAGTCCAAAAGTGCGCTCACGTATCGCCAGCGCCAGCGGCGGCCGATCGAAAAGCTGGGGGTCGTAGTCGCCATAGCACCACGCGTACGCGCCGGCCGCACCGATCTTTACCAGGCCCTGGAGAACCGCGTCGTAATACGCCGTCGCCTCCTCCTCCGATGCCAGATACTGGCTGAGGGGCTTTCCCAGGAACTCGTCGGTGATGGTCTTGCCCGGACATCCTGGCGGAGCGGTGCAGAGCCCGAACTCCTGCATGAGCGGAGCACGGCCGCGTCCCGCGAGCCCGGCCGTCAAGGCGCAGGAGAACGGCACCAGCTCCGGGTCGAGAAACGAGCGGGCGCCGGCGTAGTAAAGCGGATACGCGTGCATCACGTCTTCGTCAGCGACTTCCGCAATGTCGTCCACGCGTATGTACTTCTCCGTCGTCAACGACAGAAGGTGTGCCCCGACCTGGATCGGCGTGCCTGGAGCGACACGCCTTATCGCGTTCGCCAACAGCGCCGCCCAGAGCCAGCCTGCATCTCTCGTACGCGGTTGCTGCGCATCGTCGATCTCGTTTGCGAGATCGAACGCACGTATCGTGTCGTCTCCCGACAGAGCCCGCGCGCACGTCTCGACCAGCAGCGACTGAGAGCGCAGGATGGTTGGATCCGAGAACAGGTCGCCGGGGCGGCCGTGCGCATCAATCATCCAGGCGGGCCACCAGAACTGACCGCTCATGTTGATGACGACGAGCGTTGGGACTACTCTGAGCCCCGCATCCTTCGCTGCCTGTGCCACTTCGACCAGCCGTGCGACCATGTTGGCGGCGACGATGCCCGGCTCAGGCAGGAAGTCCTGCGCCAGCGTGAACACCCGCACGACATCGAAGCCGAGATCGGCGATCTGCGCCATCTCGTCGCGCACCTCGACGATGTCGAATTCCCGCCACATGTACATGGCGCTCTTGCGCGGCCAATAGTTGACGCCCAGCTCGAAGGTCACGGCTCCGTCAGTCCCGACAGAATCTCCGCGAGTGAAAGATCCGCTACGGCCATGACGGCATCAGCGGCGCCATAGTAGATGCGCACGCGGTCCCCGTCCGCGATGACGCCGCAGGTGAAAACGACATCGCCATAGAACCCTTCTCGCTCGTACACGGTTTCCGGCTTGAGAATGGGCTCGCGCGAGCGGCCCAGCACCTTCCCCGGCTCGTAGAGGTCGAGCAACAGCGCACCCAATGAGTACGTAGGTGGCGAGCGCGTAACGCCGTGATAGATGGCGAGCCACGCGTCCCGTCTTCCGGCGTGGACGCGGAACGGAACCGCGCCGCCGCCAACCTTGGCGTCATCCCATTTACCCGGCCGCGCGGTCGCAACCATTGAGTGACTGCCCCACGAAATGAGGTCCGGGGACGAGGCAATCCAGATCGAAGGCTGTCCGAGTCCTTCGGGCATCGGCCGGTGCAGCGCGACGTAACGGCCGCCGATCTTCTCCGGAAAAATCGTGACGTCCCGATTGGGCGGAGGGAAGATGACACCGTGTCGCTCGAACGCCTTGAAATCCTTTGTCGAGATGAGCGCTGTCGCGATGCCGTGCTGGGACACGGCCGTGTAGTTGATCCAGTAGGTGTCGTCGAGGAGAGTGATGCGCGGATCCTCGATCCCGAACGTCTCGTACTGGTTGGCAGGGGTCAACGCGGGCATGCCGTCGACCTCGAAGTGAATGCCGTCGCTGGAGCGGGCGATGCGAAAGTGCGACATAGAGGTCAGCCAAACGGCGCCTTCGGCCGTTATCGTGCGTGGATCGCTCGCATCGAGACCCGGGGCACCCTCCATCCAGCGTTTGATCTCAACGCGCCGTGTATCCGCATTGTAGATCGGGGCCGAGACGACACCGGGCGCGAACCTCCGCGGAGCCTCGGATACGCGTAGCAGCAGGAGTGTGTCGCCGTTGAATCGCGTCGCTCCGGCGTTGAAGACGCCCACCACCTCCATGTCCGGCCGCGAGGCGAGGACCATGTCGGTGGTGATGATCGGATTTTCCGGAGCTCTGACGACGTTCACATCGACAAGCGTAGCCCCGGGGCGGGCACGGGGGCAAGCGCGCGGAGGTTGCCAGTTGTTTTAGTCCTTCACAAAGGCCGGATTGGGTAACAACTTCTCCCTGATGAACCATATGTTGCGCGTGCGCGTTGTGGTGCTGTCGATTGCTGCCGGGGCGGGCGACGGCATCGCGCAAGTCGGCGCTGTTCAGCCCGTGCTCGCATCGCCCGAAGCGGGGCTCGACGATGCGGCCTCGTATCAGGGTTACCAGACCCGCTTCTATCGCGACGCCAAGGGAAACGTCGTACAGATCTACCTGGACGCGCGCAGCGGACGGGTGGTCAACCTGCTCGGCGACGCGGTGAACGAAAGCGTCGGATTCACGGTCCGCGATGCGTCGGGCAAGCCGATCCGGCTGGAATGGAGCTCGCCGGGAGCGGTCACCTCACAGGATGGAACGCGGCGCACCATCGAGTACGAGCTCATGGCGAGCGCGCCGCGCATCGAGATCGGATGGATCCTGCTCGGCTCGATGCGGGTCGAGCGCGACCTCCAGTACTCGGGTCGCCACCTCGAGAAGTTCTCGGCGCCGACTTTTCGTCAGCCCGAGCTGGAAGAGCTGATCGGCAGCCTCGAGCGACTCGACTCCGCGGAACGGAGCCGGCATCTCCAGCTGCTCAACGCCGTGCACGTGTCCGAGGTCAGGGCGCGGCTCACACCGGATGTGATTACGAAGCTCTCGGGCGGCGAAGGGGGGCCGGACCGGAGCGCCGTGGCGACGCAAGCCGCGCTCGACGCAAAGACGAACCTCCAGCTCGAGCTGGCAAGCACCAGCGACGCCTCGCTGGTGATCAACTGGCCGACGATTTCAATGCAGGCTAAGGGCACCCGGCCGATTCGCTTCGTCGTCAGGGTCACGACGGATGCTCCGGCGCTGACGCCGCTGTCGCGCAACGAGATATTCAACGCCGAGTTTCTGCGCTTCCTTTCCGATGCGCGGGCGGCCGCGGATCGCATTACGCGACTCCCGCAGGGCAGGGCGCGGAGCGCGGCGGATTCGGCGGTGGTGACCCGGTACCGCCGTCTCGAGCGCGATGCCCGCGGCCTGGAGCTTCTCACGTCGAGAGAGAAGATGATGGCCGGCCTCCCGAATTACGCGACGTATTTCGGGCGCGACATGATGATGTCTGCCTTGATGATGGAGCCGATCTGGTCGGCCACCATGGCCGAGCACGTCATCGCCAGCGTGCTGCGCAAGCTGGGTCCTGCCGGAGATGTCAGCCACGAGGAAGCGCTCGGCGGCCAGGCAATTCGCGAAAACGCCGCCGAGTACAACACGTTGATCGCGGAGCATCTGCGACTAGCCCGTCCAGGCGGGGCCGCGGCTGCCACTCCGCTGGCGCGGGCCCGCGCCGTTCTCGCCGGCCTGCAGAAGGTTCGCGAGAACTACAACATGCTGGACGACGAGTTCCAGCTTCCCGTTCTGACCGCTCGGTATCTCGCCAATCCGGCGATCCCCGCGTCTCGGAAGCTGGCGTTCATGTTGGATTCGGCGGACAGCGGACAACCCCGCGCCCTGCTGCTGCTGCGAGAGCTGGGCCTGGTGGCGAGGCTGGCCGAGCCGTATGGCCGAAATCCGGTGGTTGAGAATCTCGTCGCCTCGCCGAAGCAGGATTCGACTCGCTATAGGTCCGTGAGCTGGCGCGACAGCGGAGCCGGATACGCGAACGGCCGCTTCGCGATGGACATCAACGCCATCTGGGTGCCGCGCGCGCTGGAGTCGCTTTCCGAAATTCTCGCGCGCCTCAGATCCATCGGGCTCGGCCAGGCGAGGCTCGCGGCTCTGACATCCGGCGGGGGGTCATCTCAAGCCGCGCTGGCGGCGTTCACGCGTGATTCCGCGCTGTTGCGGAGGGCGGTCCAGAACTGGAACGGCGCCGAGCGTCACTTCGTGGTGAGGTTGCCCGCCGAGGAAGTTCGCGCGAAGGTCGATCTCAAGTTGCAGTCGCTGCCGAGTCCGGAGCGGGCGTATTGGTCAGGCGTGCTGTCGACGACTGGGGCAGATCGCCAGCCTCTCGAGTTTGTGGCGCTCTCGCTCGACCAGGCCGGCCGTCCGATCCCGGTGGTGAACACCGATCTCGCAACGGGGTTGTTCCTGGCCGATCGCACACCACAGAACGCCGAATCCCGGCAGCGCGCGATTCGGGACGTCCGCACGTTCGTGCGACCTTATCCGGTGGGACTCCTCATCGATCGTCTCGGACCGGTCGTGGCCAACGATGCGTACGCGACCCCCGACGTGTGGGAAGCGTTCCGAAGGGATCTCTATCATTCTCCGCGCGTGGTGTGGGGACGGGAAGCGAATCTGATAATGCTCGGACTGGCGAAGCAGATCGGCTCACTGGTCGATGCCTCGGGGCGGGCGCGCGATTCCGCCCTCGCACCATACGTCACGGAGCTGCGCGATGTGCTGCGGCGCACGACGGCGGCGGTGGAAGCATCCGGTCTCAAGCACAACGAGCTCTGGAGCTACGAGATCGAAGCATCTCCGCTTCGTCTCAAGCCGATCCGGTATGGCGCCAGCACCGACATCCAGCTCTGGAACGTCACCGATCTCGCAGTGCAATTCGTGCTCGCGCGGCTCGCACCGGCACCATGATTTGAGACGTTCACCGGCAGGGAAGCTCGCCGGCGCTCTGGCCGCGGCCGCACTCATCGCTTGCGGGGGCGGCGATCCGGAGAGCGGCACCGTGCTCACCTTTTCGGGCAGTGCGCTCGGCGCCGAGGGAACTCTGGTGGCGAAACAGCTCCAGCGGTTCATGGAGCTGAATCCAGGAGTGCGGGTGGAGCTCCAGCGCACTCCGGACGACGCGAATCAACGACACCAGCTCTATGTACAATGGCTCAACGCACGCGTCGGAAACCCCGACATCCTTCAGCTCGACGTCGTCTGGACGCCCGAGTTCGCTGCGGCTGGCTGGGTGCTGCCCCTCGACTCGTACTCGCCGTCGAAGGCGGATTTCTTTCCCGCTACGATCGAGGCGAACACGTGGGCCGGGAAGCTCTACGCGTTGCCATGGTTCGCCGACGTCGGGCTGCTTTATCGCCGGACCGATCTCGTCCCCAATGAGCCACAAACTCTGATGCAGCTCGTCTCCAGCGCGAAGAGCGCGACGTCGCGCCGCGGAGGCCCGCGTCACGGCATCGTGTGGCAGGGTGCGCGATACGAAGGTCTCATCACGACTTTCGTCGAGTATCTTGGCGCATTCGGCGGACGGATACTCGACGAGAAGGGACAGGTCGTCGTCAACAGCGAGGAAGCCGTGCGCGCGCTCGAATTCATGCGCGACCAGCTTTACGGGTCAAAGATCGCTCCCCTGGACGTTCTGACCTGGCACGAGGAGGAGGGGCGCTTCGCTTTCCAGAACGGCACCGCGGTTTTCATGCGCAACTGGCCCTACGCATTCGGCGCCATGAGCGACTCTTCGCAATCGCGAGTGGCTGGCAAGTACGCGGTGTCGCCGATGCC
Organism: Gemmatimonadaceae bacterium; assembly: GCA_046714195.1. Lineage (GTDB taxonomy): Bacteria > Gemmatimonadota > Gemmatimonadetes > Gemmatimonadales > Gemmatimonadaceae > UBA4720. The sequence goes on from JBKKAY010000053.1 coordinate 8,761, forward strand.
GGGCTCCGGTGAACCCGGTGGGAGGTCGACGGCTACGCTCGGAGGGGGACAGCTCGCCATCAACGCGTACACCGAATCACCCGAGGCGGCGTACAAGCTCATCGCCTACCTGACGGCACCCGAGCAGATGCTCGAGCGCGCGCAGGCGGTGGGACAGTATCCCACCCGACCCGGGCTCTACGACGACGACCGCCTTCGCAGTGCGCTCGCGATTCCGTTGGCCCAGGCGAAGCGCGCGATCGAGAGCGCGACGCCGCGGCCGGTGACGCCGATCTACACGGAACTGTCGGATATTCTTCAGATCGAGCTGCATCGCGCGCTGGTGCGGCACGCGGAGCCGAGGGAAGCGCTGAACACCGCCGCCGCGCGAATCGATGCGTTGATAGAGCGGACGGGGATGCGGAAGCTGATGTCGGGGGCGGGGGCGGGAGCCGGCGCGGCGGATTCGTCGTCCGCGCCTGGAGCTGGCGGCGAGTGAAATCCGAATCGAGACTCGGATGGATGCTCGTTGCCCCCGCCCTCGGCGTCATCGCGCTGATCGCGATTTTTCCATTGGGCTGGACCTTCTGGGAATCGCTGCATCTACACGAGCTGAGAATGCCGTGGCTCGGAAAGCCGTTCATCGGCGCCGACAACTACATCGAGATCGCAAAGGATCCGCGGTTCTGGTCGGCATTGGGCCACACCGGGTTCTTCACGTTCGTGTCGATCAGCCTCGAGCTGCTGATCGGACTGTTTCTGGCGCTGGCGATGAATCGCGCTTTCCGTGGTCGGGGATTCGTCCGGGCGGCGGTGCTGGTGCCATGGGCGATTCCCACCGTCGTCGCGGCGCTCCTCTGGCGGTTCATTTTCGAGTCGCAGGGTGGAATCGCCAACGAGCTGCTGGTGAACGTCGGCATTCTGGACCAGCCGATAGTCTGGTTCATCAAGACCTGGACGGCGTGGATACCGGTGATTCTCGCCGACGTGTGGAAGACGACGCCTTTCGTCGCGCTGCTGCTGCTGGCGGGCCTGCAGAACATCGACCTGACATTGTATGAGGCGGCGGCGGTAGACGGTGCCAACCCTTGGTGGCAGCTCCGGCACATCACGCTGCCGCTGCTCAAGCCCGCGATTCTGGTGACTCTGATCTTCAGAACGCTCGATGGCTTCCGCGTGTTCGATCTGATCTACGTGCTCACGGGTGGAGGGCCGGGCACGACCACCGAGCCGGTTGCGCTCTACACTTTCAACGCGTTGCTCCAGAATCTGCGGTTCGGGTACGGGTCGGCGCTCTCGGTCGTGATCTTCTCGATCACTTTTGGAATAGCGCTGCTCTACGTGAAGGGGCTAGGGGTCAAGCTGGCTGGAGAGGATCGATGAGCGTTGATACTGCGGGGCGGCGGGGGCGGTGGGCGATGGCGATCGTGCTCGCGCTTCTCATCGTGTTCACGCTCTTTCCATTTTATTGGGCGCTGGTATCGTCGTTCACTCCCGATGCGGCGCTGTTCCGGGATCCATCGCTGTGGCCGCGGGAGATCACTCTCGACCACTATCGCGCGCTGTTCGACGAACGGGACTTCTTTACTCCCATTCGGAATTCATTGGTGGTCGCCGGGACGACGACGCTCTTCTGCCTGACGGTCGGAACTCTCGCCGCCTACGCGCTGGCGCGACTGGAGTTCAAGGGAAAAGCAGCCATCATGGCGTTCATTCTGGCGGTGACGATGTTCCCGCAGATCTCGATCGTGAGCCCGCTGTACCTGCTGCTCCGGTCGCTGCGGCTGATCGACACCTACCCAGGTCTCATCATGCCGTACATGACGTTCGCGATGCCGCTCACGGTGTGGGTGCTGACCGGATCCATTCGGCAGATTCCGCGCGACCTGGAGGAGGCGGCGCACGTGGACGGCGCGTCCCGGAGACAGAGCTTCACGAAAATACTTCTCCCGCTGGCGGTGCCAAGCCTCGCCACGACGGGAATACTCACCTTCATCTACTGCTGGAATGAGTTTCTCTTTGCACTCTCGTTCACGCTCGGACCCGAGCGACAGACGGTGCCGGTGGCGATCGCGCTCTTTCGCGGGCAGTATCAGGTTCCGTGGGGCCAGATACTGGCCGCCGCGGTCATCGCCACCGCACCCGTAGCCGCGATGGTACTGCTGTTTCAGCGCCGCATCGTGCAGGGTCTCACCGCCGGCGCCGTAAAAGGCTAGAGGACAGACGATGGCGCGAATTGCCCTGGAGCACGTCGAGAAGGTCTACCCCAACGGATACGTCGCGGCCCGCGACCTGAGTCTCGAGGTCGCCGACGGCGAGCTGCTGGTACTGGTCGGACCTTCAGGGAGCGGTAAGTCGACGATCCTGCGGCTGATGGCGGGACTTGAGCCCGTCACCGGCGGAGTGATTCGGATCGGCGAGCGGGATGTGACCGACCTCCCTCCACAGCAGCGCGACATCGCGATGGTTTTCCAGAACTACGCGCTCTACCCGCACATGACCGTGAGACAGAATCTCGGATTCGGCCTCACCATCAGGAAGCAGCCGGTGGCGGTCGTCGACGAGCGCGTTCGCACCGTCGCGGCGTCACTTGGGCTTGACGCTCTCCTGGATCGGAAGCCGGCGCAGCTCTCCGGCGGCCAGCGGCAGCGCGTCGCTCTGGGGCGCGCGATAGTGCGGGAGCCGCTCGCGTTTCTGTTCGACGAGCCGCTGTCGAATCTCGACGCGCAGCTCCGGGTCGAGACGCGGGGCGAGCTGTCGCGCCTCCACCGCAAGCTTGGCGCGACGATGGTGTACGTGACCCACGATCAGTCGGAGGCGCTCACGCTGGGTGATCGGATCGCGGTGCTCAAGGAGGGCGTGCTCCAGCAGATCGCGACGCCGATGGGATTGTATCATCAGCCGGCGAACAAGTTCGTGGCGGGATTCATCGGCAGTCCGGCGATGAATTTCATAGAAGGAGTAATCCGCCGCGACGGACCTGGCGTCGAGCGGACGTTCCACGGAATCGATCTCACCATCGATGTCCCCCTCGAGGCGGAAGCTCCGGGACGCGTATTCCTCGGCGTCCGACCGCAGCACCTGAAGGTCATCGGAGGCGCGAATGCCGGCGGCGAACGTACACTGCGGGCCGAGGTGGGCGTCGTCGAGCCGATGGGAAACGAGCAGATCGTCTACGTGACGCTATCCGGCGGCGACAGGCTGGTGGCGGTGGCGCCGCCCGAGCAGCAGGTGAAGCCGGGAGATATCGTCGCGATGCGCGTGCGGCCCGAGGGAGTACACGTCTTCGATGCCGAAAGCGGGGCGCGGCTGGGTCGGACGAAGACCGGTTAGGCTTCGCCCACCATTCTGCGGGTGGGCGTCGACTCCATGGCGTGCTTGTACTCGATCAGCGCCATGCGTGCGACCATCTTCTCGAAATCTTCTTCCGGCATTCCGCCGCACACCGGTCGGATGCGCTCGGCGATTCTCTTCCGAGTCGATTCGAGTCTGGTTTCGTCCTGGTATTCGCGCATGTG
>JBKKAY010000054.1:0-4807 GCA_046714195.1 Gemmatimonadaceae bacterium
CGCACCGGCTGCTTCACGGCGGAGCTCATTTCGCGAGGCAAACTCGTACGAGAGTTCCGGAGTGATCTCCAGCGTCCGGCCGCCAACACCAGGCCCACTCAGCTGAATGCCGATGTTTCCAACCGCAAGCATGTCGTTGGCGCTCTCCATTCCGCTGTACCGCCCGCTGGCGGCGACGTCCGCCGACGGAGAGGCGAGCGTGCCCCGCTGGTTCGGCGACAGAAGGAAGACATTATGGTCGTATTGGAGAGCAGCTTTCGACTCGACATCAGCGCTCCACCTGGCAGACTTGGAAACCTTCGGAGCCTTCGTTGCGCGGACGGCTGACGGGGAATCGCTGGACTGTGCGTCAAGAGGTGAGACTGCGACGAAGGCGGAGGCGAGCAATGCCCCGAGGCGGAATGTTCGCACGAGTGCGGACCGAACTCCAGTCATTTTCGACTCCTTTTTGTGATTAAAGAAACGTGATCTTGGCGGACGCGGCGTCAGTCACGCTTATGTAACGGACGATTGAGAGAGTGGGCGAGTCACCCTCTGACAGTGCGCGACAGCCGCGCCGGTTGCCTCTGGAAGCAGGTGCCCCATCCCTGCTGGAGGGGCCGGTCCCAGCGCCTCTTGCCGGTTACAAGCTGGTGTCCAAAGTCGTCTGATTGGGAGACACCTCCCCCGCTCGACTCGGGTTTAGAGCAAGACTTCCGGGCAAGACTTCCGGCGCCAGACGCCGGCCGGCCTATCACAATGGAGACAGACGTGAACAAGCTTTCCTCAGTATTCGCAGCAACCACACTCGCGGCAGCTTTCGCGTGCGGTGGAGACAGCACAGGCCCGGCAGCCAGTCGCAACAGCGGTGGTACCGGTACTTCAACCTTGCTCGTGACGGCCGACATTGATGCCAGCAACGTCTTGGGCGGGTTCCGCACCGATTACGACGTCAACCTGCGCGACGCAGCGGGCAATCGGGTTTCCGGAGCAACTGTGACGATTTATAACTCCTCCCTGGGCACCCTGACCTTGCCCGAGACCGCGCCGGGTACGGGTGACTATTTCAACACCAGGCCCAGCTTCCCGGCCGGCGATTTCCGCCTTGAAGTAACCCGCGGCACCGATAACGTGAGAGGCGTCGTCCTCGGCGGCCCCGGTGTGCATACCATTACCGCGCCTACAAACGGCTCGGTGATGACAGCGGGTCAGCCGATGAGGGTCACCTGGTCGGTCCCTTCGCCCGCGCGGGCAGTCGAGCTCGAGACGAGGAACTTTGGCCCCATCGCGCTGCCTGACAACGGGTCCTACACTATTGCCGGGGCGAACAACCCGGTGAACACTGACCAGCGAGTAGAGGTCCGCCGCTACAACGAAGTCGAAATCGCCGGCGGCCGGCCAAGCTCACGCCTTCGCGTAACCGTGGAGAACACGGCCGAGCCAATTAACGTCCGGTAGTGTTAGGAGCCCCGTAACAGCGGCAGATCCCGGAGCACAGAGGTAGAAGACGGAGCGTCGAGAGGCGCTCCGTTTTCATTTTCTCGCCGACGGGGGATAAATATCAGTGGCCACTACGTTGTAGGATTTTTTCCAAGCGGGTCGAGAGAAGCGAACGCCTGGCGCAGGATCAAGATCAGCGATGGCCTCCTGGTTCGCTTCTCGCGGTGCCTTGGGGTGTGACATCACTTCCAACAGAGTGTCGCGGTCAGCAACTCTACTCAGGCCCATCAAATCCGGAATTGTCACGCGCTCCAAGCTGTCTTATTAGGCCTTTTGGTGTTCGCTTGCGCGCGGAAGAGAAAGCGTGAAGCGCGTCCCTTTCCCTTCGGTGCTCTCCACGGTGAGATCACCTTTCATTGCCCGTCCGAGGTCGCGGCTTATCGACAAGCCTAGCCCAATGCCGCCTTCCCGATCGGCGAGACCCTCCTTCAACTGGACGAATGGCTCGAAGATGGTTTCCAGCTTTGCCGCGGCAATGCCTGACCCGGTGTCACTGATGCTTAGAGTCACGGCATCACCCACCGCGCCACACTCGGCGCTGATGTGGCCGCCCGCCGGCGTAAACTTGATGGCGTTGGAGAGCAGGTTGACCAGAATCTGAGTCACTTTTTCCGGATCCGCGCGTGCAACGATGGTCGGGTCTCCAGTGATCCCGTCGAAGACGAGCCCTCTCTGAGCAATGAGCGGCTCGATCAGCTCGATGGCGCGCCTGAGCGAATCACAACCGTTGACGTCGCTCACAGCGTAAGACACGCTGCCGCTTCCGACTCGCGCGAAGTTGAGGATTTCGGTGATGATGGCCGCGAGGTATTGCTGATTGCTTCTCACGCGCGCGAAGTCGGCGTGCTGATCCTCGGTCACCGGCCCCCGCAGGCCCATGTCGAGGAGATCGATGTAGCCAAGTATCGCATTGAGTGGCGTGCGCAGCTCATGGCTCATCGCGCGCAGGAACGTTGTCTTCGCCCGGTCCGCGGTCTCTGCATCGTCGGCCAGGCCCCGTTCGCGCAGTGCGCCGAGGAGCATCTGCTCGGCAACCTGCCGTTGCAGCTCGAGCGCAGCGTCTGGCGGGCTTGACTCGCGAATCTCGATCGCGAGAGCCTTGACCCTCCGGTTGTCGGCGATCACAGGCCACACATTGCATTGCCACCGGCTCGCTCTCTCGCTTGACGCGTCGATGCGCTCATCCAACAGCTTGACGCGATCGCGAGATGTCCGATCGAGAAGTGCGCTCAGCGCTCTTCCTTCAGCCCCGGTGAACACGGTGGCTATTGGTACTCGGGGAGACTCACGGTCGGCGATGCCGGCCAGGCGGCACAAGGCAGCATTGGCGTAAACGAGCGTGTGCTCCGCCCCACGTGTAATGCCGAACGGCAGCGGGGATCTTCGCATCGTTTCGTGAACTGAAAACCTGATCGCGCGCGCGGCAGGTGGCCGCTTCCTGGATTTCATTCCGGCTATTTGCGGCGCTTTGCCATAGCCAATTTCGTTCGAAGGGTGGGCTCACCGCTGATCGTTCCAGCGTGCTGATGCGAATCGACGAGCGTCGACGACAATTCAATCCCCATGCAGCCGGTTCTCCCGCAGAGTTGTAGGGCTTACGACATCGTCGAGAGTGGCGGCACTTCCGTCGTGGAACTACGGGGGGATGCGGCCAAAGAGCGCAACGGGTGGTGCGATAGGACTTGTTCGCCGTGCGCAAGGCAAAGGAGACGTCCTGTCCAGTCTCCGATTCGGTATACAATACACCGGATGTATTGTCGTGTTCCGAGCGCCGACGTGGCGTGCCAGACGGTTGGGGTGAACACGACTCGTCTTGCGGGGGCTTCTTATTTCCGTCTTTCCCGCAGCTCGGCGTCGACTTTCTTTCCCACGGATTCAACCAGCGGCGGCAACGACTCCACATCGTCCTGGGTCGTGCGGAAATTCACGATGCAGGCGCGCAACATGAATTTGTGGTCGACCACCGCGTTCGATAGAAACGCGCGGCCTCCAACCCGAATTGCGGTGACGATCCGGGCGTTCAGCTCATTGAGATATTCGGCGACGTCCTTTTCTTCCCGCTTCGTAGATAAATCGATAGGGACGTACCGAAAGGTCGTGATGCTCAGCGAATGCGTTCCCTGCTCCAGGCATTCCGACCCGCCGACAAGGTCGTGCAGCTTCTTCGCCAGCGCGATGTCGTCGCCGATCATCTGACGAAATCCGTTCGCTCCGACCTGCTGGAAAGCCAGCCAGATCTTGAGGGCGCGAAAGCCGCGGGAATTCTGTGGGCCGGACTCGAAGTAGTTCGTTACCGCCTCGCCATCGTGGTCATCGAACTGGTAGTACGGCGGCGCGAAGCTGAACGCGTTGCGCAGCGCATCCGGGTGACGGGTCAGAATGCATCCCGCTTCCAGGGAGCTATAGAGCCATTTGTGAGGATCGACCGCGATGGAGTCGGCGTAGCTCAGGCTCTCCAGGCCGGCCGGTGGATTGGCGAGGCCGGCGGCCGGCGCGCCGTAGGCGCCGTCGACGTGAAGCCATAGACCGAATCGCGAACATACCTCGGAAACTTCCTTGAGCGGATCGATGGCTCCGGTGGACACCGACCCGGCTGTCCCGACTACCATGAATGGCGTGAGACCGGCTTGAATGTCCTCGCCGATCATGTTCTGGAGTGCGTCGATTGAAATGCGAAGGTCGGCGTCCACCGGAACCCACCTGATGGCGTTGGTTCCAAGGCCTGAAATGTCCGTCGCCTTATACAGCCAGGTGTGTGTCTCACTCGATGCGTACACGACGAGATTGCGCGCTTCGGCGGATCTGAGACCGCTCTCACGGATGTTCCAATCAGCCTTGGCGGTTCTCGCCGCCACGAAGCCCACCAGATTCGCCATGTTTCCGCCGCTGACCAGGAGCCCGTCCCACTCCGGAGTGAGTCCCAGAAACTCTGCGATCCACCGGATGGTTTCGCGCTCGACCTCGGTTGCCAGAGGCGACAGTGCCCAGGCTCCGACGTTGGGGTTGACCGCCGCGGCGAGCAAATCCGCGAGGGCTCCGATGGGAGCAGCCGACGAAGTGATGTAGCCGAAGAAACGCGGGCTGCCGTTGTGTGTGGAATGGGCGAAGAATTTCTCGGAGAAATCCTTCATGACGGCCGCGACGTCTCCGCCGTCCTGCGGCATCGCGCGCGTCCCCAGAAGCTCACGGATGGCATTGGGGGACAATGGACTGGCGGTGGGCGCGGTCCTCAAGGTCGACAGGAAATTCGCGACCGCATCGACCAGCGAGTGGCCGATCGACCTGAATTCTTCCGGGGCCAGCTCGGCGGGGGAGTTTCTCGACTTCG
>JBKKAY010000055.1:0-23710 GCA_046714195.1 Gemmatimonadaceae bacterium
ATGAGCTCCGACCCGATCACGGGCGTATTCAATGACGGATACATAAGCGAAGCGCACGAAGCGTATCTAAGCGACCCCGCGTCGGTTGACGAGTCGTGGCGCCAGTTCTTCAGATTCGCCGAAAGCCTGAGCGGCACGACCTCGATCCCGCGCGAGCCGCTCCTCCCTGGCCAGACTGATCCCGCATTCCTCCGCGATGTCGCCGCGGCGGCAGAGCTCGTGGATGCGATTCGCAGCTATGGTCATCTCGCCGTTCCTCTGGATCCGCTGGGCACGCCGCCCGAAGGAACCGCTGAGCTGACGCCGGAATTCCATGGACTCATCGAGGAAGACCTGGCCAGCATCCCGGGCCTGGCCCTTGGGGCCAGCGGCGGAAGCGCGGCAGACGTGGTTGCCCGGCTGCGGGAGCTGTACTCGTCGCGGATCGGTTTCGAGATATCACATCTCGGAGAAGCGACAGAACGCGAGTGGCTGCGTGAGGCGATCGAGAGTGGAGACCTCAACAAGCCGCTCCGCGACGACGACAAGAAGGCGATACTTCGGCGCCTCACAGAAGTGGATGGGCTCGAGCGATTTCTCGGACGCGCCTATCAGGGCTACAAGCGCTTCTCGATCGAGGGCGGAGACATCCTCATTCCAATGCTCGACGTGGCGATAGAAGCCGCCGCCGCGCACGGCGCCCGCGAAGTCGGGCTGGCGATGGCGCACCGCGGGCGCATCAACGTCCTCGCCCACACCCTGGGCAAACCGTACGGCACGATCTTCGAGGAGTTCGAGGGCAAGCATGCGGCTACGAACGCCGAGAGCGAGACCGGAGATGTGAAGTACCACCTCGGCGCGCGCGGAAAGCGAAAGCTCGCGAGCGGGCGTGAAGTCGATGTCGTGCTGATTCCGAATCCGAGCCATCTCGAGATCGTGAATCCGGTGCTGGAAGGAGTCGCGCGGGCGCGGCAGGTGCTCGCGAGCTCGACGGCGCAGCGGGACGAAGCGCTGGTTCTCCCGATCTGCGTGCACGGAGACGCCGCTTTCCCCGGAGAAGGTATCGTCCCCGAGACATTCAATCTTTCGGGTCTCACCGGGTTCAGGACAGGCGGGACGCTCCACATCATCGTCAACAATCAGATCGGATTCACGACCGATCCGATCGATGCGCGCTCGACGCATTACGCCAGCGATCTCGCCAAGGGCTTCGAGGTTCCAATCGTCCACGTGAATGCCGATGACGCGGCGTCGTGCGTGAAGGTCGTCCGGCTCGGTATCGAGTATCGCGCCAGATTCGGCAAGGACTTCCTGATCGACGTCGTCGGCTATCGCCGCCATGGGCACAACGAGACCGACGAACCGTCCTTCACGCAGCCGACGCTTTACAAGAAAATCCGGGCGCATCCGTCCCCGCGGGAAGTGTGGGGCGCGCGACTGGTGGAGGAAGGCACCGTCACCGCGGATGATGTGATGCAGGTGGACGCGGAAGTCGCCGCGAACCTGGAGCGCATCCAGTCCGCAACGAAGAGCGGCGAGATGCATCCGCCCGAGCATCGGCCGATGAACGAAGCCGAGGTCGATGTGTCGGGGGCGGGCGGCAGAGACACCGGAGTGAATGCCGATCACCTGCGCGACCTCAATGAGCGCATGCTCAAGTGGCCGAGCGGCGTCAATGTGAATCCGAGGCTGGCCAAGACGCTCGCCCGTCGCGGCGAAGCAATGGGCGACAGCGGCGGTATCGATTGGGGTCACGCCGAAGCGCTGGCATTCGCATCGCTGCTCACCGACGGAAAATCGGTGCGTATGACCGGGCAGGATGTCGAGCGTGGGACGTTCTCCCACCGCCAGGCGGTTCTCCACGATGCCGAAAGCGGTGAGATCTACGTCCCTCTTGCGCACGTGGCGGAAGGCGATGAGCACGGGTCCTTCGAGATCTACAACAGCCCGCTGTCGGAGACAGCGGTGCTCGGCTTCGAGTACGGCTATAGCACGGTGTCGTCCGACACTCTGGTGCTGTGGGAAGCCCAGTTCGGCGATTTCGTGAATGTAGCGCAGCCCATCATCGACCAGTTCATCGCCGCCGACCGCGCCAAATGGGGACTGGATTCATCGGTCGTGCTGCTCCTTCCGCACGGCTACGAGGGACAGGGTCCGGAGCACTCGAGTGCGCGACTCGAGCGCTTTCTTCAGCTGTGCGCGGAGGGCAACATGCGGGTCGCGTACCCGTCAACTCCGGCCCAGTACTTCCACATCCTGCGGCGACAGGCGCTGATGTACGAGCGCCGGCCTCTCATTCTGATGCAGCCGAAGAGCCTGTTGCGGCTTCCCGAAGCGGCGTCTACGCTCGCCGATCTCAGCAGCGATGGCTTTCATTCAGTCATGGACGATCAGCGTGCCTCGGAGCGGCGCAAGGCAATCACGCGCCTCGTATTCTGCACGGGGAAGATCTTTTACGATCTGGTGGCGAAGCAGGCTTCACACGTTGCGCTGGTGCGGGTGGAGGAGCTCTACCCATGGCCTGGTGATCAGGTAGCGCGCATCGTCGATCTCTATCCGTCGGTCGAGGAAGTAGTCTGGGCGCAGGAGGAACCGAAGAACTCGGGCGCGTGGACTTTCGCCGCGCCCCGGCTCAGGGTCTCGACCGGCAACGCGATCCCGCTCCGGTATATCGGCCGTCCCGAGCGGGCAAGCCCGGCGGAAGGTTACGCCGAAGCTCACAAAGTGGAGCAGGAGCGGATAGTCAACGAAGTGAACGCCCCGGTCCAACAGCCGGCGGGAGCGAAGCGCCGGAGCATGGCGCTCAAGTCCTGAGAGCGCGACACCCCTTGCTGTTCTCGACAAGTCGAAAGAGGTCAGCGCTCGCCGTCTTCATGACGGCAATGCTGCTGCCGGTAACACTCGGTGCGCAGCAGGCCACGCCGCTGAACCGCGAGAGCAGCCCTGCGTGGGCGGCCAACGCGCGAGTTCTGCTCATCGCCGCGCACCCCGATGACGAAGACACCCAGCTCATCACGTGGCTCGTTCGCGGAAGAGGAGTCGAGACGGCTTATCTCTCCCTCACGCGGGGAGACGGCGGCCAGAACCTGATCGGCAACGAGCTGGGCGAGGCGCTCGGGGTGATCAGAACGCAGGAGCTCCTCGCGGCGCGGAGGATCGACGGAGCGCACCAGTACTTTACGCGAGCGTACGACTTCGGCTTCTCCAAGAGCGCAGCTGAGACTCATGCGCACTGGCCGAAGGAAGAGCTGCTAGGGGACGTCGTCAAAGTCGTCCGCGCATTCAGGCCTCACATCCTGATGTCAGTTTTTTCGGGGACGCCGCGCGACGGGCACGGCCAGCACCAGGTGTCGGGCATGCTCGCGCGCGAGGTGTACGACGTCGCAGCCGACACGGTGAGATTCCCCGTCGCACAGTTCGGCCCGGCGTGGACGCCGCAGAAATTCTATCGCGGGTCGCGCTTCCGTCCCGCGGAAGCGACACTCATGATCAACGTCGGAGAATTCAATCCGGCGCTCGGCGCGTCGTACGCCGAGCTGGCGGCGGAGAGCAGGTCTCAGCACAAGTCGCAGGGATTCGGCACGCTCCGGCGGCGTGGAGTGGTGTGGGACTACGTGACTCGCGAGCACACCAGAGTTCCGGCCGCGCCGGATCCCAAGCACGAGAGATCGATGTTCGAGGGACTCGACCTGCGTGCCCCCGCTGCCCGCGCGGACAGCGCCCAGGCGGAGGCGCTGCGTCGTGTCGTCGCGTTCGAGGCGGTGGCGGATCGTCAGGCCGTCGCCGTCGGCGAAGCCTCGCGCGTGACGAAGCGCCTGTTCAACCGCGGCAAGGTTCCGATCACCTTCGTCGGCACTGTGCCGGGAGAAGCGAGCTCGAGGTCCGGTGTGATCCTTCCGGATTCGAGCTTCCAGTGGGTAGACACCGTTCAGGGCGTCGCTATCACACAGCCGTGGTGGCTGGCCTCGCCGCGGACCGGCGACATGTTCGCGCTACCGATCACCCCCGTAGCGGAGGATGAGCGGGAGAAAGCGGGCTGGGCGACCGCCCAAGTCTCCCGGGATTCCCGCTCCGCGCGCACCACTCTTAGAACTCCCATCGTGTTCCACTATGTCGACGCGGTGCGCGGCGACGTGCAGCGGCCATTGATCACCGCGCCTGGAATATCGGTGACGTTCGACCGCACCATCGACATCGCCCGCGCCTCGACCCGGCTCGATCGCTTCATCAACGTCACACTTCGCTCCGCGTTCGGAGACACGACGCTGACAACTGTGGCGCTGCAGCTGCCATCCGGCCTGACCGCCGATTCGGTGCAGCGAGCGGCGACGCTCGCACCCGGGGGCACGCGGACTCTGACTTTCCGCGTGCGAGGGACGCTGCCGCGGGGAACGCACGAGATGCGAGCGGTGGCAGAGGCCAAAGGGCGGCAATTCCGCACCGGATACGTGCCGATCGAGTACGAGCACATCGATCCCGACCGGATCTATCGGCCGGCTACTCTCAGCATCAACTCGATCGACGTAGCGCTGCCGGCGCAACTCAGTGTCGCCTACATCGCGGGCGTAGGAGACAACGTCGCTCCGATGCTCCAGCAGCTGGGCGTGCCGCTCACCATCGTGCGCCCGGAGGACATTCCCGCCACCGACCTCTCCCGTTTTTCGACGGTGGTGGTCGGGCCGCGCGCATATGAGGCGCACAAGGCGCTCATGGAGAACAACAATCACCTGCTCGCCTACGCCCGGAACGGCGGCCGCATGGTGGTGCAGTACGGGCAGTACGAGATGATGCGTCCCGGGGTGATGCCATTTCCGATCACCATCCGGCGTCCGCACGATCGCGTCACCGAGGAAACGGCTCCGGTCTCGATCGTCGAGCCGGCGTCGCCGCTTCTCAACGTTCCGAATCGCATCACCACCGCCGATTTTTCCGGCTGGATACAGGAGCGGGCGCTGTATATGCCGTTCACCTTCGATTCGCGCTACAGCGCGCCGCTGAAGATGACAGATCCTGGTGAGGAGCCCAAGCGGGGCGGACTCCTCTTCGCCACCTACGGGCGCGGAAGCTATGTGTACGTTCCGCTCGCGCTGTTCAGGCAGCTTCCAGCCGGCGTGCCAGGTGGAGCGCGTATTTTCGCCAACCTGCTGAGTGGAGCTTCGCGTCAATGAGAATGCGCCGACTCTTCCCGCTTCTCGCCGCGATGCTGGTCGGGGCCTGCAGCTCCGATGGTCGAACCGTGCTCACCATCTACTCGCCCCACGGCAAGGATCTCCTCAAGTACTTCGAGGATGAATTCGAGAAAGCCAATCCGTCCATTGACGTGCAATGGGTGGACATGGGATCGCAGGAAGTTCTCGAGCGCATCCGCGCGGAGGGCGCGAACCCGCAAGCCGATCTCTGGTTCGGCGCGCCGGCCGAAGCGTTCGATCGCGCGACAAAGGAGAATCTGCTCGAGCCGTACGCGCCCACCTGGGGAAGCCAAGTGGATCCCGAAGCTCGCGAGGCCGGAGATCACTGGTACGGGACGTATCTCACTCCCGAGGTGATCGGGTACAACAGCGAAGCCGTGTCCGACGCCGATGCCCCGCGTGACTGGGACGATGTCATCGATCCGAAGTGGAAGGGCAAGGTCGTCATCAGGGACCCGATTGCGTCGGGAACCATGCGGGCGATATTCGGCGCGATCATGGCGCGGTCGATGGCGCAAACGGGCAAGCCGGACGCCGGGTACGAGTGGCTTCGGAAGCTCGACGCAAACACCCGCGAATACGTCCTCAATCCCACGCTCCTCTACCAGAAGCTCGGACGTCAGGAAGGTGTGATCACGCTCTGGGACATGCCCGACATCGCGACACTGCAGCAACGGTTGGGCCTTCCCATCAAGTACGTCATCCCCTCCAGCGGCACGCCCCTGCTGGTAGACGGCATCGCCATTGTGAAGGGGACGGAGCGCCGCAAGGAAGCCGAGCTATACTACGAGTTCGTCACGACACCTGAGGCGCTGGTGGTATCCGCCGACAAATTTCTTCGCATCCCGACGCGGAAGGACATTCCACACGCCGGTCTTCCGACCTGGATACGCGAAGCGCTGGAAACGATCAAGCCCATGCCTGTCGATCGCCAGCTCATGGCCGCGCACCTCGACGAGTGGATGAAGTACTGGGACGCGAACATCAGGAATCGCGGAAACAGGCAATGACGGTCCCGCCGCCCGCGCCGAGGGCGCGAGGCAGCGATGACGGCGCGCTGGCGCTGAGTGGCATCACTCGCCGGTTCGGCGACTACACCGCGGTCGACAACGTTTCCTTCGAGGTGGGGAAGGGAGAGCTTCTCGCGCTGGTCGGCGCGTCCGGGTCGGGGAAGACCACCACTCTCCGCATCGTGGCAGGGTACGAAGCGCCGGACGCCGGGTCTGTTACGCTCGGAGGCGTCGACATCACCACAGTCCCGCCCGAGCGGCGCGGATTCGGAATGGTGTTCCAGCACTACGCGCTCTTCCCGCACATGTCGGTCGCGCACAACGTCGCGTTCGGGCTCGAAGCCCGCGGCGTCAACAAGACCGACCGTCTGGAGAAGGCGCGTCAGACTCTGGCCGCCATCGGACTCGAGGGCGCGGGAGACAGAGCGATCCACTCACTGTCGGGAGGCGAGCAGCAGCGCGTCGCGCTGGCGAGAGCGATGGTGATCGAGCCCCGCGCCCTTCTCCTCGATGAGCCACTCTCGAACCTCGATCCGACGCTCAGGCAGACGATGCGCGACGACCTGCGCGCCATGTTGCGCCGCGTGGACGTGCCGGCGCTGTTCGTGACCCACGACCAGGAGGATGCATTTGCCATCTCCGACCGCATCGCGCTGCTCAGGATGGGGAAGCTTCTCCAGGTGGGGACTCCCGAAGATCTGTATCACGCGCCGGTCTCGCGTGAGGTCGCGGCGTTCATCGGGCGCGCGACGATCCTCCCCGCGGTGGACAACGGTGACAAGGCATCGGTGACGATCGGGGGAAAGACGTGCGAGATCCCGGTGGTGCGCGCCGCTGGCGCCGCTTTGCGGTTCGATCCCGCGTACGTCGTGCTCCGTCCCGACGCGCTGGAGCTGGCGGCCAGCGGTGACCATCGAGCATGGCCGGGGCGGATCGTCAATCGCCGGTTTGCGGGAGGCGCGGTGATGTATCGGGTGGAGCTCGCCGAGGACGTCGTCGTCGAGGTCGAATCAGCCAGTGGTACCGCGCGGGAAGGAGAACTGGTCGGAGTCATTCCATCCAAAGGGCCCTTTCCACTGGTTCCGCGGTGAAATCCTCGACACACCGTCAGAGCTGGGTGATCGCCCTGCCGGTGATGGCGCTGCTGCTCTGGACAGTCGTCTACCCGAACGCGGCAGTGATAGTAGGAAGCTTCGAGAACGGGCTCGAGCACTGGAAGGAGTTCGCCGCGAGCCCGGCCGATCGTGAGGCGCTCTGGACGAGCCTCGTCATCTCGGTCGCGTCCGTTCTGGCTTCGCTCGCAATCGGAGTTCCGCTCGCGTTCCTGCTCGGGCGGTTCGAGTTTCCGGGCCGCAGGCTGCTGCGCGCCGTCGCTACGTTGCCGGCGGCGCTCCCTCCACTCGTCGGCGTGATAGCATTTCTCTTTCTGTACGGCGAGAGCGGACTGGTCACCCGGACCGTGCAGCATACTCTCGGAATGGCGGAAGCGCCGTGGAGGCTTCAGGGCGTATCGGCGATCGTGTTCGTGCACGCATACACGATGTACGTCTACGTCTTTCTCTTCGTGTCCGCCGGACTCGAGAGATTCGACGCTACTCTCGACGAAGCAGCCTCGGGACTGGGCGCGAACACCTGGCAGAGATTGCGCCGCGTCACGCTGCCGTTGCTGATGCCCGCCGTGCTTGGCTCCATGCTGCTGGTCTTCATGAATTCGCTCGGCTCGTTTTCAGCGCCTTACGTATTTGGTGGCGGCCTTCGGGTGCTGTCGACCCAGATACTGGCGTCGAAGATCAACGGCGCGATGGGGCTCGCCTATGTGGAGACGACAGTGCTGGCGCTCAGCGCTGTCGCGGGGCTGCTGCTCTTCCGGTGGGTCGACCGGAAGAGAAAGTTCACGCTCGCGGGCAAGGGCGGCCGCACCCGCAGGGTGATCAAGTCGCGGCGGGCGCAGATTCTGACGAGCATTGCCGCGGCGCTTATCGTGATTACGCTCATCCTCCCGCACCTGATGGTGATTCTGGTCTCCTTTGCGCGCGATGGCGTCTGGACGACGCAGGTTCTGCCGCCCGAGTACACACTCGAGAACTATCGCCGGCTGTTCTCGGAGGCGGAGCTGTGGCGCCCGATCACCAACAGCGTTTCCATGGCGCTCATCGCCACGTCGGCGAACGTCGTCGTGTGCTTTCTCGCCGCGTATCTCATCGTGCTCCGCCGGTTCAGCGGCAGGCGGCTCCTCGAACTGCTCGTCGCGCTGCCGTGGGCCATACCCGCCACGGCGATCGCCCTCGGTCTGGCGGCGACGTTCAACCAGAACGACTTGCTGACGGGACGCGTGCTGCTGGTAGGCACATTCTGGATACTGCCGCTCGCGTACTTCATCAGAGACATTCCGCTCGTAGCATCGGCGGTCGAAGGCTCGTTGCGGCAGATGGATCCTTCGCTGGAGGACGCGGCGCGGGGCCTCGGCGCGTCGTGGATGCTGACGATGCGGCGCGTCATCCTGCCGGCCGCGCGGCCCGGCCTGGTGGCAGGCGCGCTCCTGGCCGCAGTCACCGCCGTCGGCGAGTTCGTTGCCAGTGTCGTGCTGTATACCCACGCCAACCGCCCGATCTCGATGGAGATACTGGCACAGCTGCGTGCTCTCGCCTTCGGGACAGCCGCGGCCTACAGCGTGCTGCTGATCCTGCTCGTGCTGGTGATGACTCTGGCAGCCAGATCGTTCGAGGAAAGACTTGCCTAATCCGGGAGGTCGTCCGCGCGTCGTGATCATCGGTGGCGGGTTCGCGGGAATCGCCGCCGCGAAAGCACTGCGCCGTGCCCCGGTGGAGATCACCCTGCTCGATCGCACCAATCACTTCATCTTTCAGCCGCTGCTCTATCAGGTCGCTACCGCTGCGCTCGCACCGAGCGACATCACGGCGCCAATCAGGTGGATTCTTCGTCGGCAGCGGAACATCCGGGTGTTGATGGGCGAGGTCCGGAAGATCGATCCGGCGTCGAGGCAGGTCTTCGTCGACGACGAGATGCGGGCGATTCCCTACGACTACCTGATCGTCGCGCCGGGGGCGCGGCACGCGTACTTCGGTCACGACGAATGGGAGCCCTATGCGCCGGGGCTCAAGGCCATCGAGGACGCGTCGGAGATTCGTCGCCGCTTTCTGCTGGCGTTCGAGAACGCGGAGAAGAGCGAGGACCCCTCCCAGCGCGAAGAGTATCTCACCTTCGTGATCGTGGGCGGTGGACCGACCGGCGTCGAGCTCTCAGGCGCGTTGCCGTTCATCGCGAAAAAAGCGCTGGCGCCCGATTTCCGGGTCATCGACACGCGCCGCACGCGCGTGATTCTCGTCGAAGCGGGCCCAAGGATACTGCCGTCGTTTCCTGAGGACCTCGCCCGTCACGCCGCCCAGGATCTCGTCGACCTCGGCGTCGAGCTGCGCCTGAATTCCGTGGTGACGAAGGTGGAACGGGACGGCGTTCGCATCGGTGACGAGAAAATCCGCGCGCGCACCGTATTCTGGGCGGCCGGAAACAAGGCAAGTCCACTCGGCCGTTTCCTCGACGCCCCGCTGGATCGTGCCGGGCGGGTGCAGGTGAATCCCGATATGTCGGTCCCAGCCCACCCCGAGATCTTCGCCATCGGCGATATCGCGGTTATCGTCCAGGACGGCCGCATGGTGCCGGGCGTGTGTCCGGCCGCCAATCAGGAGGGCGCGACGGCGGCGAAAAATATCCTGCGTGATCTGCTGCACCAGCCCAGAAAGGCGTTTCACTACTTCAACAAGGGTGATCTCGCGGCCATCGGCCGCTCGCGCGCGATAGCGGACTTCGGAAAAGTGCGATTCACGGGGAGGCTCGCCTGGTTCCTGTGGCTGTTCGTCCACATCATGTATCTCGTCGGATTCAGGAACCGGCTCAGCGTGCTAATGCAGTGGACCTACGCGTACGTCACGTATCAGCGCGGGGTGCGGCTGATCACCGACGTCGAGCGATACAAGCCGCCGCCGGACGCCCGTGGTGGCGAGTACCGCGGGCCGGTGACATAATAAGCGCTCGACAAATCGTTGTTGTCCGCTTTTCAGGAGCGATGACATGGCACCGCCCACAGAATCGAATCCCGCAGCAGCGTCGACGGATCCCCCGGCTCCGCCGCCGAGCTTCTGGGAAGATTTCGTCGATATTTTCTATGCTCCTTCCGTCGTCTTTGCGCGGCGCCGGGATGGAAAATTCGGCTACGCCCTGCTTTTTCTCACGATCGCGGGAGTCGTTCTCTATTTCCTGACCAGAAACGCGATGCAACCGGTGATGGACGCCGAGTTCGCGTTCCGGAGCGCGGAGATGATGCGCGTGAATCCGGAGACGACTTCCGAGCAGATGGCGCAAGGCCGCGGATTCTTCGAGACTTTCGCGCCGGTCATCTTCGCCGTGAGCTTTCCTCTCGTCGTAATCTTGACGGGAGTCGTACTGTGGGTGACCGGCAAGCTGTTCGATGCAAAGGAGCCACTGACGGCCGCGATCATGGTGGCGACCTACTCGCAGGTGCCGCGGCTAGTCCAGTTTCTGATCAACGCGGCCCAGGCGCTCCTCATTTCGCCCGAAAAGATCACCTCGGTGCACAGCGTGAGCTTGAGTCTCGCGCGATTCATGGATCCGACGACGGCTCAGCCCGTATTGCTGGCGCTCGCGTCGCGCGTGGATCTGTTCACGATCTGGATCACGGTGCTTCTGGCGATCGGGCTCCACGTGGTGGGACGGATTCCCAAGCAGTCCGCGGCGATAGCGGCTGCGATCACATGGCTGGTCGGAGGACTCCCGGCCATATTCGGGGCCCTCAGGTCAGGCTGAGCTGAGGGTCTTCGACCTCAGCTTGCCAGCTCAGGGCTCTCGGCGTCGCCATCTCGCGGTGTCACCGGCGCGGGGCCTTTCCTGCCATCGTCGACACCGAGGCCGATGAGGATCGTTCCGCCGACCAGCACCGCCGAGGTGAAGAAGGGAACCGTCATTCCAAGATGATCGTAGGCGAAGCCCGCCCACAGCGGGATGATGATTCTCGCCAGGCCGCCGAAGGTCTGCTGCACCCCCATGTAAAGCCCGCGCTCGCTGCTCGGGATCACGCGTGACAGCATCGACGTCACGCACGGGAACGTGAAAGCGGTGCCGAGCGGGATGAGCGCCACCGACAACGCGAGCGAGACGTATCCTCGCGCAAACGGAATTGTGGCGAGCCCGGCCGTCAGCAGAACCAGACCGATTCTCGAAAGCCGCGCCTCGCCGTAATGGTCAACCGCCCGACCCAGGATTCCCGCCCGGGTCACCACCGAGATCACGCCGACGTAACTGAAGAAGATCCAGATATTGTCCTCGTTGACGCCAAACCTGTCGGCGAGAAACAACGCGAGGATTGCCATCAGTCCGGAGAAAGCGCCCATCGCAATCGCGTAGATCCAGATCAAGCGCGGCGCGGGCTCGCCGGCGTGGGTGAGCACGCGGGCGATCATGGCGCGGGACGTTCCCGGCTTCTTGTCCGAGACGTCGGTCATGTCTCGCGATTCGCGCAGGAATCGCCAGGCGAAGAAAATGTTGAGGAGGCAGAGCGCGGCGGCGGTGAGGCCGGGTCCAGGTCTTCCCCATACAAGCGCGGCGGAGCCAATTGCGGGGCCGATCGCGACACCGAGATTGGTTGCCGCTGAAAGCCAGCCGAGGGCCTTGGCGCGGCTTTGCGGCTCGACGGAGTCGGCGACATAGGCCTGGATCACGCCGACCGTCCCTCCGCCGGCGCCCTGCACTATCCGCGAGAGCAGCAGCAGCCACAGAGACGTAGCGTAGGCGAACACCACGTATGCGATCGCCGCCGCCACGAGTCCGACGAGGAGCGCCGGCCGGCGGCCGTACTTGTCGGAGAACCGGCCCCACAGTGGCGCGCTCAACAGCTGCGCGGCGGTGAACGAAGACACCAGCACAGCAACGACGAGCCCGCCTCCACCCAGATCCCGGGCGTAGAACGGAATGAGGGGGATCACCATTAGGAGCCCCACCATGTCCACGAAGCTCGTGATGATGAGCACGAAAAGCTTCCCGCTCGTCATGGCGGAAAATCTTCCCCGCACCCCTGACGCCACTCTCTACTCTGCGGCTTTGCCGAGCGCTGCGGGCGGCACCGCGCGTCCGACCACGCCAGCCAGCGCGATGATGGTCAGCACGTACGGAATCATCTCGATGAACTGGGACGGAATCGCGTGACTGCCCTGCAGCTGGATCTGGAGCGTTTCTGCCGCGGCGAAAAGCAGGCACGCCAGCGCGGCGCGCACCGGATCCCACCTGCCGAAGATCACGGCCGATATCGCGATGAATCCACGGCCCGCGGTCATCTGATCGGTGAACTGGTGCTGATCCAGCGCGAGATAAACTCCGCCCAGCCCGGCAAGAATGCCGGAGATGGCGACGGCGCCGTAGCGTACCCGCTTGACGCTGACACCGACGCTCTCGGCCGCATCGGGGTGATCACCGGCGGCGCGGACGCGCAGGCCGTACGGCGTGCGGTAGATGATGAACGCGACGACCGGAGCGACCAGCAGCCCAAGCCACAGCAGCGGATTGTCGAATCCGCCGGCCGCAATGTTGCCGCCGAATCCGGGAACGCGCGGCGAATTGGACGAGCTGTCGAAGGCGAGCTTGAGAAAGAATCGCGTCACGCCGATCGCCAGCAGGTTGATCGCGACGCCGACCACAACCTGGTCGGCGCGGTACCGGATTGTCGCCAACGCGTGGATCAGCGAGAAGATCAGGCCGGACATGATGCCGCAGAGCACTCCGACGACCGGGCTCCCCGAGTAGTGCGTGCCGATTGCGGCGCCGAAGGCGCCGCTCAACATGAATCCCTCGAGGGTAAGACTCACGATTCCAGCTCTCTCGGCGACCACGCCTCCGCTCGCCGCGAACAGGTACGGAATCGCGATGCGGATCATCTGCGTCAGGAAGTCGGCGGCGTTCATGCGTCGCTCCGTCGACGGCTGCTGCGAAGGACACGGCGCACTTCCGGAACCGACATCGCCACGGCCAGGATGACCACACCCTGAAGCACATCCATCATCTGCTTCGGCACGAAGGCGTGGATCGCCAGGCCACCCTGCGACAGAGTGGCGAAGAAGAAAGCAGCTATGACGACGCCCGCCGGATGGTTTCGGCCGACGAGGGCGACCGCAATGCCAAGAAATCCGGAGCCGCCGGCGAATCCATCCTCATAGTAGTGCTTGTAGCCGAGGACGTAGTTGATGCCGCCCATTCCGGCGATGACGCCCGATATGGTGAGGGCCTTCATCCACACGCGACCGACGCTGATTCCGCCGTACTCCGCCGCGTCCGGCTGGAGTCCCACCGCGCGCAGCGCGTACCCGCCGCTGGTGCGAAACAGGTAGAACCAGACCGCGGCAGCGACCAGCAGCACGATGATGAGGGCGAGGTTCGCGGCGGACCCGTGGAAGGCGGGAAATACGTCGGACACCCGCGGCAGCGCCCCGGCGTGGATCTCGGGCGTGTGCAGAGTCTCCGGCACGTGCAGGTGCGCGGCGATGATCCAGTTGAGAAAGGCGAGCACCACGAAGTTCAGCATGATCGTGACGATCACTTCGTGCGCGCCGAACCTCGTCTTGAGATACGCGGGCACCGCTCCCACTAATCCGCCGGCAGCACCGGCGGCGATGGTGCAGAACAGAAGCGCGAACATGAGCGGAGTCCCGACGGGCAGCGCCAGCCCCGCCAGCGCCGCCGCGAATCCGCCGGCGGCGAGCTGGCTCTCAGCGCCGATGTTGAAAAGCCCTGCGCGCAACCCGAAGGCGACAGCGAGTCCCGTAAACGTGAGCGTCGTCGCCTTGTAGAGGACCTGGCCGAATCCGTAGGCGTTGCCCCACGTCCCTTCCAGCAGCAGGCGATAGACTTCGGCGGGAGACTGGCCGTAGCTGAGAATGAGGAGATCGCCGCAGATGAGGGCGACGAGGAGCGCCACCAGCGGAGGAATGAGCGCTTCCTCGGCGCGCTCCCGCCACGCGGTGCCTTTGACGCCGCGCGGCTTCTCCTTCACCACAGTCGAAGTCGTCAAGCCGCGTTTCCCTTCTTGGCGCCGATCATGTACTCCCCGAGCACATCCTCGCTCGCCTCGGACGCCGGCATCACCACCGGGAATTTCCCGCGATACATGACGGCAATCCGGTCGGAGAGGGCGAGCACCTCGTTCAGCTCCGCGGAGACGAGCAGAATCGCTTTCCCCGCTGCGCGCGCCTCGATCAGACGCTGGTGAATGAATTCGATCGCACCGACGTCGACTCCGCGGGTTGGCTGAGAAGCGAGAAGCACCGAGAAGCCGCGGCTCATCTCTCGCGCGATGACGACCTTTTGCTGATTGCCGCCGGAGAGAGTGCGCGCCGGAAGCCCGGAATTCGTCGGCCTGATGTCGAAGGATGAGATCTGTTCCGCCGCGTTGGCCTGAACCGCTTCACTGTCGATGACGGTGTGCTTCGTGAATCGGTCCTGCATGCCGAGTATCAGGTTGTCGGCGACGGAGTACTCGAGGATCAGCCCGCGGCGATGGCGATCTTCCGGAATGTGCGACAGTCCCTCGTCGTGCCGCGCCGACACCGGTCTCGCCGTTATGTCGACGGCATCGATGAGGATGCGGCCGCCGGCGATCGGTCGCAGGCCCGCGAGCCCCTCGATCAGCTCCGTCTGTCCGTTGCCCTCTACTCCCGCGATGCCGAGGATCTCGCCCGGTCTCACACTGAAGCTGAGACTGTCCACGACCCGCGTGCCGCGCGAGCCGATTATCGCGAGGTCCTGGACTTCAAGACCCCTGTTCGGGCGTCCCCCCACGTTGGACGCGGTCGCGGCACCGACGCGCTTCCCGGCGCTGAGCGCCACCTCTCGCCCGACCATCGCGCGCGCGATCTCAGCGGGCGTGGTCTCGGAGGTCTTAATTCGCGCGACGGTCTTGCCGGCCCGCATGACGGTGATGGTGTCAGAGAGGTCAACGACTTCGTCGAGCCGATGCGTTATGAGCACGATGGTATCGCCCTTGTCGCGCAGGCGTCTGAGCACCGTCCACAGCTCGCGGACCTCGGGCGGCGACAGCACCGCGGTGGGCTCGTCGAGAACGAGGATCTTCGCCCCGCGAAAGAGAACCTTGAGTATCTCGACCTTTTGCGCTTCTCCCACCGACAGATCGGCGATCTTGCGCGTTGGTTCGACGACGAGGCCGGTCTCCGCGGACAGTGACTTCACGCTCTCCGCTGCCCGCGCGTAGTTCAGCACGCCGTTCTTCGTGGGCTCCGAGCCGAGCACCAGATTTTCGGCGACTGTCAGCGTTGGGACGAGCATGAAATGCTGGTGGACGATGCCGATTCCCGCCGCGATGGCGTCGCTGGTGGACCAACCCGTCACATCGCGGCCATTCACCTCCACCCTTCCCGCGTCGGGCTTCATGAGCCCGCCGAGCACGCGCATGAGAGTGGATTTTCCAGCGCCATTCTCACCGACCAGCGCGTGGATTTCGCCGGGCGCGACCTCGAGCGTCGCGCCGCGATTGGCCACGATCGCCCCGAAGTACTTGTCGATCCCGTCCATCCGAATCGCCGGGGGGGGAGCGCTCATCGTGTTCTGGGTACCTTGATGCGCCCGGCGATGATGTCCTCTTTCAGCTGCTCCACGCGCGCGCGCACGGCGTCGGGAATGAGGGCGCGATTCCGGTGGTCGTAGATGTAGCCGACTCCGCCTTCCTTGAGGCCGAAGGAGTAGATGCCTCCCTTGAAGGTCCCGGCCTGTACTCGCTGAATCGCGTCGAAGGTGACGGCGTTGACTCCCTTCACCATCGATGTGAGGACGTGTCCCGGCGCCTCATCGTTCTGGTCGGAGTCTACGCCGATCGCATACTTGTTGGTGGCGCGCGCCGCCTCGAACACTCCCTGACCGGTGGAGCCGGCGGCGTGGAAGATCACCTGTACTCCCTGCTGATACTGGCTGAGCGCCAGCTCCTTCCCCTTGCCGGGATTCTTGAACGCATCGGGAGTCACTCCCGCATACTGCGCGATCACCTCGCAGTCCGGGCACACCCGCTTCACCCCGGCGCGGTATCCCGCCTCGAATTTGTGGATGAGAGGAATGTCCATTCCTCCGACGAAGCCGATCTTCCTGGTGTTCTTGCTGACGAGAGCGGCAAGAGCGCCGACAAGGAATGAGCCTTCTTCCTCGCGGAACTTGAGAGCGGCGACGTTGGCCGGTGGCGGAATTATGTTCCCGGCGCTGTCGGTGGCCAGCGCGTAATCGATTCCCGCGAACGATGTCTTCGGATATTCGTTGGCCAGGCTCGCCAGGTCGTCGGTGAAGATGAATCCGACACCGATGACGAGACTCATTCCTTCTGCTGCCAGAAGTCGCAGCCCCGCCTCGCGGTCGGCGCCCTCGCCGGGCTCGATGAAGCGGATGTTGGCGCCGAGCAGCTTGGTGGCGCTGTCCGCGCCGGCATAGGCGCCGTCGTTGAAGGACTTGTCGCCGCGACCGCCGACATCGAGGACGATGCCGATTCGGGCCTGCGAGGTGTTGGTGCCTTCAGCGCTGGCGCTCCGCCTCACGAAGAGGAGAGCGATGTGGGTCGCCAGCAGCAGCGTCGTGACGATTATCAGCTTTCGCACGGGGAGAAGAATCGTACACTGTCCAGCCCGTTGCAAGGCGAATGAGCCCCTTTCAATCGCCCGTCGCGAGACATTGATTTCACTCCATGGCAGATCGAATACGCACGCGCTTTCTGGTGGTGGGAAGCGGCGTTGCGGGTCTTCACACCGCGTGGCGTGCTTCCGCCGGCGGTGACGTGATGGTTCTCACCAAGCGCTCGCTCTTCGACAGCGCGACGGCGTACGCGCAGGGCGGAATCGCCGCCGCTCTGGGGGCCGGAGATTCGACCGAGCTCCATCGCCAGGACACGCTGGCGGCGGGAGCCGCGCTGTGTGACTCGGCGGCCGTCCAGGTGCTGGTGGAAGAAGGTCCGGCCCGGGTGCGTGAGCTCAGCGCGGCAGGCGCGCACTTCGACCTGGAGCCGGGCGGAGCTTTCAAGCTTGGCAGGGAAGCGGCGCACTCGCGCCGCAGAATCGTCCACGCCCACGGCGATCAGACCGGGGCGGAGGTGGCGCGCAACCTCATCAAGCGCGTGAAGGCCGCCGAGCGCATCGAGGTGCTGGAGAAGGCCCGGATACTCGAGCTGATAGTGCAGGACGGGATATGCTACGGCGTCCGCGCCGCGGTAGCGGGGAAGCCCGTGGAGATCATCGCCGACGCGACCGTTCTCGCGACCGGCGGTTGTGGCCAGGTCTATCGCTATACGACCAATCCGCAGGTCGCGACCGGCGACGGATACGCGATCGCCCACCGGGCCGGCGCAAAGCTGGCGGACATGGAGTTCGTTCAGTTCCACCCGACGGCGCTCGACACGCCGGAGAATCCGCTCGCGCTCATCTCCGAGGCGGTGCGTGGAGAGGGTGCCGTGCTATTGAACGAAGAGCTCGTGCGCTTCATGACCAAGCGCCACCGCCTGGCCGAGCTCGCCCCGCGCGACGTGGTCGCCCGGGAGATATTTCGTGAGAGGGCGGGCGGCCGCCACGTCTGGCTCGATGCGCGGAAGCTGGGGAAGCGTTTCGTTAAGATGTTTCCTGGGATTTACGCGCTGTGCAAGGCGCGCGGGATCGATCCCTCGAAGGAGCTGATTCCGGTGACCCCCGCCGCGCACTATATGATGGGCGGCGTGGTAACCGATTTGCGCGGCAGGTCGAGCCTCGGAGCTCTGTACGCTTGCGGAGAAGTCTCACGGACGGGAGTTCACGGCGCCAACAGACTGGCGTCAAACTCGCTCCTCGAGGGACTGGTGTTCGCCGAGCGGGTGGCGCGCGACATGATCGACACGAAGAAGCTGGGATCGCCGCCGCGCAAGAAGAAATGGGAAGTGCCGGTGCTGCGCGATCGCGGCGCGGCACAGGTGGCGGCCGACGACATCCGCCAGGTGATGTGGGACTACTGCGGAATCGACCGGACGGCGAAGGGACTGAGGCTGGGTCTCGACAAGCTCAAGGGAATCGAATCCCGGCTTCCCGCCGGCGCGACCGAAGAGGCGAACATGGTACAGACGTCGCTGTTGATCGCGGACGCGGCGCTGCTGAGAAAGGAGTCGCGAGGCGGACATTATAGGAGCGACTTCCCACGCGCCAAGAGGAAATGGAGTGGCAAGCACATCGAATGGTGATCGAATGAGCGCCGGCGCCAACCGGTTCGCGGAGCTGTCGGCGGAGATACGGGATCTCGCGCGCCAGCGAAACGCGGTGATCCTCGCGCACAACTACGAGCGTCCCGAGGTCCAGGACGTCGCTGATTTCGTCGGCGATTCGCTGGGACTGAGCCGCGAAGCAGCGAAGACCAAAGCCGATGTGATCGTTTTCTGCGGCGTGCACTTCATGGCCGAGACGGCGGCCGTTCTGTCTCCGGCCAAGACCGTGCTGCTGCCCGATCTCGCCGCCGGCTGCTCCCTCGCCGCCACGATCAATGCGGAACAGCTGCGCGACTGGAAGGCGGAGCATCCAGGCGCCATCGTCGTATCGTACGTGAACACGACCGCCGAGGTGAAGGCGGAGAGCGACTACTGCTGCACGTCGGGGAACGCGGTGGAGATCGTGAACTCCATCCCGGCCGACCGCGAAGTTCTGTTTCTCCCCGACATGTTCCTCGGCGCGCACGTGCGGCGGATCACCGGACGGAAGAACATGCACGTGTGGATGGGCGAGTGTCACGTGCATGCGGGAATCGATCCTGAGGACATTCGGCTCCAGCGCGCGGCGCACCCGGGGGCGGAGTTCCTGATTCACCCGGAGTGCGGGTGCGCCACCAGTGTCGTCGAGGCCGTGTCGGCGGGCGACATAGATCCGGTCGGCGTCCAGATACTGTCGACTGAGGGAATGATTCGCCGTCCCGCGATCTCGGGTAACGATGAGTTCATCGTCGCTACCGAGGTGGGCATTCTTCACCGACTGCGGCGGGAGAACCCGACCAAGACTTTCCACGCCGCCAACCCCGACGCGGTCTGCGCTTTCATGAAGGTGACGACGCTGCCCAAGGTCTTGAGCTCGCTTCAGCGAATGGAGCACCGCATCACGGTTCCCGCTGAGATCGCGGCGCGCGCGCGGCTCGCAATCGAGCGAATGGTTTCGATCGGCGGTCAGACGCCGCTATCGCCCGTACCTGACGCATCGGTCGATCCCGGCGAATGATACGGAACGAGGGCCAAGTGAAGGAGCTTGCCGCTCATGGGTTCGTGTGGGAGGAAGGATTGCACATGCCTCTCACCCAGAAGGAGCTGTCCGCGCTCGTCGCGTCGGCTCTCGAGGAGGACGACACCAAGCACGACCTGACGACGGCGGCGACGGTGCTGTCTGATCGGCGGGCGCGATGCAGGCTCGTCGCCAGGCAGAGCGGCGTCATAGCCGGACTCGCACTTGCCTGCGAGGCTTTCCAGCAGCTGGACAAGGCGGTGACGATCCGCATTGACCGGGAGGATGGGTCGCGGGTGGACGAATCGACTCTCGTGATGTTCCTGTCGGGTCACGCGCGCGGACTGCTGTCGGCGGAGCGCGTGGCGCTCAACTTCCTGCAGCGATTGTCGGGAATCGCGACCTTGACCGCGCGCTACGTGGGTGCGGTGGCCGGCACCGGCGCCCACATCCTCGATACGAGAAAGACCACGCCAGGGTGGAGGCGCCTGGAGAAGTACGCCGTTCGCGCGGGTGGAGGGATGAACCATCGCTTCGATCTTTCGGGCGCCGTGCTGATCAAGGACAATCACCTCGCGGCGGTAGACGGTGACATCGGCACCGCGGTGAAGCGCGCCAGAGCGGTGGCGCCGCTGGGGATAAAGGTCGAGGTGGAATGTGACAACCTCGGCCAGGTGCAATCCGCGCTGGACGCCGGCGCCGACGTGATCATGCTCGATAACATGCGACTGACGGAGCTGCGTGAAGCTGTGAGACTGATCGACGGCCGCGCCGTCACAGAGGCTTCAGGCGGAGTGAGCCTCGACACGGTCAGACCAATAGCTGAAACCGGGGTGAACTGGATCTCGGTGGGCGCGCTCACCCATTCGGCGCCAGCGCTCGACCTCGCTCTGGACTTCGACTAGCGAAGCTTATTCTTCGAGTATGGCGTCGGTGACGAAGTAGCCACCGTTGTCGCGCAACGACCGCGCGATGCCGCGCCGGGTGTCGTCGATCTGCTCCTCGCGCGCCTCGAGATTGGCGCGGTTGGCGCTGAACCGCCTGCCCGCTTCCACGCAGAACAGGTCGCACAGCGCGATCTCCCGCTCGCACTTCTCCGCGCCTCTCTCATCGATGAGACTCTGCGTGCGGGCGATCACCGCCGCCGTCGCGAAGAGATCGATGGCCATGTCAGCCAGGCGCTCCAACACCAGCTGACGGTCGATGATCTTCTCGCGGTGCCGAATGATGGCCTTGTCGGTCGCCCCTCCCAGCTCGGCGACGTGCCTCTCGAAATACTCTTTGTGCTTCGAAAGACGCTCGTGCACGGCGATGTCGAGGGTCGACGTCTGCCCGAGACGGAGCCGCACCCGGGAAGTCGCGTAACCGCCGAGTAGGCCGAGATTTCGAAGCGGCCGCCGGAGCGCCGATCCGATTTCCTTCAACGCCTGGGCCGGAGCCTGAACTCCGTTGAGCGCGATGAACAGGCGCAGCACTTCGTTCGCGCCCTCGAAGATCCGGTTGATGCGGGCATCCCGCAGGTTTCGCTCGTACGGATACGGCTTGACGAATCCGCGCCCGCCCGCGAGCTGCACCATGTCGTCCGCCGCGCGCCAGACCATTTCACTCGCGAACACCTTAGCGCATGCCGCCTCGAGCGAATAGTCGTTGTCGCCGCGATCCACGAGCGCGGCGAGAATTCCGAGCATGGCATCCGATGCATAGACGTCGCTCGCCAGTCGCGCGAGCTTCCGCTGGGTGATCTCGAAGTCCGCCAGCGGGTGGCCGAACTGCACGCGCTTCTCGGCGTAGGACGTCATCTCGTCGAGCGTGTGCTTGGTCGCGCCGGTGCAACCAGCAGCCAAGGTCAGTCTGCCCGCGTTGAGAACGTGAACCGCTACGCTGAATCCCCGCCCGAGCCCACCCAGCAAATGATCGGCGGGAACCTCTAGATCCTTGAAGTCGAGCTCAGCCTGCGTCGATCCGCGAATACCCAGCTT
Organism: Gemmatimonadaceae bacterium; assembly: GCA_046714195.1. Classification (GTDB taxonomy): domain Bacteria; phylum Gemmatimonadota; class Gemmatimonadetes; order Gemmatimonadales; family Gemmatimonadaceae; genus UBA4720. The sequence continues at coordinate 21,447 of JBKKAY010000055.1, forward strand.
TCGCACGATGCCGAGCACGCTGAAGCCGGGCATGTCAGGCCGGATCAGAAATGCAGTCGGCCGCTGGAGCTTCTCGCCGCGGCGCTGGAGGCTGGTCTGGGCAAAGGTCGCGATCACTCCGGCTTTGTGAGCGTTACCGATCCAGATCTTCCGGCCATTGAGCGTCCACGTCGAGCCGTCCTTGCTCAGCTTGGCCGTCGTCTTGATGTTCTGCGCATCGGAGCCGACCTCGGGCTCCGTCAGCGCGTAAGCAGCGAGAAAATCCCCTCGCGCCAGCGGAGGCAGATATCGCTCCTTCTGCTGCTCAGTGCCGTGAAGCACTATCGCCTTGGCGCCGAGACCGCAGTGCACGCCCACGAGCACCGCCAGCGATCCGTCGATGGATGAGAGGGTCTCGAACACCCGGGCGTAAGCCGACGATGAAAGTCCGATCCCCCCATACTGTTTCGGGATCGTCAGACCCAGCATGCCGAGCTCGGCGAAAGCGGCGATCACCGCATCCGGAATCGTTTCCTCTTCGTCGAACTTCGCTGAATCGATCAGATCGCCATCGAGCGCCCTGAGCCCCTTGATGAGACGGCGGACCGTGCGCGCTTCGTCCGGAGCCCGATCCTCGAGAGGGAGCGGGTAGGGGAATAACAGGGAGTCGAGCACCACACCCGCGAAAATGCCGCGGGTAAAGGAGGATTTCTCCTCGGACACTACGGAGTCGTCGGCGCCGACGTGATTCCTCTCAGCCAGCGCCAGTGCATGAAGAACAGCGCACCGGCCAGGATGATGAACAGCAGGCCGCTGAAGAGAGATCGTTTCGCCTGGAATTTCGTATTTCCGATGTGCGCCTCGCGCTCCGCGTCATACATGCGGCGAAGCTCAGCGTCGGATGAAACAGTGTCGGCCTCGCCGGGCGATGCGACCTTTACCGGCCCGGCAGCCCGCTCTCTCATGCCTTCCCGGCGCGCTTCCATCTTGTACAGCTCGAAGTTGGTGAGCGGACGGCCGCTCCGCCCATACGCGCCACCCTGGGCTCGTAGGGGGTCGCTCAGATCGAACGCCGCATCGATGATCCCCTTTATTGAGATCAGCATCACGATGACGGTGATGAGGCAGACGGCGTAGCCGTAGAACTGTGCGACGAAGCGGTTGAGACGATCCATCGTGTCCTCCTCAGACGGTCGTGAAAATCCGGGGCGCGGTCTCGAGCTGCCGGGAAAGCTGAATGGGCTCGCTCGCCGGCGCATCGCACGAGTAGGCGCGGCAGACGTACGCGGTCGGCTTTCCATTTTGGAATGTTCGGCCTTCCAGCAGCTTTACCGAGCTTTCCCCCTCTCCCCCTCCGGTACCGCCGGCGAGGACCAGCGAGGGAACGTACTGCTCGGCCACCACCCGCTCCAGAGCCTCGAATGCCCGATCATCGGGCCGGCCAATTAGGGCGACCTCGATTGCTCCATTGAGCTCCATGTCCATGCTGCCGAGCAGGTGTCCGAACGCGCTGGGGTGCTTCGCCACCAGCTCGCCGAGCGTCTCGAGGACGAATGATGCGCGACGGCGGTAATCGGCGTCGTGCTGGAGCTCGGCGATGTGGAGCAGCAGCTCGACGGCGAGGGATGTTCCGGAAGGCGTAGCGTTGTCGGTGGCGTCGCGCGGACGCGTGATGAGCTGCTCCGCGTCGCTGGCCGTATCGAAGAACGCACCCCGCTCCTCGTCCCAGAACCATTCGATCATCGAATCGGCAATCGTCCGCGCGAGCTGTACCCACTTCTCGTCATATGTGAGCTCGTACACGGCGAGAAATCCGAGCGCGACGGCAGCGTGATCCTCGAGGTAACCATTGATGCGGGTGACGCCTTCCTTGTGCGAGCGCATCACCCGTCCGTCTTTCACCAGCTCGCGGGCGAGAAACTCCGCGTTCCTTATAGCGAGGGCCTTGAACCGCGCGTCGCGAAAAACCCGCGCCGCGGTTGCGAGCCCGCGCAGCATCAACCCGTTCCACGATGCCAGGATCTTCTCGTCCCGTCCGGGCCAGACACGCGCGGCCCGGGCTTCGTAAAGCCGCTTTCCTGACCCCGCGAGCAGGGCGTCAAGCTCCGGTCTGTGGATGCCGGCCCTCGCGGCGGCAGTCGATCGATCGGCCGCGACAAAAAGGATATTCTTTCCCTCGAAGTTTCCGCCGCGTGTCACCCCGTAGTAGGACTTGAAGGTGGGAGAGTCCGCGCCGAGTAGCTTGTCGATCTCCTCTTCGCTCCAGACGTAGAACTTGCCCTCAT
>JBKKAY010000056.1:0-3846 GCA_046714195.1 Gemmatimonadaceae bacterium
CGCATTCGTCCATCTCCTATATAGAAGGGTTTCCCACCCCTTATGCCGGTGGGTAAGCGACATCACGCGATTGGGCGGAGATACGAAATGGGCATGCGCACGACAGGAAATCGCCTTCAACGCGCTCGAGGTGGCTTCACCATCATCGAGCTCATTCTGGTTGTGTCGATCATGGGAATCCTGATCGGCATTGCCGGTCCCGCCACATCGCGGATCGTGCGGCACAACCGGGTCAACCGTGCAGCCATGGTGATCACAGCCGACCTGCAGAACGCCTTCGCGGTCGCTGCTCGTCAGCGTGAGCCGGTCAGAATCACGGCCAATGCCACTACCAAGAGCTATCAGTTCGTCGATCGCGCTACCGACTCAGTCCTCCGAGTTCGAAGCTTCTATGGCGAGACGTCCGAGTACCGGCTGTCGACCCTGAACTTCAACCCGGCGACGATCGATGTATTTCCTAATGGTGTCTCGTCCTCGCCTGTAATCATCGACATAGCCAATGGCGATTATTCCCGGCGCATTACCGCCTCAACCGCTGGTTTCATAAGGGTGGTGCCTAAGTGAGAGTCTCTCTTCGCAGCAAACCAATAATTCAACCGGGCCATGCCGGCGAGCCTCGCAGGGGATTCTCCCTTATCGAGGTCATCGTCTCAATGGTCCTGCTCGCGATTGCGGTGTCGTCGCTGGCCGGTCTCACGTACTCGGTATCGCGTAGCTCCATCAAGGTGACCGGCGCGGCATACGCGAACGGCGTCCTGATGCACGAGGTCAATCGCCTCATCGCGCTTCCGTTCGACTCTGTGTCGAATGGATATGCCACCGTCTCCACCGGACCTTACCAGCACACCCGTGTCATCACCGTCGGGCGGCCAGCGGCCAATGTGAAAACGGTCAAGGTCGTAGTTACGCCGACCAATCCCGTTTTCAAGCCTGATACCGTGATGTTTATACGGACCAACGCCAGAACGACGAAAGTCCTCTGCACAATCTGCATATGACAAACAATCGGAAGGGCGGCGCACGCCGCGGTTTCACGCTCCCCGAGCTGCTGATCGGCATGGTGATCTTCGCCATCATCGGCGCGCTCTTCACCCGTCTGCTGACGGTTCAGGGGCGGTTCTTCGATCGGCAGGGGATGACCAATGCCGCGCGTAACGTCTCACGCGGGTCGCTCAACCGGCTGGTTTCCGATTTTCGAATGATCGAGACCAGTGGCGGGGTGCTTGCCGCTTCTCCCACTTCGCTCACTCTGCGAGTGCCGTTCGCCATCGGGGTGGTCTGTAGCAGCAATGCCGTATCAACTGCGGTGAGCATGCTGCCCGTCGATTCGGTGACTTACAACGCGGAAGGATTCTACGGATTCGCGTGGAGGAACGCCGTGACCGGGACGTACACCTACGTCGAGAATCCGGCGGCCCATGACAAGAACGCGGGCGCGAACGCGTGCAACGCGGTAGCAATTACGACCCTTCCTGAAGGAAGAACGGCGCGAATCACGCCCGTGGTGGCAGGGTCAAGCCTGGGCACGCCCGTATTCCTCTACCGCAGACTGCGTTACGAGTTCAAGGCATCGACCGCCATTCCGGGAAAGATCGGCATGTTCAGAACGACCATTTTCCCGAATGGGAGCCAACAGGCGGAGGAGCTGGTCGCGCCGTTTGCACCTACTGCCAGGTACAGATTCTTCGTCGCCAGCAACAACCTGACGGCACAGGACAATCCGCCGGCGAATCTCGGCGACATCCGCGGCATCGAGCTTCATCTCGATGGCGCGAGCGAAGTGATCGCGGCCGGAAAAACCGCTCCCGAGAAAGCACCTTTCACCACCGCGGTGTTCTTCAAAAACCGCATCAACTAGCCGAGAGGCTCCGATGAATATGTCAACCAACGCCGGACGTCGTGGATTCGCGCTGCCGACAGCAATGCTGGTCATTGCAGTCATGACCATCATGATCGCCGGAGGCTTTTCGCTCGTGAGCGCGGAACGCAGATCGGTTTCGGACCAGAAAGCGCAGATCTCGGCGTTCAAGCTCGCCGAGGATGGACTCGAGCTCTTCCTGATCGCTCGTGATTCGCTGCTGCCGAATGCCCCGAAAATTCCTCGTGCCAAGGACAGCGTTCGCGTCAAGCTCGTCGGCGGCTACGCCGACGTGTCACTGACGCGGATTCGGCCCGTCATCGGCACACAGTCCGGCCTCTACGTAGTCCGGTCGCGCGGCGTGGAAACGACGGGCGCCTACGCCGGTACTCCGGAAGGCGTCCGCACAGTCGCCCAGTACGTCCTGTGGGAGCCGGCTCCGATGGAGGTTCTCGCGGGCTGGACGGCGCTGTCCGGCCTCGACAAGAACGGTAAGGCGGGTACCCTGGGCGGGGAAGACGCATGTGGAGATTCCGCGGAGGTTGCTGGTGTCGCGGTACCGATCAACCCCGGCTTCACCGGCAATACGTCGGCCGCCGATTCAATCGCGATAATTACGATGGACATGGTTCACATCGATTGGAATGCGATCGTCAACCAGAACTTAATCGAGGCGACCATTACAATGCCACCCGGCTCGTGGCCGACTGCCGCCCAGTGGGCGGATACGACCTATTACCCGATCATCAGGGTAAAGGGCAACACGAGTTTCACTCCACCATCGACGGGCCGCGGCATGCTCATAGTGGACGGATCGCTCGTCCTGAACGGCAGTGTCGGCTGGAAGGGAATCCTACTGGTCGGGGGAGACATCATTTCGAACGGTATCAACTCTATCCAGGGCGCCACAGTCAGCGGACTCAATGTCAAGCTGGGCATACCAGTCCCCGGCTCGGTTGGAAACGGAACGAAAGAGTACAGGTACAACTCCTGTGAGGTTGCCAAGGCCGCAGCGCTGGCGGGGTCATTGGTGACGCTGAAGAACACCTGGGTCGACAACTGGGTGGAATACTAGAGTGAACCTGGATGCAGACACCGCACCAAGACCAGCAGCTGGCCGGGGATTCGTCCTCGGCGAGCTGCTGGTCGCAGCATTGCTCCTGGTGGTGGCAGTCTCTTCGCTCACCGCCCTGATGTACTCGGTGACCCGTAGCCCGCGCGCCCGCACGGAGGTCGAGTGCACGCCGGGTGGTAAAGGCGGGACGCCCAAATGCGTAGCCGAGACCTCCAAGGCGTCGGCCGGTGGCGCCAAGCTCCTGGTCTCCGGCTGCGCGACGCGCAGTGGCTCCAGGGTCCAGGCGTGCAACGACTCGGTCGAGAGCGAGAGGGCCGCGGACGGTACGACGCTCCGGTCGCGCACCGATTCAGCCTCCCTCGAGCTGCTGCCCAAAAAGCCAGTCAAGCGCCCCATGCGCCCGGACCTCGGCTTCGTCCGCTAGCAGCGCCGGCAGTCGCGGTCTTCGTTGAACCGCTGATTGCCGGGGTGTAACTTGGGAGTCCGAGCGAAAGGCTCACCCCCGCTCAACGAGTGCAGTCACCCGCCCGATGAAAATCCTCGTAATAGAAGACGATCCGACCGTCGGGCAGTTCGTCAAGCGCGGCTTCGAGGAACAACGCTGGGGCGTAGATCTCGTGGCGGACGGGAACGAGGGTGAAGCCCGCGCCCTCGCCGAAGAGTACGACGTCATCATACTCGACATGCGCCTCCCCGGAAAACCCGGCGCGCAGGTGCTGCACGATCTGCGGGCCCGCGGCTTCGACCGCCCCGTCCTCATACTGACGGCCCAGGACGCCATCGACTCGAAGGTGGAGACCCTGAGGGCCGGTGCCGACGACTACGTGACCAAGCCCTTCGCGTTCGAGGAGCTACTCGCCCGGGTCGAGGCGCTCTCCCGCCGTCCCCGCGCCCGGATGTCGCCCTTGCTCAA
>JBKKAY010000057.1:0-28359 GCA_046714195.1 Gemmatimonadaceae bacterium
TTCGGCGAGATCGGGATAGGCGGGGGCGCCCGTGTTTTCACCATCAACCACAACGACCTCGCGGCGGTGGTGAGCGATACTCCGATCGTGATCTACGATCCCACGCGTGAGAACGTGTTGGCGCACGAGTTCGTGAACGAGACGGTGATGCGGGAGTTCACGCTCATACCGATGTCGTTCGGAACGGTGTTTCGCTCCGAGAAAGACATCGCGGTGCTGCTCAAGTCGACCTACCAGGCGTTCACCGACGTGCTGGAGAAGATGCAGGACAAGATCGAGTTCGGTCTCAAGATTCTGTGGGACAGGGACAAGGTGGTGGCGAGCATCGAGCGCGACAACGACGAGATCCGGCGGCTCAAGGACGAGATCACACGGAACGCCGCTTCATCGACCTACTTCGCCCGCATGCAGCTGGGACGTCTGGTCGAAGCGGCGATGGAGGAGGCCAGCAACAGGTACGTCGCTCACGTCCACGATCAGCTCAAGGACGTATCGGTGGCCAGCCGGAGCAACAAGGTCATCGGAGACCGCATGATCCTCAACGCCGCGTTCCTGGTCGAGCGAAAGGATGAGAAAGCGTTCGACGAAAAAGTGAAGGCCACCAGCCTCAAGTTCGAGGACCTGCTGACGTTCAAGTACACGGGGCCGTGGCCGCCGTACAATTTCGTCAACATCAAGCTCAAGCTCGAGAAAGCGACCTGATCGAGGCCGGTCATCATGGGACTGCTCACCAACATTCTGCTCGCCCCGTTTCTCGGCCCGGTCTGGGGAACGCAGTGGACACTCGAGAAAGTCGATCGGGTGGTCCGCGAGCAGCTGACAGACGATACGCCGATCAAAGAGGATTTGATGGCCCTCCACCTCCAGCTCGAGACGGGTGAGATAGACGACGCCGAGTACGTGCGCCGTGAGGCCGAGATCATGGGGCGCCTCCGCGAGGTGCGCGAATGGCGGGAGCGGTTCGGCATGTCCACTGCCGGTCCCGTGCGCGTAGCCGGCAGCGAAGACGATGCCGAAGAGTAGACTCGCGGCGAGACCGGAATGATCGAGCGCTTGTGCTACATCTACGGGGTCGTCGGCTCGAAGGTCGGGGTTGAAGCCGCTCCTCCGGGAATCGACGGCGGCAAGGTATCGCTCATCCCGGCCGGCGACCTGTTCGCCCTCGCCACCTCGGTCGGCGCCGCCGACTACTCACCCGACAGAGTGGAGGCACTCACGGCGGATGTCGACTGGGTGAGCGAGCGCGCGGCCGCGCACGACCGCGTTCTCACCTGGGCATCCGACTTGGGTCCCGTGATCCCGCTGCCGATGTGGACGCTCTTCCGCGACGCAAAGAAGGTGAAAGGCATGCTCGAGAAACGGGCGGCAGAGCTGCGCGGCACATTCGCGCGCATTGCCGAGGGCAAAGAATTCATCGTCCGGGTCTATGTGCAGCCACGCGTGCTCAAGGAGCGGCTGGCCGAAGGGAGCGACGAGCTGACGGCGCTGGAGGCGCAGGCTGCCGCGGCGTCGCCCGGCCAGCGATATCTGCTCGAGCGAAAGATCAACAACCTGAGACGCGATGCCGGCCGCGATGTCACCACACGGGTGGCGGGAGAGGTATTCGATGCGCTTCGGGCAGCGTCGATGGAGACCGTTCGCGAGCAGCCGGTCAACTCGGGCGCGCCACAGGAGCAGGGTCGCGCTGTCCTCAACGCCTCATTTCTCGTGGCCGCCCCGCGCGTGATCGAGTTCCAACGGGCGCTCACCGAGATGGTGAACACGCACGAGCCGTCGGGCTTCAAGTTCGATTTCACCGGTCCCTGGCCGCCGTATCATTTCGTCGGCGAGCGCGAGCAGTGAGCCGAGGGGGTGGGGACATATTCGGTGATGACAGGCTCGAGCTTGCTGATCTTCTCAGTCACGTACTGGACAAGGGAGTGGTTCTCAAGGGCGAGGTGATGCTTGCCGTCGCCGACATAGACCTAGTCAGGCTCGATCTCGGGCTCCTGCTCACGGCGGTCGAGAGTGTCGTGCGCAGAGGGGGAGGGGGAATGCCGGGGCTGTTTCCGCCGTTGCCGGGCCGGTCAGGAATTTCTCCCGCCGAACAGGAGCGGACCGACGCGGTGGTCGACGCGTTGTCGCCTCCGCCTCAGGCTGCGTCCGCTCCGCTCGCGGCGGTCGCCGAGACTCTGCCGCCGCGCCTGGATGCTGACCCCGACAAAATGGAGAACGGACTCGCCAAACTCGTCTTGACGTTGATTGAGGTATTGCGTAAGGTCTTAGAGCACCAGGCTGTCCGCCGGATGGAGGGGGGAAATCTGAGCGCTGAAGAGATCGAGCGTCTCGGAGTAGCGCTGCTTCGCCTCAACGACCGGATGCAGGACATGAAGGGGATTTTCGGGTTGACCGACGAAGATCTCCAGATCGACCTGGGCCCCCTCGGAAAGTTACGCTAGCCCGGCTCAGAGCCGGACGGAGACCATTGCTTGGCAGACCTAGTATCGCCGTCGCGCACTTATGGACTGGTCGACATCCTGGATCGGGTGCTCGACAAGGGCCTCGTGGTCGTCGGGGACATCAAGATTAATCTCGCCAACGTCGAGCTCCTCACGATTCAGATTCGTCTTCTCATCTGCTCGATAGACAAGGCCGAGCAGATCGGAATGAACTGGTGGCGCCACGATCCGCGCCTCACCACGCCATCACCAGCTGCGCCGGCGATCCAGCCGCCCGTACACGCCGCCACGGCACCAAAAAAACAGGAGTCAAGACATGGCCGTTGAACGTTCCCCGAGCGGCAGCTCGCTTATCGATGTCCTCGACAGAGTTCTCGACAAAGGCATAGTCATCGATGCGTGGGTGCGCGTCTCGCTAGTAGGCATCGACCTCGTGACAATCGAGGCGCGCATCGTCGTGGCGTCGATCGAAACCTACCTCAAGTACTCCGAGGCCATAGGACACAGCGCGCCGGGCTCGCGGCCGAGGGAGCTGACGGCAGGGGGAGCGGACGAGCTCGACCGGATGCGGCTCGAGAATGCAGATCTGAAGCGGCGTCTTGAGCGACTCGAGGCGTGAGAGCCGCCCGATAGCGCCGCACCAACAGCTCGGCGGTGAGCGACTCGCCGAGCTGCTATCCATAATTTCCGGTGCGCCTGACTTCGCGACCGCCGCCAGGTTTCTCACCGCTCAGTTCGCGGATTTGGCTGGCGCGAAGCGGGCGCTTACGTTCGCCCTTGACTCGCCTCCGGACCGTTTCACTGTAATCGCCAGCGTCGGATTCGAGTCCGAAGCCGTGCCGAGCGTTACGCTCCCGGTAGACGACCTCACCAACCCGATTGTCGTTTCCGCTCTTTCCCTGCACGCGCTGACTTGCCAGGACAGGCCACCGCTTCCGTCGGTGCCCTTCGCGGTGTGGGCGGCAATACCGTTCCCCCAGCCGCAGTTCCGTGGCTCGCCCACCGTGCTGACCGACGCCGAGCTCGATCAGGTCAACCTTGAGGGGTGCAATCTTCAGCGCAGCGGACCGGTCGACAGACGACGGAAGCTGGGCTACGCTCCGGGCGGCGTGGTGCTCGTCGAGGCGGTTCTCGACGAGGACACACTCATCGGACTCATTCACGCCGCGTTGCTGGCTGGACCGGTGCTCTCGCGCATGTCAGCGGTCGAAGAATTCCGACTGTCGACCGACAGGCTCGATCAACAGCGCGGTATGCTCACGGCGATCGTCAACTCGCTGCCTGACCCCATCGTGATCATCAACGCCCAAAGCGATATCGTCGTCCAGAACAGGCGAGCCGAGCATTTGCTTTCAGTCGGAGCGAATGATTCTGAAGGGCGCCGCCGCGCCGTCGAGATCAATAATCTGCTTTTCACCTCCCACCTCTCTAAAACCGCCATCGGAGCGAGGGAAGGCGGAGGCTCGCGCGAGCTCAACTTGGTGGATCCGGACGAGGGCGCCGATCTGCTGTTCGAGGTGCTGACCCACGAGCTGGGCGGGGTCAACGGCACCCAGGCGGGATCGACCGTGTCGGTGCTCAGGGATGTCACCGACCTGCGCCGCGCTGCCAACGAGCTCGAGCGGCAGGTTCAGCGCGTGCGCCTCGCGGAAATAGAAGCAAAGCGCGAGCGTGACCGCCTCAATCTCATTCTCGAGAACGTCGCCGACCCGATCCTGGTGACGGACGACAGATCGAACATCATTCTCATGAACAAGCAGGCGGAGCAGCTTTTCGAGAGCGACGACAGCGAGAGCTGGGAGCGAGCCGCCGCTGTCCAGGCGAACGATACCAAGTTCACGACCTTCATCTCCGACTTCACGATCAGCTCCGCGACCGCACGGCGCGAGCAGATGAAGCTGAACGTCCCGGACAGCGCGACGGAGCTGCCGGTCGAAGTCGTATCGGGCAAGATACTGAACCGCCGCGGCGAGCCGCTGGCAATTGTCTCGGTGCTGCATGATCTCACCGAGCAAGTGGAGAACGAGCGGCTCTATCACGAGCTCAAGAAATTCTCCAACGAGCTGGAGGAGCGGATCCACGCGGCGACGGCCGACCTCGCCGAGCAGAACACGCGGCTGCAGTGGCAGTCGCGCGAGCTGGAGAAGGCGAACCGCCTCAAGTCCGAATTCCTCGCCAGCATGTCACACGAGCTCAGGACGCCTATCAATGCCCTGATCGGCTACGCCTCGCTGATGCTGGACCGAATTTACGGGGAGCTCACTGCACGCCAGGAAGAAGGGCTCACGCGCATTCAGTCGGCGGCCCAGCATCTACTCGCCCTCATCAACGACATCCTCGACCTCGCCAAGATCGAAGCCGGACGCATGCCGCTCCACCTCGAGGATGTCACGCTCGCCGACATCATGAAGGAGATCTCGCAGCAGATCGATCCGTTGGTGCACAAGAAGGATCTGGCGTTCAACGCCGAGCTGCCGTCCAAGGATCTGGTGCTCCACACCGACCGCACCAAGGTGAAGCAGATTCTGCTCAACCTGCTGTCGAACGCCGTCAAGTTCACGCACACCGGTGGCATCTGGATCACCGTGTCGAAGGATGAGGAAGACCTCCGGTTCGATGTGCGTGATACCGGTATCGGAATCCGCGAGAACGATCTAGGCGCCATCTGGGAGGATTTCCGTCAGGTGGATCAATCGCGCACCAGGGAGTTCGGCGGCACAGGACTGGGCCTCAGCATCACTCGCAAGCTGGTTGACGGTCTGGGCGGTCATGTATTCGCCGAGAGCGTGTTCGGGAAAGGGTCGACGTTCACAGTTATACTTCCGATCCGCAGCGTTGTCGGACCGGACGATCCGCCACGAGTGGCGGATCAGGTTCCGCCACCCCAGCTCGCCCGGTAACAGCATGTTCGATCATCACACACGTACGATCGTCGTAGTCGGCGCCCAGTGGGGCGACGAGGGAAAAGGGAAACTCGTCGACGTAATCGCCGAGCGCGCCGACTGGGTGGTTCGTTATCAGGGCGGCGCCAACGCCGGGCACACCGTCCACATCGGCGACAAGTCGTTCGTTCTGCACCAGGTGCCGAGCGGCATCCTCCAGCCCGGCGTCCGCTGCGCCATCGGCAACGGTGTAGTGCTCGACGTCGAGACGTTGTTCGGCGAGATCGACGAGCTGGTGGCGGACGGCATCGATGTCGAGGGGCGTCTCTACGTGAGCGATCGGGCGCACCTGGTGCTGCCCTACCACAAGCTCGTCGACAGCAAGAGCTCGGCGAGCAAGGAGATTGGGACCACGGGCCGCGGCATCGGCCCAGCCTACGAGGACAAGTACGGGCGTCGCGGCATCCGGGTGCTCGACATCCGAAACCCAGAGAGGCTGCGCAAGCTGGTGGAGCGGGGAGTGGCGCACGCCAACACCCAGCTCGCCGTTTCCGGAGGGGGAGGCGGCACTGCCAGCGTCGAGGACTCGCTGGCGATGCTCGAGAGATACAAGACGCGGCTGTTGTCGGTGGCCGACGACGTGGGACTCAAGATCCACCGCGCGATAGCGGGCGGGGCCGCCGTGCTGTTCGAGGGAGCACAGGGATCGCTCCTCGACATCGATCATGGCACCTACCCGTACGTCACCTCGAGCAGCACCACTTCGGGGGGCGCGGCGACCGGTGTGGGAATCGCGCCGAGTGAGCTCGACTCGGTGATCGGCGTAGTCAAGGCCTACACCACCAGGGTCGGGAACGGCCCGTTGCCCACCGAATTCCAAGAGCCGCTGGCGACCCAGGTGCGCACCCTGGGGAACGAGTTTGGCGCCACCACCGGACGACCCCGCCGCTGCGGGTGGTTCGACGGCGTGGTGGTGCGCTATGCCGCCCGCGTGAACGGCCTCACCGACCTGGCCGTCACCAAGCTCGATGTGCTCGACACCCTCGACCGCATCGGACTCTGCACCGGCTATGAGGCCGAGGGCGAGATGCACGAGGAGTTTCCCGGCGATCTGAGCATACTGGACCGGGCCGTGCCGCGGTACGAATGGTATGAGGGCTGGAAGAGCTCCACGGCCGACGCGCGCAAGCTATCCGAGCTACCGCCTGCCGCGCGGAAATATCTCGACCGGATCGAGGAGCTGGTGGAGACTCCGATTACATACGTGAGCGTGGGGACGCGAAGGGATCAAATCATCGGGAAAGCGTGAACCGTTGCGTTGTGGGTTTTCCGTTCAGGGTTGTCCGTTAGCGCGTGACGGCGGAAGCGCAACGCCAAACCGACAACGCCAAACGGTGAACTCATGACGCAACGCCCTCTCAAAAGAGCGATGTGTCAGCCATATTTCACCGCATGTCCCCGACTGCCACCGCTCTGCCCGATGTGATGGAAAAGCTCGTATCGCTCTGCAAGCGGCGCGGCTTCGTCTTCCAGTCCTCCGAGATTTATGGCGGCACGGGCTCGGTGTGGGATTACGGCCCGCTGGGTGTCGAGCTCAAGAAGAACCTGAAGGAGCGCTGGTGGAATTCGATGGTGCGCGCCAGGAGCGACATCGAGGGCCTGGACGCCGCGATTCTGATGCACCCGCGGGTGTGGGAGGCCAGCGGTCACGTCAGCGGCTTCGTCGATCCACTCGTCGACTGCCGGAACTGCAAGAAGCGGTTTCGCGCGGACGATCCGAAGATCAAGGGAACGCCGGGGACCCCCGACGCACAGTGTCCAGCCTGCGGGATGAAGGGAACGCTGAGCGCGGCGCGCCAGTTCAATCTCATGTTCAAGACGTTCATGGGACCCGTCGAGGACTCAGCGGCTGTCGTGTATCTGCGTCCGGAGACCGCGCAGGGGATCTACGTCAATTTTCTCAACGTCCAGCAGTCGACGCGGCAGAGAGTTCCGTTCGGCATCGCACAGATCGGCAAGGCGTTCCGCAATGAGATCACGCCCGGGAACTTCATCTTCAGAACCCGCGAGTTCGAGCAGATGGAGATGCAGTTCTTCGTGGAGCCGGGCACCGACATGAAGTGGTTCGAGTACTGGAAGGCGCAGCGGATGGATTGGCACAAGGGCCTCGGTCTGGCGGAGAGCCGGCTCCAGTTTCACGAGCACTCCAAGGAAGAGCTCGCCCACTACGCGAGAGCTGCCTTCGACGTCCAGTTCGATTTCGGCGGAACGCTCGGCTTCCAGGAGATCGAGGGCGTGCACAATCGCGGCGACTTCGACCTGAGCCAACACCAGACATTCTCGGGGAAGAAGCTCGAATACTTCGATCAGCCGAATAACAAACGATATCTGCCGTTCGTGGTCGAGACTTCGGTCGGCGCGGACAGGACTACGCTGGCCGTGCTGGTGAACGGATATCGCGAGGAAGTAGTCGAAGGGGAGTCGGAGGGCCGCACCGTGCTCGGACTGCATCCGTCGATCGCGCCGATCAAGGCCGGAGTCTTCCCGCTGGTGAAGAAGGACGGAATGCCCGAGATGGCGCATCGCATTGCCGACGAGCTGAGAGCGACGTTGCCGGTGTTCTACGACGACAGCGGCGCGATCGGCCGCAGGTACCGCCGGCAGGACGAAATCGGAACTCCGTTCTGCATCACCGTCGACGGAGAATCCATCAGCGGGGGCACTGTGACGGTCCGTGACCGCGATACGTTGAAGCAGGAGCGTGTCGACGCTGCCCGGCTCGGCGATTACATCGGAGCGAAGCTCAGGTCGTGAGGGGCCTCACTCTCGAGCGACTGCGGAAGGAAGGGCAGGAGTTCATGGAAGCGATTTCGCGGGAGGCGTACCTGGCCTACTCGGGCCACAAGCAGACCGCCGAGCTCCAGCCGATATACAAGCGACACGAAAGGATTCTGGGTCGTGAAGCGCTGGAGCTGACGCGCGATGCATTCGCGAGCGCGGCCCCCGGAAGCGAGGAGCGCCGGTCGGCGAGGGCACTGCTGGAATGGGAGATCGAGTCCCAGGCCTCCAAGCCGCTCGCCGCGCTCGACGAGCGCGAGATCGAATGGGAGAACTCCGCCGTGGTACGGTCGGCCGATGGACAGGTCGTTCCTTATCAGGCTGCTCCGATCGAGATCGCCAACACGCGCGATCGCCGCACCCGCCTCGCTCTCGATGCCGCGAGGGTCGAGCTGGTGGAAAAGGAGCACGCCCCGCTCCGGCAGGAGCGCTTGCAGCGGGAGAAGGACTACATCGAATCCATCGGCATCGCCGGGGACTACAACTCGTCGTTCGAGACCGTGAGCGGGATCTCCCTGGCCGCGTTGGGGGCAGAGTGCGAGCAGTTTCTCAAGGACACCCAGGCGATGTGGGACGACACACTGCCGCGCGTTCTCAAGAAGTCGTTAGGGATCAAACCGGCGCAGGCGAAGCGGTCCGACGCGCTGGCTCTTTTCCGCGCCTCCGAGTTCGACGACGCCTTTCCCGCGAATCAGATGGAGGAGATGATCAAGCGCCAGGTGACGGAGATGGGCGTCGATCCTACCGCCGAGGGGCGGATCGTCTTCGACCTCGGCGATCGGGAAGGAAAACGGGCGAGGGCGTTCTGCTCTCCGGTCAGGGTGCCCCAGGAGGTGTACCTGGTGCTCCGCCCGCACGGCGGGCAGAGCGACTACAACACGCTCCTCCACGAGCTCGGTCATGCGCTCCACTTCGCGTACGCGCGCGCCGACTACCCTTTCGAATTCCGCTGGCTAGGTGATAACTCGGTCACCGAGTCGTACGCGATGCTCTTCGATCACCGGATGCAGGACGACGGCTGGCTTTTCCGCTACACCCAGCTCGGAAAGAACCGGATCGGGAAGTATCTGCGCACTGCGGGATTCGAGGAGCTTCACTTCCTCCGTCGGTACTGCGCGAAGTTCCTGTACGAGCGGGTGCTCTACAGCGGTGAGCTCGATTGGGACCAGCTACCCGACCTCTACGTTTCCCTGCTTTCGTCCGCGACCGGTTTCGAGTACAGCCGCTCGGATGCGTTCGTGGATGTGGATCCGGGATACTACTCGGCGCGTTATCTGCGCGCGTGGCAGCTCCAGTCGGTGCTCGACGAGCATCTCGTAAGCAACTACGACGACGACTGGTTCAGAAACCCGAGGGCGGGACGCTGGATCGTCGGTGATCTCTTCGCCGAGGCGCAGAGAGAGAGTGCGGGAGAAGTGGCTGCCCGCGCCGGCGGCGCCGGGCTCTCCTTCGATCCGCTGGAACGGAAAGTCGAGCAGCTGCTTGTCGCCTGACTGGAGCAGCGCCGACCCGGAGACGGTTGCGCGGCTCCAGGATCTGATCCGCTTCGATACGACCAACCCTCCCGGCAACGAGCTGCCGCTGGCGCGATATCTGGAGCGCGTGCTTCAGTCGGAGGGAATCGAAACAACATTCTTCGAGCCCGACAATAATCGGGCGGCTGTGATAGGTCGGATCCGGGGGACTGGAGCGAAGCGGCCGGTGATCCTCCTCGCCCACATGGATGTGGTGGGCGTAGAACGGGCAAGCTGGTCGTGCGATCCTTTCGAGGGTGTCGTTCAGGGCGGATATCTGTACGGCCGCGGGGCGATCGACGACAAGGGGATGCTGGCGGCAAACCTGATGACGATGCTGCTGCTCAAGCGGGACCTGAAGGCCACAGGAGCGCTGCCGTCGAGGGATATCGTGTTCATCGCGACAGCGGACGAAGAGTCGGGCGGGACTTGGGGGATGGGCTGGCTGGTGGATAATCACCCCGAGGTGCTGGACGCCGAGTTTGCGCTGAACGAGGGCGGCCGCACGAGGATAATCGAGGGAGGGCAGACCTACCTGGCGGTGCAGAGCGCTGAAAAGATCTCTCACGTCGTGACGGTGACGGCGCACGGCCCGGCGGGACACGCCGCCATTCCTCTGGCGGAGAATGCGATCTTCCGGCTGGCGCGCGCTCTCGAGCGTCTTTCGCGCTACGCCGAACCCGTGACGCTCACTGACATCACGCGGAAATTCTTCGGCCGTCTCGCCCAAGTGTGGCCCAATGCGAGGGAAAAGCAGGCAATGTCCGATCTGGTCTCGGCTGACCCGCACAAGGCTGAGGCCGGAGCGGCGGTATTGTCAGAGACCCCGGTCTTCAACGCCGTGTTGAGGAACGGCATCTCGCCGACCGTGATCGAGGGGGGAAAACAGTTCAATGTCATTCCCGCCCAGGCGGGCGCGGTGCTCAACGTCCGGACGCTGCCGGGAGAATCGGTAGATGCCGTCGTCGATCGGATGCGCGCGGCGATCTCGGAGCCACAGGTGACGGTGGAAGTCACCCACCGCGGAGATGAGGCGCCGGCTTCAGATCCGGATTCCGAGATGTTCGACGCCATCGCGGCCTCGGCTCGCGAGCTGAATCCCATGATCGCGGTGGTCCCTTATCTCAGCACCGGCGTCACAGACAGCGCGCGCCTCAGGCGGCTCGGAGTGAAGGCGTACGGCGTGCTGCCGTTTCCGATGCGGCAATCCGATGAGGAGCGCATGCACGGCCACGACGAGCGGGTGCCAATCGAGTCCCTCCACTTCGGGACTCGATTGATCTACGGCACCATCGCCAGAATCGCCCGCTAGATCAGCGGCCCTCGAGCTCGTCGGCGACGCTGTTCGCGTCGTAGACCTTTCGCAGCGCCTCTGTGATTCCGCGGGAGTGCACGCTCACGGCGCGAGCGACCTCGGTAGTGAAGATGAACCGGTTGGCGACGCCTTCAATGTTGGAATCGAACGCCAGGCCGACTACCTCCGCGTTCCTGTTGATCAGCGGACTGCCGGAGTTGCCTCCGATGAGGTCGTTGGTCGACACGAAGTTGAACGGAGTCGCGAGGTCGAGCCTGGTCCTGCGCTCTGCCCACCGGGGTGGAATCCTGAAAGGCTCCTTGTTGTCGAAAGACGCCGATCTCTCGTACAGGCCGTAGAAAGTGGTCTTGTACGGCGCGATGGTGCCGTTCATCGGGAATCCCTTCACGACGCCGTCACTGATGCGGAGAGTGAACGTCGCATCAGGGGGAAGGGCCGTTCCGTAGGCCGCAAACATCGCCTGTCCGATCTTCTCCGCATTCGCGGCTATGATCGCGTTCAGCGCGGCGGCGCGGGCAGTCACCGCCCGATTGATCGGATCGATGTTTCGGGCGAGGATGATCATCGGATCCGTGGACGCGGCTATCGCCGCTGAACCGCCGTTTATCAGCGAGACCCGGAAAGCCGAATCGGCGAGTCGGGTTCCGCGAACCAGTGCGGCGGCGACCGCTTCAGGTGAGCGTCCGGCCAGGACTGCGCGAAGGAACGGATCGTCGGCGCCAAGCTCGCTCTTCGCGGCTCGGAGCTGCGCCGCGAGCGCGAGTCTCTCGTAGGCAGTGTCGATAGGCACCTTACGAGATGCGGCCGCTCTGATGTTGTTCAAGCCCGGCCCGCGGTACTGCGCGAGTCGTTCGGCGTCGGGCTTCGCGCCTTCCAGCGCCACGCGAACGACCTGAGCGGCGAGGGTGAGAAAGTTCGAGCCTCCGGCGAAGCTCTGATAACGCAGCTGCGGATTGAACGTCGCCAGCTCTCCCTGGGCCGCCGTGATCGCGTCCCATGAGCCGCCGTATTGAGCCCGGAGCGCAGGATCCGCGGCTATGCGTGCGCGGAACTCACGCTCGAACGCGCGCTTGTTGGCCATCTGCATCGTATCGAGGAGACCGGTACGATATCCCGTGACTGCCTTGAACGAATTCTCGAGGCCGAAAACGTCGTTCTGGTATCGGCGCGCGGCGGAGGTGTCCCGCTTGGCGAGCTCGGCGTAGATGTCGAGAGAGCGCCGGTACGCCGCGAGATTGGCTGGATACGACACGTCGCGCAAAAACTCCATCTGCGCGAGCGTGTTGAGACGCCCGGTAGAACCGGGATTCCCCACGATGAAGATGACCTCGCCATCGGCAGCGCCGTTCCTGCTCCACCGAAAGTAGTCGGCGGGGCTGAACGGTTGGTTGTTCTCGTAAACCCGGAGCAGCGTGAG
This sequence comes from Gemmatimonadaceae bacterium, assembly GCA_046714195.1. Lineage (GTDB taxonomy): Bacteria > Gemmatimonadota > Gemmatimonadetes > Gemmatimonadales > Gemmatimonadaceae > UBA4720. The sequence goes on from JBKKAY010000057.1 coordinate 12,405, forward strand.
GTCGAGGTCGTACCGCGGGAAGGTAAAGTTGTCCGGATCGCCCCCGAAGAAGGCGATTTCACCTTCTGGAGCCATCACCAGACGCACGTCGTTGTAGCGCCGATAGCGATAGAGAGAGTAGATGCCGCCGTGATAGAGGCTCACGACCTGACAGGTGAGGCTTGTCTGTTGATTACACTCTGTTTGTATTTGGCCGATAATTGCAGCTCGCTGCGCCGCCTGCTCGGTCGGAGTCGCCGCCGTGACCGCGCCGCGTACCCGATTCGTCACATTCTCTATGGACTGGAGCTGGTCGACGTAGAGGCCGGCGCATTTCTTTTCTTCGGTGACCGCCTTGGCCGCGAACCCCGTCATGATGTAGTTGGAATCCGCCGGGGAGCTGCTCTCGATGCACGCGCGCGCGCAATGGTGGTTGGTCATCACCAGACCACGCGAAGAAACAAAGGATGCCGAGCAGTTGGGAAGGCGCACTGACGCGAGGCGAACCTTGTCGAGCCACCGCTGGTCAGGCGTGAAGGTGTACGTGCGGCGCCAGTAGTCGAGCGGAGGGGCGTCGAACGTCCACATGGTGCCGAACTCCGGCTTGTATGTCGCCTGCGCGGGCGACGCCTGAGCCGCGGCGGGCCGAGGAGCGGTCCCGACTTGAGCGGATGTCTGGGCGCACGCCAGTAGCACGGCGGAGAAGGCTACGGCTGTAAGCACTGATTTTCTGATCGGCATTCTCGAGCGGTCCTGTTGATTGTGATTGGCAGTCGCGACTTGCAAGATGTCTACCGCCGCCTCGCTTGTCGCACCACCATGGCCGGCCTAAATTGCAGCAAGCGCCAGCTTCCCTCAATGGACCAAATGTCTCAGACCAGTCGCACGTTGCAGGAGACAGTCACCACTCTCGATTCAGCAGCGACGCTGGCGGCCGCCAAGCGTTTCTTTGCGGGCCAGAACGGTGTTTACGCCGCATTTCCGGAGCAGGAGAGCCCGGTTCACCTCACGCTCCGAGGGCAGGGCGGAGCGGAGATTGCGGTCGCGGTTGCGCCGGCCCGCGGCGGAACGCGCGTGACCGGGTCCACCTACTTGTTCGACCAGCAGTTGGCGCGCTTCTTCGCTACCCTGCCGACACCACCCTTGGTACAGGCCGCCCCAACGGCCGGCTCTGCCTGAGCGTGCCTTTCGTCGGCAGTCTCCGCACCCGCGGCCAACCGCTCAAGCTAGGATCGTCGTCGGCCAAGCCGATGAAAGTGCGGGCGCAGGTGCTCGAGGCATGGGATGCGATTCGGGTGGATGCCGATCCATCGGCGTCGGTGCGGAGCCTCAAGCAGTTGGCGCTGAGGGAGCTCTATCCGGAGAACATCCCTGATGAGGAATTCGTGGTGAAGCTCAACGGGTTCGAGATTCTCGATGAGGACGCGCAGCTTTCCGCGACTGGCGCGCGCGACGGCTCCACTTTTCTCATCACCGATCGCCGCCGGCGTCCGGTAGACTGACGACTTACCGGTCCGTGCGGGCCGCGTTTATCTCACACAGCGATTGCGGCAGGCACGACACGGGCTGGGGACATCCTGAGCACGTGGGCCGCCTGCGCGCGATCACCCGCGCGCTCAGGGACGACCCCGACCTCTTTGCCGGCATCGAGCACATCGAAGGTCGTCACGCGATGCTGGAGGAGCTCGAGCTCGCTCACACCAACGAATACATCCGGCACGTCAGGGAGATGGCCGAGAAGGGCGGGGGACGCCTCGACGCCGACACGGTTGTAAGCGAGGGGTCCTGGGACGCCGCGACGGCCGGCGCTGGCTGCGCTCTTCTCGGAGTCGATCTCGCGGTTTCGGGCGCATACCCAAGGAGCTTCTCCGCCGTACGACCTCCCGGACACCACGCGGTTGCGGACCGCGCCATGGGATTCTGTCTCTTCGGCAACGTAGCGCTGGCCGCGCACTACGCGCGCCGAAAGCATGGATTGCAGAGGATTCTGATAGTCGACTGGGACGTGCACCACGGCAACGGCACCCAGGCGCTGGTGGAGGCCGAGCCCGACATCCATTTCGTCTCCATGCACCAGTGGCCTTGGTATCCAGGTACCGGAGCAGCCGAGGATCGGGGTCCTCACAAGAGTGTCTGGAACGTCCCCATGCCCCCGGCGCTCGCGCCTGATCGGTATGTCGCGGCTCTCGAAGCGGGGATCGATGCTGCGACCGTAAGCTTCGTTCCCGATCTCATTCTCGTTTCCGCCGGCTTCGATTCGCTGGCGGGTGATCCGTTGGGCGGGTTTACCCTGGAGCTGGATCATTTCGATCAGCTCACACGCTCAATCGTCGCCCGTGCGGAATTGTGGTGCGGCGGTCGGGTGGTGAGCGTTCTAGAGGGAGGGTACGCCCCGGACAGGATCGCTCAGGCGAGCGTCCGTCATCTGGCCGCCCTCGCGGCGGAGCGAGTATCTTGAACGGGATGAGCCTGCGTCCGACATGAAGACCCCCTCCCAGCCGCGCAAGCGAATCACGCCGTTCAGGCCGGTCCGGAGAATCACGCCGAGCCGCCACCCGCAGCTATGGAGCTGCTACTACGACGCCACCGGCGTCGTGCACCAGCGCCTCGCCCGGGAAGACATCGCCAGCGCCCTCGCCACCGGCGAAGGAACGCTCTGGGTCGACATCGATACGCGGATCCCGGAGCAGGTGGAGCTGTTGAAGGACGTATTCAACTTCCACCCGCTGGCGAGAGAGGACGCCCTCAATCCGGAGTCACGCGTAAAGCTCGAGGAGTACGACCGCTATCTGCTGTTGATCGTGCGCACCGTCGCTTTCGTCGAGGAGACCGAGGATCCGTACGATCTGGAGACGGTGAACATCACCTTCTTCCTCGGGAAGAACTACGTGGTGAGCGTCCACGGCGCTGATACCACCCCGGTGGACAACACCGCTGACTTGCTGCGGCGGAAGCCGGAGCTCGCCTCCCGGGGGCCGGCGCGCCTGATGCACGCGATCGTCGATCAGGCGATCGACGCCTATTTCCCGATCATCGACCAGCTCGACGAGTTCATGGACGGGCTGGAAGAGCGGATATTCGCGACCTTCGACCAGAGCTCACTCAGGGACGTCTTCGCGGTAAAGCGCCTGGTGCTTACGCTCAGGCGGCACCTGGCCCCCCAGCGGGACGCGTTCAACGTCCTTACCAACAGGCCAAGCAGCCTCATGGCCCCCGAGACCCAGATCTATTTCAGGGATATCCACGACCACGTCCTCCGGATCTACGATTCCCTCGAGACCTACAGAGACCTGCTCAGCAGCACAATGGATAGCTATCTAACACAGGTCTCCAATCGTCTAACTATGGCGACCAAGGCGCTCGGCGTGGTCGCGACCTTCACTCTCCCGTTCGTGGTGGTGAGCGGGATGTGGGGGATGAATTTCGAGCACGTGCCGCTGTCATCACACCCATACGGGTTCATGATCCTTCTTCTCGCGCAGCTCGGTCTCGGTTTGGCGATTCTCGCCGGTCTAAAGTGGCGCAACCTACTCTGAGCTCGCTGAAGCTTTACGGTGTCGGCGCGGTCGACTCCGGGCATTCCGCATCAGTCGCGGAAAGCACCCGGCTCGTTCGATATAGGGCGCTGTCGGCGATCGTCGAATCTTCCGCCTACGACGCGGTCGCGCTCGACGATGGCGAGATGGACAAGTATCTCCGGATAATCGGCGAGGCGCACGTGCACACCGCAGTACTCCCCGCGCCTCCAGGGACGGTTTTCCGCTCCGAGGCGACTCTCACCCAGTGGCTCGAGCTGCACTACTCCACGCTCACCGAGGCGCTGTCAGCGGTGGAAGGGCACTCGTCCGCGCGGGTCAACGTCTCGACACAGGGTCACCGGGAGGCAGGCGAAGCGAACAAGAGCTTTGCCGCGCTGGCGGCCGAGAGTCTCCGGCTGTTGCGGAGCCACGCCGAGGCGACGGTGACGCTCCCGTCCGGTGACGGCGACGAAGAAGCGGGCGTGATCACGCGCGCCTCGTTCCTGGTCGATACGAGCCGGTGGGATGCGTTCGCGGAAGCGGTTATGAGCGAGGGCAAGCGGCAAAAAGCGCTCGCCTTCACAGTCACCGGACCGTGGCCGCCATACGATTTCGTACGCATGCAATTCGGGACCTGACCGGAATGTTCTGTCCGGACTGTGGAAGCTGGAATCGGGCTGAGGCCGCGCGCTGCGTGCGCTGCGGAATCACCATGCCCGAGGGCTCGGACGCACGCCAGGCTCCCCCCGACGCGTCGGTTACCGCCCTCAGGCAGGTGACCGGTGGCCGGTACACGATCATGCACCGCGTCGGAGAAGGCGGGATGGCCAGCGTCTATTACGCTATCAACGTCTGCCTCAATTCCCCGGTCGTGATCAAGGTTCTCCATCCCCACCTGGCGCGCGAGCAGGAGATGCGCGAGCGGTTCCGGCGTGAGGCGGAATCCGCCGCCCAGCTGGTTCATCCGCACATCTGCTCGATAATCGATTTCGGCATGGTCGGCGATCACGTCTTCCTGGTGATGCCGTATCTGGCGCGCGGGACTCTCAGCGATCGGATTGGCGGGCACCGGTCTCTTCCGGCGGAGACCACGGCCGCGGTCGCGGCCCAGGTGTCGACGGGATTGGATTACGCGCACCGGCGCGGGCTTGTGCATCGCGACATCAAGCCCGACAACATCCTCTTCGATGAGGACGATAACGCCGTCGTCACTGATTTCGGCATTGCGACCGGGCACTTCAGAAGCCGAATGACCGGCAGCGGCAACGTCATGGGAACGCCCCATTACATGTCGCCGGAGCAGGCTCGGGGAAAGCTGCTCGACGGCCGCAGCGACCTCTACGGCCTCGGCGTGGTGATGTACGAGACCCTGCTCGGCTTTCCTCCGTTCGATGGCGCCGACAGCTATTCGATCAGCTACAAGCACGTCACCGAGACGGCGGTCTCTCCGGATGTCGTCGATTCGCGCATTCCTCCCGCGTTGGCGGCGATCGTGATGAAGTGCCTCGAGAAGCACCCGGCCAACCGGTACGAGCGCGGGAACGCTCTCGCCGATGCGCTGATTCAATTCCTTTCCGGAGTCTCCGCGCCCACCGAATACCGGATGGCCCGGACCGCGCGCGCGCAGCCCGCGGTCGCCGTCGGATGAAGGCTGGATGAGGCTGGCGTACCAGACAATAGAGCTCAAGCCGACTCACCCGTTCGTCATCGCGCGCGGCGGTTACGCGCACCACCGGAACGTGATCGTCCGTCTCACCGACGACGAGGACCGCGAAGGATTCGGTGAGGCCGCCCCGAACAAGTACTACGGCGAGACGGTCGACACCGTCATCGCCGCACTCCTCCAGTTCAAGGGTGTCCTCGAGACCGCGGATCCACTCTCGCTCGAAGCGACGGAGTCGTCGCTGGATAAACTGCTCCGCGGGAACGCTTCGGCCAAAGGCGCGGTCAGCTCAGCCCTGCACGACCTGGTGGGGAAGCGGGTCCAGCTGCCGGTTCACCGTCTGTGGGGTCTGGACCCGGCACGCGCGCCGCAATCGAGCTTCACGATTGCAATCGCCGACAACAACGAGCTCGAGCGGCGCGTGGCCGAGGCCCGTGATTATCCCATCCTCAAGATCAAGCTCGGAACGGATCGCGACGAGGAAATAGTCCGGATCGTGCGGAGCGCCGCACCTGAGAAGAAGCTCCGTGTCGATGCGAATGCGGCGTGGACCGCGAAGCGAGCCGTAAGGATGAGCGATTTCCTGGCTGACCATGGCGTCGAAATGCTGGAGCAGCCGGTGCCCGCCAACGACATCGACGGGCTTCGCTTCGTGCGGAAGCGGTCCAAGCTACCGGTCTTCGCAGACGAGTCCTGCCTCGTGGCGTCGGACATCGCCAGGCTCGCGGGCGCTGTGGACGGGATCAACATCAAGCTCGCCAAGTGCGGCAGCATGCGTGAAGCGGTGAGGATGGTGCACGCGGCGCGGGCGTTCGACATGCAGGTGATGGCTGGCTGCATGATCGAGAGCTCGCTCGGAATCTCCGCGATAGCCCAGGTGTCTCCGTTGCTCGATTTCGCGGATTTCGACGGGGCAGCGCTATTGTCGGCGGATCCCTTCAGTGGCGCGTCCATAAAGGGAGGGCAGGTGCGCCTCACCGACGAGCCCGGGCTCGGCGCCCGCCCGGCCAACGGCGCTGATATCAGCGCGGCGTTTCAAAGTGCATGAAAGACAGCCGCGCCTGGTCGAAGTCGCGCTGCCGCTTCCGCTGTTCCAGACTTTCACCTATCTCGTCGGAGAAGGACTCGCGAATCCGGTAGCAATCGGGTCTCGCGTGGTGGTGCCCTTCAGGAATCGTCGCGAGATAGGGATCTGTGTCGGGACGAGCACCGGCGCACATCTGAAGAAAAAACCCAAGCCGGTACTCGAGTCGCCGGACAGCGAGCCGGCTATCGGCGCCTCGCTGCTCGACCTGTGTCGCTGGATGGCGGATTACTACGTGGTGCCGCTGGGCACCACGCTCCGAACCGCGCTTCCCGCGGCTCTCACCGGAGCCGACGATCCCACTCCGGCCCCCAAGACCCAGAGGGTTGTGCGCGTCGGGGTGGAGATGCCGTCATTGCTACACCGCGAGAAAGTGTTCGCCCGCTCTCCGCAGCAGCGCGCGGTCTTCGAGCTCCTCGAGTCGCTCGGTGGACGCGCCACCGTGGAGCTGCTGGCGTCGCAGCTGGAGTTCTCATCCTCCGTGCTCAAGGGGCTCGAGAAGCGCGGATTGATCATCATCGAGACCGAGCAGGTCGACCGCGATCCGTTCGCGAGCCGCGGGGGGACCTCGCCGCTGCGGCTCGCTCCCACCGCGACGCAGCAGGCAGCCATCGACACCATGGCCGCCGCGAAGCCGGGTGAGGTGTTCCTGCTCAACGGCATCACCGGCAGCGGGAAAACCCTCGTCTACATTGAGCTCCTCAGGCGCATCGTAGACGAGCGGAAAAAGACGGCGATCGTGCTGGTGCCCGAGATCGCGCTGACGCCGCAGACTGTCGACCGGTTCCGCGCCGCCTTCGGAGATCGTATCGCCGTTCTGCACTCGGCGCTCAGCGACGGGGAGCGCTACGACGCGTGGCGGGCGATCAAGCGCGGCGACAAGTCCATCGTTGTCGGCGCGCGCTCGGCGGTGTTCGCGCCCCTCGAGAACCTTGGGGCGATCATCGTCGACGAGGAGCACGAGGCCAGTTACAAGCAGGGCGAGACGCCACGCTACCATGCCCGCGAAGTCGCGATCGTGCGCGCGCGAAGCGAGGGTGCGGTGACGGTCCTCGGGAGCGCGACTCCTTCGCTGGAGAGCTGGGCCAACGCGGTGGCCGGGAAATTCACGTTGCTGACGCTACCCGATCGCGTTGGCGGTGGACGCCTGCCCGATATCGAGGTCATCGACCTCCGGAAGACCGCGGTCGACTCTGCTGGAACTGCCCAGGGAGGGATCGACTACGGGGCCGTGATACGCGAGCCTCTTCACGATGCGATCGTCAATTGCCTGAGCCGCGGGGAGCAGAGCATTCTGCTTCTCAACCGCCGGGGCTATTCGTCGTTCATCCAGTGCAATGATTGCGGAGCGGTGGCAACCTGCCCCAACTGCAGCATCACCCTGACGCACCACCGGAATCCGGAGCGTCTGGTCTGCCACTACTGTCTGCACAAGGAGGATCCGCGCCCGGATTGTACGCGGTGCGGTGGTCGGAATCTCAAGCAGCGCGGACTGGGCACCCAGCAGGTCGAGCGTCTGCTGAGCGAGAGATTCCCCGCCGCCAGGATCGCGCGGATGGACTTCGACACCACGTCGGGAAAGTGGGCGCATACCAGGATTCTCGACCGCGTAGCAGCCGGGGAGATCGACATCCTTCTCGGAACGCAGATGATCGCGAAGGGACTCGACTTTCCCAATGTCACGCTGGTTGGTGTCGTCGACGCGGATGTCGGGATCAATCTTCCCGACTTCAGAGCATCCGAGCGGTGCTTTCAGCTGTTGAGTCAGGTGTCAGGCCGAGCTGGACGCGGGGCGAAGGGTGGGCGCGTGCTGATTCAGACGCGCATCCCGAGCCACCACGCCGTGCGCTACGCGGTGTCGCACGATTACACGTCGTTCGTGCGCGAGGAGCTGGCGGGCCGTGTCGATCCTCCTTATCCGCCCAACGTCAGGCTGGCGAACATCGTCTTCAGCGGACTCAAGGAGGATCCGACCGCGAAGCTCGCGCTCAAAGGCGGAGACTGGCTCCGCGAGCTCGTCGCAAGTCGCGCCGCCGACACTATCACGATTGTGGGTCCGGCGCCGTGTCCGATCGAGCGCATCAAGAACCGGTGGCGCTGGCACATGCTCCTGAAGACGGAGCATCCCAGCGAGCTGACGCGTGTCGGCCGCTATTTCATGGAGAAGTTCGAGGTTCCCTCGGTCGTGCAGCTTCGCGTGACGTTTGATCGGGACCCCGTCGCGCTGCTCTGATACCTATCTTATAGCTGTGTCTGTTCTCCGTCATCCCGACTTCAATGCGCCCGAGCTGGCCAGCGCGCCGAACGCGCAGTTCGTGCCAGCGCCGGCTGACGGCGTGTTGCCAGAGAATTTCTTCTCGACCACCAACCTTCCGACATACGCCAAGATCGACGGCGCCTGGCGGATGCCGCGTGAGCCGCGCATGGATGCCGCGCTGGTGCTCGACAAGGACGGCCTCTGGATAAGAGAAGGCCGCCGGCTCAAAAAGGGCGACATGGTGGCCATCGGCAGCGAGGAGGACGGGAGCCAGGGGATCTACGTCCACGTCGGCTCATTCCTGGCGGACGAGGAGGGCGAGTTCAAGTTCATGACCAGCGAGGTGTCGCGCGAGAAGCCGATCGACTACTCGCTGATGGCGAAGATTCTGATCGCCGAGCGCGACCGCGGTGGATATCCGATCTGGGTGACGGGACCCGCGCTGGTGCACTCACGGGCGCGAGCCGACATGATCTGGTTCATCGAGAACGGCTTCGTCTCCGCGCTCCTGGCGGGAAACGCCGTGGCGGTGCACGACATCGAGGCCTCCATATTCGGCACCACCCTCGGCATGACTAAAACCGGCGAGGCGAGCATGGGTGGCCACGGCCTGCACATGCGCGCGATCAACAAGGTGAGAGCGGCCGGCTCGATCGCCAAAGCGGTGGAGCAGGGGATCATCACCGACGGGATCATGCACGCGTGCGTGGTCCGTCAGATCCCATTCGTGTTGACCGGATCCATCCGCGATGACGGACCGCTGCCGGAAGTGATCACCGATACTCTGGCGGCGCAGGATGCGATGAAGCGGCACACCACCCGCGCGACGATGGCGATCCTGATCGCGACGGCTCTCCACGCGATCGCCACCGGAAACATGCTGCCGGCATTCGTGACCGAGGCCGACGGGTCGATGCGCGAGCTGCCGACGATTTGCGTGGACTCCTCGGAGTTCGTGGTAAGCAAGCTGAAGGATCGTGGGACGCATCAAGCCTTCGGCGTGGTGACAAATGCGCAGGACTTCATGCACATTCTTCGCTTGTACGTCGAGCGCGAGCTGACCGACCGGCAATCTCCGGAGCGGAAAGTCGCGGCCGCCTCATCGGGAACCAGAGCTTGATCGAGACCACTGAGCGTTTTCTGAGGGACATCGCCGACCGCATCGGCTTGAGCGCGGTGGACGAGATTCGCCTTTTCCCCCCGCTTAGGCAGTCGGGGGTGGAGACCGGCCTCGCCGTGGTGGCGGCGATTCCGCTTCCGCCCGAACCCGAGCACGTTCACGACCCGGAGGAGCCGCCGGCCGCGCTCACGGAGAGCGCCGGCGACGAGTTTCTTCCGATCGAGGAAGAGGATCGGGAGATAATCGTCCACCGCCACACAGTGTTCACCGCCCGGTACCGTCACACGCTCAAGGGTCCCGACCGGGGCAAGTGGGAGGTGGAAATGCAGGCCGAGGCCGACGCGCCACTCGTCACGCTGGACGAGGTTGTGAGGGGCGTAATGAAGCGCGCGGGTGATCCGTTCGAGCCCGAGCGCATCTCCGGCACAGCCTTCCGCACGATCGTCGAGGGTTTGCCCACGGGCGCTATTTCCTAAGCGCGTCGCGCTGCCGCGGTTCCTTCAGATCGCTGTATTGGGTCGGCGAGGGTGTCCTCTCCGGCCGCTGGTCCTCGCCTGCCGGTGCCGCGGCACTGCTGCCGAACATCCGGCGCTGGCTGCGGAGGCGGCCTCCGAGGACACCCTCACCTCCCCGATACAGTGTCGCAACTGCGGCAGCGCAACGCGCTTCGTTCCGGCCGCACCGGGCGAAACAGACTCAAACTGCCGCGCGCGGCACAGCCGGCGTAAGCTTGGCAGCTTCGGGCGGCGCGCCGGGGGCGTTGGCGGCGGCGTATCGCGCGAGCACGGCACGGTGGATGTCGCGGGCATCCTCGAGGGTTTCGCTCGCAAGCCCGAGGCTGCGCGGGGAGATGATGAATGGATAGACCTGATCGCCGCCCGCGGAGCCGTGCGCGCCGACCTGATCGTCGAACGAGATGATATCGTAGCCGTCGTAGGTGCCGAACAGAACGCAGTCGCCGGCGTTCGGCTGTCGCACCAGTGACTCGACCGCTCGCAGCACATACGGCTCCGTCCCAAAAACCTTGAGCGGATTCTCGCCGGCGGTCACCTCGATCTCGCCATTTCGCAGGATGGCGCGCCCGTACTTGCTGGCGAGGCTCACACCGTTGTCAGTCAGAGTTGCCACCAGGCCGATCCCGGGGTGCGCGACCAGGCGTCCGTACAGCTGTGCCCACCGCGGATCACGCATAATGCCGTCCAGCGTCAGGCGCTGCTCGCTGGCCGCGAAATAGACGAGCGCCAGACACGAGCTGTAGGTGACGACGACGTCGTTGGTCTTGTCGACGCGGTACTTCTCGGGGAAAATGATCTCGCGGAGCCCATAACGGCTTCGCATCCAATCGCGAAATCCGCGAATGGCCTTTCGCACTCCGAACGACGCAGGCGTGAGCTGCGCAACCGCCTCGACGACCTCGGGGCCTATGTCCGCGTACTCGGTGTCCTCCGCGTAACTCTCCAGCGACCGTGGCTTGGGCGCCCCCGTTGAGGGTGCTTCATCCAGAAGTCGCTGGACCGTCGCCCCCAGCGATTCGCCGTACCGCACGCGATAGCTCAGCGCCGGCGTCATGCCGTGATCGGACAGAATCACCAGATCGTAGCCTCTCCCGCCCGCCAGCTGCGCCATGCGCCAGATCTCGGCGATGCGCGCGTCGGTGCGCTTGAGGTCCGCCAGCGCCTGGGTGCTCGAGGGTCCGAAATGGTGCGCGAGCTCGTCGTACTGCATGAAGGTGCTGTAGATGACGGGCACGCCGAGATAAACGTCGAGCAGGATCGCCATCGTCTGCAGCTCTCTGATAACGACGTTGCTCAGAATGCGGATGAACGGGAAGATCCCCTCGGAGTGGGTGACGCGCCCGGCGAGCTCTCCGCGCGTGCGCTCCCACTCCTCCAGAAACCATTCGCGGGCGCCCTGAAGCATCATGCGTACCATCCTGATCGGATGGAGCAGGATGAGAAATCCCATCCGTGTCCCTCCGAGCCGGCGGTAGACGGACATCTTATCGCGGGTGGCGACGGTGAACGCGACCGTCTGCGCATCGCCGTCGAGGAGGTTCACGTAGCTCGATCCGCCGGCCAGAGCGCCAGGCGAGTGGATTCGGTCCCGGATGTACTGGACACCATGGGGAGCGTTGCAGGTGATGACCTTCCTCACCTGTCTGTCGTAGAAGCGGAAAGCCGGAATCCCCCCGTTCTCCCCGTGAAACATCCCGGCCTGGCAATACGGAGTCGCGGACGGAAGCCCGCAGAACCAGCGGCGCAACTCGAAGCTCTCCCGCAGCAGGCGGGCGATAGTGGGGCAGAACCCGAGCTCGAGCGCCCGCCGGAGGTCAGAGTAGGCGAGCGCGTCGATCTGCAGCATGATCAGCCCGCGCTGCGGCGGCCGCGGCCGCTTTTCGCGCGCGAACGGGCGGTACTTCGTCCGATAGTACCACCGCAGCAGCGGACCGGCGCGCGGGCGCGCACGGCGCTCGGTCAGGCCAGCAGGCGCTCGATCTGTCGTAACAGCTCGCGAATTGGGACCGGCTTGACGAGGACATCCGCGCAGCCGGCCTCGAGACATCTGCGACGGGACTCGGCGTCGTTGTGGCCGGTCATGGCCAGAGTTGCGCGCGGGAGATTTTCGCTTCCGCGCAAAGCGTCGAGCACGTCCAGCCCGTTTCCATCGGGCAGGTTGAGGTCGAGAAGCAGGAGATCGATCGTCGTCGTTTTTCCGATCCCGATCGCTTCCGCCACCGTTCGGGCGCTACGCACTTCGTAGCCCGCTCCCTCGAACAGGATCCCGAACGCATCGGTTACCAGAGAGCTGTCGTCGACGATGAGGATTCGAGCCGCCACTAATCGCGCGGCGGATTCAGCGGCAGCGTGAAGAAAAATCTGCTGCCACGGCCGAGCTCGCTCTCCACCCAGATGTGGCCCGAGTGGAGCTCGACAAGTTTGCGCGCGATGGCGAGGCCAAGGCCGGTGCCGTGGTGCGGGCGCGAGGGAGACGAGTCCACCTGTGCGAACTCCCGAAACACCAGCTCGTGGTGATCCCGCGCGATCCCGGTCCCGGTGTCGCCCACCTCGACCAGCAGCTCGTCGAGATCGGGCCCGCGGCGCGACATGCTTATCCAGATGCGCCCGCCGTCCGGCGTGAACTTGATCGCGTTGCCGATGAGATTGGCGAGGACGTGTTTGAGCTTGTCACGATCGGCGTACACGGGCGGAATGTCGTCGCCATTGAGTCTCTCGATGACGAGCCGCTTCTTGGCGGCGAGGGCAGCGTTGAGCACGCGCACCTGATCGACCACTTCCGTGATGCAGAATTCCGTTCGAATCAGGCTAACCTGATCGCTGGCGCTGCGAACGTAGGTGAGAATCTCGTCGATCATGTCGATGAGCTGCTGGCCGCCATTGACGATGCCCGACACGCTCTCGCGCTGGCGTGGGTTGAGCTCACCCAGCATTCCCTCACGGAGTATTTCCGCGTGGGTGATGATCGCCGCGAGCGGCGTCCTCAGGTCGTGCGAGATGTTGGAGAGGAACTGAGTCTTGAGCGCATCCCGCGACTTCAGCTCGTCAATGGTTCGCTGCGCTTCTTCGCGTTGCGCTTCAAGAGCCGAGAGTCGCTTGCGCAGACCTGCGGACCCGGGGCTATCGGACATGCTCATATTGTAGTCGTGGTGACATCGGTTGCCAACGCATCTGATTCCACAGCGTCGAGAAGTTGCTGCCGGCTCAGGAGCGACCAGTACCGCCCGCGCAGCGCCATGAGGTCGGCATGCCGCCCCTGCTCGACGAGCGCGCCTTTCTCGAGGACGATTATCCACGAGGCGTCGCGGATCGCGCTGATGCGGTGAGAGGCGATCAGCGCCGTTCGTCCGGCGAGCGCCTCTCGGAGCGCCCTGAGGATCTCGGCTTCGGTGTGGGTATCGACCGCCGACAACGCGTCGTCGAGCAGTACGATTCCCGGTTTTCGCGCCAGAGCGCGCGCGAGCGATGCCCGCTGTTTCTGTCCGCCGGAGAGGTTGATACCGCGCTCCCCCAGAATCGTGTCGTAGCCGCCGGGAAACTCCTCGATGGTGTCAGCGAGCTGGGCGACCGAAGCCGCCCACGCCGAAGCCTCCGGCTCACTGGTGCCATACGTGAGGTTCGACTCAATGGTGTCGCTGAAGAGCAGACTCTCCTGCGGAACGAAGCCTATCTCTCGGCGCAGCTCCTCCGGCGCGACGTGCTTCGTCGACACTCCATCAATCAGGATCTCTCCCTCCTGCGGGTCGTATACCCGCGGGATGAGATCCATGAGCGCGCTCTTGCCGCTACCCGTGGCGCCGACGACGCCTAGGGTGGCGCCGGCGGGAACGGAGAAGCTGACGTTGCGAAGGACCCACCGTGGTTCCCCCGGGATCTCCGACGGATAGTGAAAGCTCACGTTCCGGAACTCGATCGCGCGACCCGATAGACTCGCCGGGAGATGATCGGACGGCTCGAGGGCATGAATGGTGGTGCGCACGTTCAATATCTCGAGCAGGCGTCCCATCGATGCTTCGCCGCGCTGGAACAGGTTGACTACCCATCCGAGCGCGATGAGAGGCCACGTCAGCATGGTGAGGTAGAGGCCGAAGGCGACGAACGAGCCGATGGAGATCGTTCCGTTCATCGTGAGCACGCCTCCAGCTCCAAGAACGACTACGGCGCCCAATCCGCCGAATAGCCCGAACAGCGGGTTGAGCGTGCCCCAGAGCCGCACCAGCGACATGTTCTTCGCCATATACTCCTCATTCACCAGACCGAAGCGGGCGATCTCGGCTGATTCCTGCCTGTAGGCGCGAACTATCCGCGCACCGGTCAGGTTCTCCTGGGCGCGCGTGGTCAACACCGAGAAATGCTCCTGAACCGCCTCGAAGCGGTCGTGGATGGCTTTTCCCATACGAATCGTGAGCACGGGCAGCACTATCATGGGCACGAGAGCCAACAGCGTGAGATGGACGTCGATCCGCAGCATGAAGTAGAGCGCGAAGAGACCGCCCGTGATGGTATTCGCCAGGTACATCACCGCCGGACCAAGCGCCATACGGACGGCGCCGAGGTCATTGGTGAGGCGGGCCATGATGTCCCCGGTGCGGGTGCGCGCGTAGTACGCCGCGTCGAGGGTCTCAAGGTGGCGAAACAGGTCGTTGCGGAGGTCGTACTCTATTCTGCGGCTGACCCCGTTGATCAGCTCCCGCATCCAGTACCGGAGTGCTCCACCGACGATCGCCGTGAGCACTATTAGCCCCGCCAGCTGCCATACGGTGGCCAACGGAGCGCGGTTGCCTATCGCATCAATGCCTCGTCTCAGGAGCCACGGGATCACGCTCGCTAATCCCGAAGAGACGACCACGATTACCAGTCCGATGATGAACTTGGGCAGATAAGGCGTGTAGTATGGCGCAGCCAGCCTGAGATTCTTCATTTTTGGCATGTGGATTGCCGTTTACCATTGATTGGCTTGGGCACTCCCAGTCAATCGTCACGCATGATGAGGAGGCTTTATGTTCCAATATATTCCGCGCCTGATTGCACCGCTCTCGCTCGCGCTGGTGTTCGCGGCTTGCGGCGACGCCAAGGATGACACGCTGGCCACCGACACGTCGCTCAACCGCGACATCGAGCTCGCCAACCGTGATAGCGCGGCGCAGCCGGCGCTGACCGACGTTGCCGCCACGCCGAACCCGGCGCCTGCTACCGTCGCTCCGCGTACGACGGCTCCTAGAACCACTCCGCGCGCCACTACGACGGCCAGCGGCAACACGGTGACCCGCACTCCGTCCGGCACGGCTGCCAGAGTTGGAACGATAGCCGCCGGATCCACGCTCAATCTCGCTTCTGGCTCCAAGATCTGCACCAACACCAGCCGGGTCGGAGAGCGCTTCAACGCGACGCTGACTCAGTCGGTTTCGGGCTCGAACGGAGCCGTGATTCCGGCGGGCGCCGTAGCGACGGTCGAAGTGACTGAGCTCAAGCGCAGCGAAAACGTGAACGACGATATCGTGATGGGCTTCCGCATAGTTTCCGTGAGCTTCGGCGGGAAGACTTATCCCGTGAGCGCGACGACGAGCTACGCGCAGGTGAACAAGGTCAGGAATCAGCCGAAGAGCAAGGATGTTCAGAAGGTCGTCGGCGGAGCCGCGATCGGCGCCATTGCCGGCCAGATCCTCGGCAAGAGCACCAAGGCAACTGTGATCGGAGCCGCCGTGGGTGGCGCAGCAGGAGCCGCCACGGCAGCCGGGACAGCGAACTACGAGGGTTGCGTCAATTCAGGAGGCCGGATCACGGCGACGCTGAACTCACCGGCGCAGGTCCAGATCTAA
>JBKKAY010000058.1:0-5043 GCA_046714195.1 Gemmatimonadaceae bacterium
TGAGCTACGCGAGCGGCTTCAACATCAACTGCACACGCTGTCAGAGCGGGAGACGGGACTCGAACCCGCGACATCAAGCTTGGAAGGCTAGCGCTCTACCAACTGAGCTACTCCCGCGAAAACTGCGGACTGCGGACAACCGCAGATCTAAAAAAACTTCCACCCACTACCGCACATGGTGGGGGAAGGATTCGAACCTTCGTAGGCGTTAGCCGGCAGATTTACAGTCTGCTCCCTTTGGCCGCTCGGGCACCCCACCCTTTATCGCTGCGATCCCAAGCAGAGCTGACGGGGAGAATCGAACTCCCAACCTGCTGATTACAAATCAGCTGCTCTGCCAATTGAGCTACGTCAGCAACAAACAGCGATTTTTCATCGCAAGCCTAGTAGAATAGCGCACTTAGGAGGGCGAGTCAATTCCCGAGAGTGATCTCACGCTCCAGTACGCCACCGCGGGTGGACAGCACGCGGACCTTGCCCTTCACCGGCCGGACCCCGTACGTGCGGACGCGAACTGTCGCCGTCTTGCGCTCACCAGGCTCGGTCCAGCCCAGCCGTACGTCCTTGTCGCGGATTGCTGGGCTAATGACGCGAACGCGTGGCGGGTCTGGCCGAGTCAGGGCGGAATCGAACTGCACCCGCACGATGTCCTCTCGCACCGCTTTCACGAGTTGCGCCTGCCTGAGAGCGGTTGGCAGCGCGCCAGTGTTGTGAAATGAGACCATCACGTCGTAATCGGTGCTGTCGCCCTGCGACTGCACTCGCGAGACCCGCACGTCGTTCCATTCCAGCTGCGGCAGCGCCAGCGCCATTTCCAGGTTGAACAGCGCCTGGTTTCGCGCGAAGCGCTCGAGCTGCGAGGTGGGACCGTTCTGGGCGAAGAACTTCGGGTGGAATCCGCCGATCTCGACCTGCCCGAGCTGCGGGTGGATGAAGGGGCGCCACTCGCGGAATCCGGCGCCGCCATTTCCGCTGTCGTCCCACGCAAGGGCATCAAAGTCGTCGTAGCGCCCGTCGTTGTTGAAGTCGCGCATACGTCCGCCGTTCCAGAGCTCGTCACCGTACCAGATCGATCCGTAATAGAAATAACCGAAGTCAGGTCCGTGACCGAACAGTGGGCTCGGGCGCGGTGGGTCGCCGGTGAAGAGGTCCGGCCCGCCGCGCATCTGGAACGTCTCGTACACGTCGCCTGCCCAGGGATATCCGGTGATGCGGACGCCGATGCTGTCGAAGCGCTGGTAATGGCGAAGGTCTTCCGGGTACATCCGGTCGGCGCTCGCCGACGTCGACGGCGGCCTCAAATGCATCGGCACCTGCGTGTCCATAGAGTTCACGACCGACACGTTGGGGTTGGCGAGGAGCCAGAGCACGACGGAGCGCGTTTCGTTTTCGCTCAGCGGAAAGGCGCCGGCGCCGGACTGCGTGTTGCCACGTCCGGTGCGATCGCCGCCGGTGTCGAGCCGCCAGTTCTCCGGATAATTGCGGTGCAGATCGAGTCCTCCGATGCCGTCTTCGTTGTAGCGACCGTCGCCGTCGTTGTCGATCCCCTCGGATATGACGCGCCACTCTCCTTCTCCTTCGGGGGTACCGAGCATCAGCCGTCTGGTTGTATCGCGGCGATCGAGCACAGCGTTGCCGCGGTCGGCGCGTTTGTCCTTCACGCGCCATCTCAGGGAGTAGATCACTCCGTCACCGTCGAGGTCCTCGGGCGGATCTTCGTCGAGGAGCCCATCGCGGTCTGAGTCGTGGGGCCGTACGGTGCTTCGGTTCGACTGCGCGGTGTTGAGGTAGAGCTCCGAGCCGTCGGGATTGTTCTGCGGGCGCAGGTGCACGGCTTTGGTGTCGACGAGGCGTGTTATTCGAGCGTCCCGTCCGTAACTCTCCAGCAGATGCTTCATGAGCCAGAGCACCGATTCGCTGCCGGTGATCTCGCCGCTGTGGCGGCCACCTTCGAAGTAGGCGGCCGGTTTGTCGGTGTGCGCGCCAGTTTTCTTGTTGGTGATCGTCATCTGCAGGATGGGGCGTCCCTCGAAGCTCTTACCGACCTCGTAGAGCTCCGCGATGTTGGGGTAGCGCTCGGCCCACCGACGCATCCAGGCGTACATCACCTCCACGGTGTGGTAGCGGTCAAACGTCAGTGCCGTGCCAGCGGTATACTCGGCCTGGGGATGGCGCACTTTCCGAAAATAGCTGATCCCGTGGCGCTCGCCGGCTATGAGATGCCAGAGAGTGTCGGCGCGGCTGGTCGGCGGTGGATCCGCGACTTGCGCCGATAGCCCAGGGGCAGCGGCAGTGAGGGCGAGGATGGCAAGCGTCAAGAATGGCGCATAGAGCGACACCAATCCACGCACCACCCCTAGCGCAACTGTTTCCATCGCGTCCCCTGCGGTCCGTCTTCGATTGCGATTCCCCTCCCCTCCAGCTCGGCGCGAATAGCATCGGCTTGAGCGAACTCCCTTCTTCCGCGTGCCTCCTTGCGCGCAGCGAGACGCTCCTGCACCCACCGTGCCAGCTCGGGGTCGGGGCCCGCCGCCTCGGGAATCACGTCCAGCACGGAGTTTATGCGCGCGAAAATCGTTCGCGCTTTCTCGAGCGCTTTTTTGTCCAGGCCATTTCGATCGAGCTCCGAGTTCGCCTTTCTAATGAAAGTGAACAGCGAGCCGAGCGCGATCGGCGCGTTGAGATCGTCGAACAGCGCGGCAGTGACTTCCGATTCGGCCTCCTCCGCCACTGTCGCCAGCTCCGGCGTCCCGGATTTCGCCTCGTCCAGCCGCTCCGCGAAATCGCGGATACGGCGCACGCCCTCGATCGAAGCCTCGAGCGCTTCGCCGGACATGTTCAGCTGCTTCCGGTAGTGGGTCGAGAAAACGAAATGGCGGAATGCTGCGGCGGGGACTCCCTGATCGCGGAGATCCTGTACCGTCGCAACGTTGCCGAGCCGCTTCGCCATCTTGCTGCCGTCGGTGAGCAGGAATTCCCCGTGACACCAGAATCGAGCGAACGGCTTCCCGGTCGCGCCCTCCGATTGCGCGATCTCGTCCTCGTGGTGCGGAAAAATCAGATCGATCCCGCCGGCGTGGATGTCGAGTGTCTCGCCGAGGTACTTCATCGCCATGGCCGAGCACTCGAGGTGCCAGCCGGGGCGGCCGCGTCCCCACGGTGAATTCCACGCCGCGCCCGTCGCTTCGTCCTCGGGTTTGGCTGATTTCCAGAGCGCGAAATCCTGCGCGTTCTCCTTGGTGTAATCGTCCTGGATCACCCGCGCGCCGGCTTTTACTTCGCGGGTGTCGAGGCGCGAGAGCTTGCCGTACCCCTTGAACCGGTCGATGGCGAAATACACCGATTTGTCGTCCGCCACATACGCCAGATTCCGCGCGACCAGCTTCTCGACGATGGCGATCATCTCGGGGATGTGGTCGGTCGCCTTCGGGTAGCGCTCTGCGTCCTGTATGCGCAGGAACGCGCGGTCGGCGTGAAATGTCTCGGTGACCGGAGCGGTCACGTCGCCGATCTTTACTCCCCGCTCGGCGGCACCCTTGATGATCTTGTCGTCGACGTCGGTGAGGTTCATCACCTGGTTCACCTTCCAGCCCCTGAGCGCGATCACACGTCTGAGCAGGTCCTCGAACAGGAACGTGCGGAAGTTCCCAAGGTGCGCCGGCTTGTAAACGGTCGGACCGCACGCGTAGATGCGCACGGTCTTTCCGTCAGCAGGCGCGAACGACTCGATGGAGCGTGTTAGGGTGTTGTAAAGGCGGAAGTCATCGGCTTCGCCACGAGTCTCGGGGGGCATTGGCGGAAGCTAGAGGCACCATTGCAGAGGGTCAACACGAGTAAGCCATTGCCCTCTCCGCCACCGGCTCGCGTCTCGGCGTCATCAGCTGCCCTTCCGACAATCTCACGATTCGCGTTGCAACCCGGTGCAGCTCCACTGCGTTCGGCGCCGCGAGAATCGTGGTCACGCCAAGACGGGAGAGCCGCGTCAACAGCGCGACGATCTCCTTGTCGAACAGGAGCCCCTGTCCGCACAGCGTCTCGTCGAGCAGCAAGGCACGCGGTGATCCCACCAGCGCCTGCGCGAGCCCGAGTCGCTGCAGCAGGCTCGCCGACAGGTGGCTCACGCGCCTGGTCGCGTGCAAGTGGAGCGAAACAGAGCGCAGCGCATTGTCGACCTGTGACGCCCGGTCGTCGCCGCTCAGATCGTGGAGCGTGGCGTAATACTCGAGTGCTTCACGCACAGAGAGGAACGAGTAGTAGCCGGCACGCTGGGGCACGTAGGCGAGTCCGATCGGAAGGCGGTGCCGGGTGATCTGCTCGCCGAACCAGTTGACCGTTCCCTCTTCGCCGCGCAGGAGACCCGAGGCGCAAAGCAGAAACGTCGACTTCCCCGCGCGCGCCGGGCCTACCAAGCCGACGATCTCCCCGGGCTCGATTTCCAGCGTCACGCCGCGGAGCGCATGGACCGCCATGGTGCGACCTTTGGGACCTGACCGGAAAGTCTTGGTGAGCCCGTTTACGACGAGTGCCGGCTGCATCGAATCTCCCAGGGAATGAGGGGGGAAGACTCGGGGAGGTGCGGGATGAGGCAGGCATCGTTTGGCCGCTGATTGCACCGATGCAGCGCTTGGGGCACAGCCTTTGGGGGCCCCTAGGGGGGATGCAAGTTCTGTGTGTACAGTCTTGAGTCGTCCGTTGTCAGTGGTTTTCAGTGGGCGGCGCGATCCAAACTGTTAACCACTGATGACTGACCAACTGAAATACTGCAAACTCAAGACTTGCATCCCCTCAGCCTTACCCGGTACCCAGAGCGCTAAGCGATCCTCGGGACCCCACGACTCTCCCGTATTCGTATGAGGTCCGGCGGCACCGCCGGCGATGTCAGAACCCCCCCGTCGGGCACCGGTACCCGGAGCACAAAGATTCTCTCGCGAGTCGTTTTTCTGAAGCCCTTGCCCTCGTAGATCCGGCTGAGGAGGATGCGCCGCACGATCACCATCACGGTCACGAGAATCGGCAACGCCACCACGAAGCCGAGGGGCCCCA
>JBKKAY010000059.1:0-6378 GCA_046714195.1 Gemmatimonadaceae bacterium
GTGTACGGCTTGAGGGTGTCCCGATACGCAGCTGATAGAACGAGAACTAACGTGTCGCTATCTAGGCGCGAAAATGTCGTGAAACTGTCTTTAGTTCGCAGCTTCAGACTGTCCCGGGCGTACTCGCGAGCCGCCAAAACCACCCTCAGCTTGGCCCTGGTCTCCTCAGGAGTGCCCGGACGGGCCACGATCTCCGCGATCGGCTCCCGGCGGCTCAATATCTTGGCCTCTTCCCAGGCGCCACGACTGAGATAACAGCCTGTCGGAGCGAAGACCAGACCGACAACGACGAGCACAATCGCTATCGCCAGAATTCCGCGGCGCATTATCTTACCAAGTGTCCTTCGTCCACCTGCACTGCCACTCGGAATATTCACTTCTCGACGGTGCCAATCGCATCGATGACCTGATCGGCAGGGCCCTCGAATTCGAGCAGCCCGCGCTGGCGATTACGGACCACGGCAATCTTCACGGTGCGTGGGAGTTCCAGGAAAAAGCGAAAAAGGCGGGCTTGAAGCCGATCATCGGCATGGAAGCTTATGTCGCGCCTGGTGACCGCAGAGGGCGCGATCGCGTCGGCGGCGAGCGGGGCAAACCCTACTACCACCTCGTGCTCCTCGCGCAAAATGCAGTCGGGTACAGGAATCTAGTCAAGCTCTCATCCCTCGCCTACACGGAGGGATTCTACGCCAAGCCCCGCGTGGACCGCGAGCTCCTCGCCAAATACAACGAGGGAATCGTCGTCTCGTCCGCGTGCATGGCGGGCGAGATCGCGCACCACCTGCTGTCGGATGAATACGAACAGGCGCGCGAGACGGCGGCGTGGTACGCCGAGGTGTTCCAGGGCCGCTACTACCTCGAGGTCCAGGCGCACAGCTCGGAGAACCAGGACACCCTCAACCGACGGGTCTTTCAGCTCGCCGAAGAAGTCGGAGTCCCGGTGCTGGCGACCAACGACGCGCACTTCCTCAGGCGCGAGGACCACGACGCACACGACGTGCTGCTCTGCATCGGGCTCGGCAAGGATTTCTCCGACACCAACCGGATGCACTACGACGAGGGGCTCTACTTCAAGAGCGCCCCCGAGATCGCTTCCGCATTCCCGGGCCGCGCCGACGTCCTCGAGAACACGCTGCGGATAGCGGACGAATCCGCGATTCAGTTCTCCAAGCAATACAAGGTTCCGTCGTTTCCGCTTCCTGCCGGCGTGGAGACCGAGAACGAGCTGCTGGTGCGGCTCGCCGAAGAGGGAGCGCGCGAACGGTACGGCGCCCAACTCTCGAAGGAAGTGCGCGAGCGACTGGATTTCGAGCTCGGCGTCATCACCAGCACCGGCTACGCGGGCTACTTCCTGATCGTCGCCGATTTCATCGACGCCGCCCGCAAGAAAGGAATCCCCGTCGGGCCGGGCAGAGGATCCGTGGCCGGCTCGCTCGTCGCCTACGCGCTCCACATAACCGACGTCTGCCCGCTCAGGTTCGACCTTCTCTTCGAGCGCTTCCTCAATCCCGAGCGCATCTCGATGCCGGACATCGACGTCGATTTCTGCTTCGAGCGCCGCGGCGAAGTGATCGAGTACGTCCGCCAGAAGTACGGACGGGATTCCGTCGGGCAGATCATCACCTTCGGAACTCTCAAGTCGCGCGCGGCAATCAAGGATGTGGGCCGGACTCTCGGGTTCACTCCGGCGGAGACCGATTACCTCGCCAAGCTGATTCCCAACCACCCGAATTTCTCGCTCACCGTCAAGGAAGCAATCGAGCGTATTCCCGAGGTGAAGGAGCTCTACACCGCGCGGAAGGATGACGGACGCGAGCTGAAGGAGAAAAAGGACAGGTACCGCCAGCTCCTCGACTACGCGATGAAGCTGGAAGGCCTCTCCCGTCACGCCGGTGTGCACGCCGCCGGCGTGGTGATCGCGCCGGGCCCGCTCGACGAGTATGTGCCCGTATGCACCCAGGCCTCGAAGGGATCCGGCTCGGGCTCGATTCCCGGCGAGGAATCCATCGTCGTCACGCAGTACGACATGAATGCCCTCGAGAAAGCGGGCATGCTGAAGATGGATTTCCTGGGGCTAACGACGCTCACCGTCATCAGTGATACGCTGCACGGGATTCGCGAGCGCACCGCCTCGGCGCCTGATCTGGACGCGCTGCCGCTCGACGACCCGGAGACGTACCGGATGCTCCGCGCCGGAAAGACCGCCGGAGTATTCCAGTTTGAGTCGCCGCTCGCCACCGACATGCTCAGGAACATCCGCGCGGACCGGTTCGACGACCTCGTTGCATCGAACGCGCTGATGCGCCCCGGCCCGCTCGACGCGGGCATGCACAAGGTGTACATGCGCAGGAAGCGCGGCGAAGAGCCGGTGTCCTACATCCTGCCCGAGCTGGAGCCCATTCTTCGGTCGACCTACGGCGTCATCACCTATCAGGAACAGGTGATGCGGATCGCCCAGGCACTCGCCGGCATCTCGCTCGCCGAAGCCGACGTGCTGAGAAAGGCGGTGGGGAAAAAAGACTCCGAGCTGATTCGCGAAGAGCTCGGGAAGTTCGTCACCAAGTCGATCGACCGCGGGTACGACGCGACGATCATCAACGAGATTGCCAGCCAGATCGAGACGTTCGGCCGTTACGGCTTCAACAAGTCGCACTCGGTCGCCTACTCGATCATCTCGTACCACACCGCCTGGCTCAAGACGCACTTTCCCGCCGACTTCATGGCGGCCCTGCTCTCCTCGCAGATCGGCGACACCGACAGCGTCGTCAAATACATCAACGAGGCGCGGCAGCTCCACGTCCCCGGCGAAAGCCAAGCCGGCCTCGAGATCCTGCCACCCGATGTCAACGAATCCGGTTACAAGTTCACGGTGGTTGGAGCGACGAAGATCCGCTTCGGCCTCGGGGCGGTCCGCAACGTCGGGCGCACCGCCATCGATTCCGTCCTCGGCGCGCGCAAAAAGGACGGTCCGTTCAAGTCGGTCTTCGACCTGTGCGAGCGAATAGACCTGAGGATCTGCAACAAGCGCGTCCTCGAGGCACTCGTCCACGCGGGAGCGATGGATTCCCTCGGCGGACACCGCGCCCAGCTCGCGGCCGGATTGGATACCGCGATCCGCGAAGCGTCGCTCAAGCAGGAAGAGATCGAAACCGGCCAGGCGTCCCTGTTCGGCGCGCCTTCAAACGGTACCGAGAAGACTGGACACGATCTCGTGCTTCCGAACGTTCAGCCGTGGACTGAATCGGAGCGGTTGTCGAAGGAGAAAGAGATCCTCGGCTTCTACATCTCGGGACACCCGCTCGAGCGGTTCCGCGCCGAAGCGGAGATCTACGCCACTCACACCGTCGCGGACCTCGGCGCCTGGCGCCCCGAGAACATTGCGCTCTCCGTCGTGGTGACCAACATCAAGAAGCAGCTGAGCAAGAAATCCGGCAAGGAGTTCGCGCGGCTCACCATCGAGGATTTCGCGGGATCCGCCGAGGTGCTTGTCTTTCCGGACAAGTGGGAGATCCTCTGTGATAGAATCCGCACCGACGTGCCGATGCTGCTCAAGGGAGCCTACTCGCGCCGCGACGAAGGCGGCGACAATCCGGCCTTCATCATCGACTCGGCGGAGAAGCTGGCAGAGCTGCGCAGCAACGGAGAGCTCTCGATCGCGATCGAGCTGTCGAAGGGCTCGTACACCCGCGACGTGATGTCGGATGTCCGCGCGATAGCTGAGACCCATCCGGGATCCGCTCCGCTCGAATTCTCGTGGAGCGACGGCAACGGGTCGCCGGCCCGCTTCCGCTCAAGAACACTCATGGTCGCCGCCGATGGCGCCGCCCTGAGCGCGCTGCGAAATATTCTCGGCGAATCTTCCGTCCGACTCCAGCGAGGGAGCTGACCAGTGGCGACCGCGACACAGCTGGAATTCGAAAAGCCGATCGTCGAGCTCGAGCGACAGATCGAGGAGCTCAAGAAGACGGCTGTGGAGCGCCAGGTGAACGTCGCGGAAGCGATCGAGCCCCTCGAGCGGAAGCTCTCTGACCTCCGCGAGGAAGTCTACAAGAACCTGACGCCGTTCCAGCGCGTCCAGGTGGCGCGGAACAGCAAGCGTCCCTTCACCGCCGACTACATCAGGCTCGCATTCACCGATTTCATCGAGCTCCACGGCGATCGCGCGTTCCGCGACGACCTGGCGATCATTGGCGGCTGGGCCCGGCTCGATGACGAGACGATAATGGTGATCGGACACCAGCGCGGGCGCGACACCAAGGAGCAGCTGCGTCGCAATTTCGGAATGCCACACCCCGAGGGTTACCGGAAGGCGCTGAGGCTGATGAAGCTGGCGGAGAAATTCCACGTTCCCGTCGTCACCTTCATTGACACTCAAGGCGCGTGGGCCGGTCTTGGTGCCGAGGAGCGCGGCCAGTCTGAGGCGATCGCGCGCAATCTCTACGAGATGAGTCAGCTTACGGTGCCGATCGTAGCCACCGTCATCGGCGAGGGCGGCTCTGGTGGCGCGCTCGCCTTGGGCGTCGCCGACAAGGTGCTGATGATGGAGAACGCTGTGTACTCCGTGATCTCGGTCGAAGGCTGCGCCGCCATCCTCTGGAAGGATGCGAAGAGTCCGGAGATGCGCGAGAAAGCAGCGACCGCGCTCCGCATCACCGCGCCCGAGCTGCTCGAGCTCAAGGTGATCGACGAAGTAGTGCCCGAGCCGCGGGGTGGAGCGCACTCCGATCACGAGACAGCGGCCAAGTCGCTGCAGCTGGTGATCGGCAAGCACCTCGAGGAGCTGCGCAAGATGCGGCCGGAGAAGCTTGTACGCCGCCGACGGCAGAAGTTCCTGCGATTGGGCGCGTGGTCCGAGTAGAGCGTGGCGCACCTGGTCGAAGTCGCCTTCAAGGGCAATCGTAAGGAGTTCTTTCTCTGGGATTATCCCGATCCGCCGCCGATGAACGCCGCGGTGATCGTGGATGTGGATCGCGGCGAGGACCTGGGGTACATTCACGCGCTAGGCGAGCTCGCCCAGAAGAGAAACGGCGGCTGCTCGCACGGCTGCGGGACTTCCCTTCCCGAGCGAAAGGCCCTGCGCCTGGCGTCGGAGAAGGACTGCGGACTCTCCAGAGACCTGGGCACACTCAACGAAGAAGCTCGGCGAAAGGCGATGGAGCGCGTCCGCGCCAACGGACTCGGCATGAAGCTCTCCGACGCGGAGTGGCAGTGGGACCGGAAGAAGCTGACGCTGTATTTCACGGCAGACAAGCGCGTCGATTTCCGCAACCTCGTGCGCGACCTCGCCTCGATGTTCCGGACCCGCATCGAGCTGAAGCAAATCGGAGTGCGCGACGAAGCGAAGCGCCTGGATGGAATCGGCAGGTGCGGCCGCCAGTATTGCTCGGCCTCTTGGCTCCCTGAGCTGCGGCCGGTGAACCTCGGCGTCGCGAAAGAGCAGCGGCTGTCGCTCAACCCGTCGCAGATATCGGGAGCGTGCGGGCGTCTGATGTGTTGTCTTCGCTACGAGCACGAATTCTACGTGCAAAGCAGAAAGCGCTTCCCGAAGGAAGGCAAGATCGTCGCGACGTCGCTGGGCGAGGAGAAGGTCGTCAGCATCGACATCTTTCACGAGCGCGTCGGCCTCCGCGGAGTCGAAGGAGATCTCCGTTCGCTTACGCTCGCGGAGTTCAAGGCGGAAACGGAGCGCACGCCAGGAGACGCGGCAGTCGCCGCCGCGGCGATGGAGGAGGAGAACGGCAGCGAGCAGTTCGGCGCGGACGAGATCTCACCCGAGCTGCTCTACACGTCGGAGCACCCGGTGCCGTCGTTCAGCACCGGCATTGTTGCGCAAGCGCCGGCCGATGACCGCCCGTCTCCCAAGGATTCGGAAGCAGCGAGCAAGCGAAGGCGCGGCAGACGGGGCGGCAGGCGCGGCCGTGGCGGCGAAGATGGCTCCTCGGGTAGCTCCTAGTTGGCCAAGTACTTTCTCACCTGCGCGATCGATTACGCCACCGCCGATCCGCACCAGGGCCACGCGTTCGAGAAAATCGGCGCTGATGCAATAGCCCGATATCACCGGCTCCTCGGCGACGACGTGCACTTCCTTGTCGGAATGGACGAGCACGGTCAGAAGGTCGCGCAGACCGCCGCCGAGCGGAAAGTGTCGCCCCAGGAGCTGGTGGATGCGGTAGCCGAGAGCACCGAGGAAGTCTGGGGGCTGCTCGGGATCTCCTTCGATCAGTTCATTCGCACCACCGACCCGGCGCACAAGGCCGGAGTAAAGCGGCTCATCGAGCTGATATTCGAGAACTCTCCCGACGACTTCTACGAGAAGGCGTACGCAGGGTGGTACTGCGTCGGCTGCGAGGCGTTCAAGCAGGACAACGAGATCGTCGA
>JBKKAY010000060.1:0-4367 GCA_046714195.1 Gemmatimonadaceae bacterium
TTTGCGGCGATCTCTATTATTGGACTAGTCATCTTTCTCAGGCGCGCATGAGCGACATATCGGTGGGTACGGCCAGCGAAAAAGAGGCTCGGGATGTAGCCGAGAGCGCCCGCGAGACGGAATGGGCGCACCCGAGCTTCGTGCGTGAGCTGTTCCTCGGCCGATTCCGCCTCGACCTGATCCATCCACACCCGCCCAACGACGCAGCTGAAGAAGCGCGCGCCAAGCCCTTCGTGGACAAGCTCCGCGCCTTCATGGAGCGCGTCGATTCGGAGGAGATCGATCGCACCGGCCAGATCCCCGCGTCGGTCATTCAGGAGCTGCGCGACATGGGCGCCTTCGGGATCAAGATTGCGAAGGAATACGGCGGACTGGGCCTCTCGCAGATGAGTTACGTGCGCGCGATCGAGCTGGTGACGTCGAAGGACGGCTCACTGACCGCGCTTCTCTCGGCGTCGCAATCGATCGGAGTTCCGCAGCCGCTCAAGCTATTCGGCACCGAGGAGCAGAAGCGGAAATATTTCCCGCGCCTCGCCAAGGGCGCGATATCGGCGTTCGCGCTCACGGAAGACGACGCCGGATCCGACCCGGCCAACATGCGGTGCACCGCGACGCCGACCGCGGATGGCAAGCACTTCATCATCAACGGCGAAAAGCTGTGGTGCACCAACGGAACGTGCGCCGAGCTGTTCGTGGTGATGGCCCGGACGCCGGAAAAAGTGAAAAACGGGAAGCTGGTGAAGCAGATCACTGCTTTCATCGTCGAATCGTCGATGCCAGGCGTCGAAGTCGTGCATCGGCTCCGCTTCATGGGGCTCAAGGCGATCGAGAACGGCGTCATCCGCTTCACCAACGTGAAGGTCCCCCGCGAGAACATGCTGTGGGACGAGGGCAAGGGTCTCAAGCTCGCGCTCGTCACGCTCAACACGGGGAGGCTCACGATCCCAGCCGGCTGCGCCGGGGCCGGGAAGCAGATGGTGTCGATCACCCGCAAATGGGCCAACGAGCGCGTGCAGTGGGGACAGCCGATCGGAAAGCACGAGGCCGTGGCGCAGAAGCTGGCGCGTATGACCGCGTATACGTTCGCGATGGAAGCGATCGCGGAACTCTCTACCGCGCTGTACGAGAAGGGTGATTACGACATCCGGCTCGAGGCGGCGATCGGCAAGCTGTTCAACACCGAGGCCGGTTGGCGGATCATCGACGACACGCTCCAGATCCGGGGCGGCAGAGGGTACGAGATGGCGGAGTCGCTTGCGCGCCGCGGCGAGCCCGCCATACCGATAGAGAGAGCGATGCGCGATTTCCGCATCAATCTCATTTTCGAGGGATCGTCGGAGATCATGCGCCTCTTCATCGCGCGCGAGGCGGTCGATCACCATTTCAAGCTCGCCTTCAACATCGTCAACCCCGATTCGACGCTCAAGGAAAAGCTGTCGGCGATGGCCAACGCGACGCCGTTCTATCTGTCGTGGTATCCATCGCGGTGGCTCAACGCCTCGCGGCTCAAGCGATACGGCGAGTTCGGAAAACTGGCGCGCCACGTCCGTTACATCGAGCGCACAACCCGCCACCTCGGCCGGTCGATTTTTCACGCCATGATTCGCTTCGGTCCCAAGCTCGAGCGGCGGCAGATGGTGTTGTTCCGGGCGGTAGACATCGGAGCCGAGCTCTACGCGATGTCGGCGGCCTGCGTTCGCGCGCAGATGCTGGCGAAGCAGGGTCGGCCCGAGGCGATTACTCTCGCGAACGCATTCTGTCTCGAGGCACGGGACCGCATCAAGGCGCACTTTGACAACCTGTTCGGCGCGCACGACCCCGCTCTCTACAAGCTGGCGATGGAAGTTCTGCGCGGAGAGCACGCGTGGCTCGAGCAGGGAATCGTCTCCAGCATGGCGAGCTTCGACAAAGCGAAGCGGCGCCCCAGTAGTGGCGGCGCCGCTCTTCCCAGCGATTCAGTTACAGCGACCGTAGGCGCTACTCAGTAGCGCCTACGGTTGGTGCGGTGTTTAGACGGTAGCAGCCGGGCGCCCGACGGCGCCATCCTTCGACGTGAAGCCGATGCCCAGCATCGCGATGGCGAGCACCGCGTGGAGCCAGATATCGTTGCCGCCGAGCGGAATCATCCCCAGGCCGTCGGGGAAGAAGAAGCCGCAGACGGTTAGCACGGCGTAGATGATGCCGCCGGTGCGGAAGAACGACGAAGAGCCGCTCCAGCTCCGTGACCCCGCCAGTGCCCACACTCCGAACAGGAGATGCACGATGTTGTGAAGCAGGTTGACGGGGAAGATTCCCAGCGCCTGTGCCGAGGTAGCGGGATCCGCCGGCTGCATCGCCATGCCGCCGGGCGCGATGAAGCCCATGATTGCTATAAGAATGAAAACGACGCCAAAAACCGCTGCGAGCTTCTGAGCCGTGGTATTCATGCTGTGCGTCTCCTTCGAGGGGTGTTTGCCGCTCGCGGCGCACTGGCCCGCGACGCCCCTAACCTAGGCGCGACCGGAGTTTTTCGCCACTACTGCGTACAAGCCATGCTCGCTAGCTTCGTACTTCGAAGCAGCACTGCGGCTCTGGCTTCCGGTTGCAGCAGATCGTCACGCGGGCGGCGATGTGTGCTTCGAGGAAACCCTCGAGAACCTTGCACGCTGCCGGCTTCTCCGAGGTCAGAGCCGCTAGCGGACACGCCCGACTTCGAATGATCAGAGTTCCGTCGCGTGTCCCTGCCTCCGCCACGCCCCCGAAACTCCTGAGCAGCCGCGCGGCTGCGTGAACCCGGTGCTTGACGCTTCCCGAAGGCCTGGGATATCGATTCGCCAGGGATCTTCCGGTTTCGAGCATGAATGAGTCGAGCTGCTTACCCGAGCATCGGCCTTCGGCCACCGCGAGAAACTGCGTCAGGACCGGCAGATACAGCGTGGAAAACTGGATCTGCCCTTCGAGAGTGATCGCGTAAAGCGTCGACGGCTTACTCGCACCCGGACGCTTGCCGGCTGCGGTAACCAGATTTGCTTCCTGGAGCTTCCGCAACTGGTTCCGAACCGCGTTGTCCGTGAGCCGCAGGCCTTTGGCGAGCTGCTCGACGGTCATCGCACCGTGACGAAGCAGGGAGAGCACTTTGCCCGCCGCGCTGTTCAGACGCACACCTGTCAACATGGAGGTTGCCATAAGGAATAACTGATGAGTCGATCAGTCGCGAAATATCTCGTCAATCGGCACACGCGGTAAGTTTCTTGCAGATAGTGCAGAACCTATTTGACAATCTTTCCCGGGCAGGCGAGGGTTCGGGGGAGTATCTCGCGTTTCGACCATAGGGGGGTTTCTGATGAGGATTAAGCTCGCGGACCTTCAACGATGTTTGTCGGCACCTCGCCGATCAGGTTCCTTCATAGCGGTCTGCGTCACAGTCACTTCCGCTTGCGGTACCCAGGCTCCGCCGCGCGGGAGTGCGGCAGACCAGCCTTCAGCCTCAGAAACCGCCAGCGTTGATTCCTCACC
Source organism: Gemmatimonadaceae bacterium (assembly GCA_046714195.1). Lineage (GTDB taxonomy): Bacteria > Gemmatimonadota > Gemmatimonadetes > Gemmatimonadales > Gemmatimonadaceae > UBA4720. The sequence goes on from JBKKAY010000060.1 coordinate 3,496, forward strand.
AGCAACTTTAGCGGAAGGCAAGCGGATATTCCGTTTCGAAACATTCGGGGACGAGCAGTTCTGGACCGACACGGCTCGCATGCACGAGGTGGTGCAGAAGTCAGTGAGCCCGGCTACCGCCCTCTCGGTCGGACTCAAGGTCGATGCCGATGCGATTCCGCCCGATGTTGCGGCGGCGATCAAAGCCGGCAAGGTCGACCTCAACGATCCGGCGACCACTGTGACGCTGCTCAAGCTGAACGCGGTGGTGGGACTGAAAGGCACCGTCGCGACGGTCAACGGCAAGGACACGCTCACACGGCTCGGCATCACCTGCGCGCTTTGTCACTCCACGGTGAACAATTCGTTCTCGAAAGGAATAGGCGCGAGAATGGACGGCTGGCCCAACCGCGACCTCAACGTCGGCGCAATCATAGCGCTGTCTCCGGCGATAACACCCGCCCAGAAATCTGTGTACAGCTCGTGGGGTCCCGGCAAATACGACCCTCGATACAATATTGACGGCAAGAGCACGCCGCTCGTGCTGCCACCGGCGTACGGTCTGGCGGCTGTCAGGAACGAGACGTACACGGCGGAGGGACCGCTCTCGTATTGGAACGCCTACGTCGCGGTGACTCAGATGCACGGGCATGGCAACTTCTCGGACCCGCGGCTCGGCATCGACATCCGGCAATCGCCCGACATGGTCAGCCCAAAGCTGGCAGCGTTGCGGGCATATCAGCACAGCCTCCCGGCTCCCCCACCGCCGGCGGGGAGTTTCGACGCGGCGGCGGCCGAGCGCGGCCGAATGGTCTTCGACCGGAGCTGTTCGACCTGCCACGTCGGTGGCTCCGGTACCGATAATAATTCCGGAGTGCTCCACGACCCGTCGG
>JBKKAY010000061.1:0-7560 GCA_046714195.1 Gemmatimonadaceae bacterium
GCGGACTCGCACCTCATGTCGAGAACGATGCGGAAGGGCGCCGCGTCCGGTCGGGCATTCGTTTTCACGGGGAATCAAAAAACTCCAAACGTGGTAAATTGGCCGGATATATGGCCACCGATTTTTCATATTCCGGGTCCGAGCTCGACGCCGTTGCCGAGGCGGCTAATTACTATCGCTGGATCGTTGATGCGTTTTCGGCCCACCTCGGCCCGAGAACGGCGGAAGCGGGGGCCGGAATAGGAACGGTATCCGAGCTTGTCCTGAAGCGCGGTACCGTCAGGGAGCTGATCCTCGTCGAACCCGCGTCGAACAATGTTCCAGCGCTCAGCAAGCGGTTCGCCGGCGACCCGCGCGTGCGCGTCCACCACGGATATCTGGAGGACCTCGCACCGACATTGCGAGCCGACACCATCATCGCCGTGAATGTCCTCGAGCACGTTGAGAACGATCGCGAGTTTCTGCGCGCCGCCCATGCCGGGTTGGTCCCGGGCGGAAAGCTTCTGATACTGGTTCCGGCATTGCCCGCGATCTTTGGCTCGCTCGATCGCGCGTTCGATCACTACCGCCGGTACACCCGCGGCGTTCTGAGGTCGGCGGTGATGGAGGCCGGCTTCGAGATCGACGATCTCCACTACCTGAACGTGCTTGGAGTCGCCGCCTGGTTCGTGGCCGGACGAGTGCTCGGTCGCACCACGCTCGGCCGGGGTCAGGTCCGGTTCTACGACCGGTGGGTGATTCCTTGGCTTTCCAGAGTCGAGAAGATAATTCACCCGCCGGTTGGACAGAGTCTTTTCCTGATCGCACGCAGACCGGACACCCGCTCGAACCAACGCGCGCGAGCATGACATCGCCATCACGGCATTCGGCCGCTCCTGCTGGCGGCGGCATTTTCACGTACGTGCTCCGTTGCACGGGTGCGATCCTCGTAATCTTCGTCCTTTTTCCGCTCTACCGGCAACTAGATGCGGTCGAAGGCGGCCTCGTGCTGCAAAGCATGCTCATCTATGCCGAGCTCGCTCGGACGATGTTGTTGTTTGGAAGTCTCATCGTGATCCTGGTCGCACTTGTTCTCGCACGGCTACTCGACCCGGACCAGATCGAGGAATGGTGCACCACGGCGGGTCGGCGCCTGACCGCAATTCCCTCCGCGCGTTTCATCTGGGGGCTGGCGTTGTTTGCGGCAGGATTGACGCTGGCGTTCTCATATTTCGTGCTTGCGGGAAAGCCGACGATCATCGATGCCATGGTCCAAATGCTACAGGCGCGTTTCGTCGCCGCCGGTCAGCTGGGCGGACCGGCCGACCAGTTCACCGAATTCTGGCAGCTCCAGAATTCGCTGATCACTCCCAACGGCTGGGTATCCCAGTACCCCCCCGGACATGTATTTCTGCTCGCCTTGGGATTCATGCTTCATGTGCCCCTCCTGGTGGGCCCGGCTCTGGTGGGAGTCACCGTAGTGTTCACAACCCTCACCGCCCAGCGGTTGCTGCGCGACGATCCGGCGGTTGCCAGGCTCGGGGCAATCATGCTCGCGCTCAGTCCGTTCTTCATCGGACTCGCCGGCGCTTACATGAGCCATGTCTCTGCCGCCGCTGCGGGAGCGATCGCGGTGTATTGCGCATTGCGTAGCGAAGATGACGAGCGCATTCGCTGGCCCATATTCACGGGAGCCGGGCTCGGCCTTGCGTTCTCGGTTCGTCCCCTCGCTGCAATCGCTGCGGGTATGACCGTGCTGGCGATATGGATCGTGGTCCGCGGCCCGCGCCGTACGGAATTGGCCGGATGGATCCGGCTCTGTATCGGCACTGTGGCTGGGGCGATGCCCTTTGTGATCGGGCTCGGCATCTACAACAACCACTTTTTCGGAAGTCCATTCCGATTTGGCTATGTCGCCGCCCAAGGTCCGCTGGTGGGCCTGGGTTTCCATCACGATCCTTACGGCCACTACTACGGTCCGATGGAGGCAGTCGCATACACCTCATCCGATCTGGTGACGCTGAGCCTCTATTTGTTAGAGACGCCGCTGCCGGCGGTGATCGTCGTCGGGCTGTTTCTGATGTTCAGACGAAAGTTTTCAGCCGGTGAGCAGCTGGTTGCGCTTTGGGCACTGCTCCCCGTTGTCGCGAACGCGTTCTACTGGCATCACGGCGTTTTCATGGGCCCCCGGATGCTGAACGAGGCCGCGCCGGCGTGGGCGGTGGCCACCGCGATCGCTGCCGTCGGTCTCGTGAGGCTGACTACCAGGGGACAATTTCGCGGCTACGCTCCGCGCGCGATACTCACGGTCGGATTCGTCGTTGCATGGGCAGCCGGAATCTTCTATCTCGCGCCCGGCCGCCTCAAGAGTTATGGCGGAGCGTGGATGGCGAGCACCCGAATCGAGCCGCCGCATACCGCCGCTCCCTCACTCATTTTCGTTCACGGCGCCTGGTCGGGGAGAGTCGTCATGCGACTCATAGCGAACGGGCTCCGCCTCGATTCCCTCGAGATTGGCATCAGGCAGAATACGACGTGCGAGTTTCAGGAGTTCGCCAACTGGTACGCGGCTGCAAAGGCGGGGCGCATCACCCCGCGCCCGGATATCGGCTTCGATCCGGCCAGCCGCAGGCGACCTGCGCAATTCATGATCGGGGAGGACAACGCGATCCGGGCCGATCCCGGGCAGCCGCTGTCGCGTGATTGTGTGCGAGAGATCGCGTCTGATTCTTCTGGAATTATCGACATCTCGTCGTTTCTCTGGCAGACCGATCTTCCGGGGCTCCCCAGTGACGGGGCGATGATCGTGCGCGACATGGGACCCGAGGCGAATGCAAAGCTCATTGCCCATTACCCCGAGCGGACTCCGATGTTTTTTTATCGCGCCGAGGGAGAGGGCAAGGGACCCCAGCTAGTACCTTATGCCGACGGCTTGAAGCGGCTCTGGCGCTGAGAAGACCGCATCGAGCAAAAAAAAACGGCGACCAGTTGGTCGCCGTTTTTCTGATCTGATCAGCGTTTCCGCTAACCAAACCTAGGACACTGTGTTACGGGCAGGCGATGAGACCGTTGGTGGAAATGTTGCAAGGTCTCGCCGGCAGCTGCGAGTGGGTCGCAGTCGCGCTCCACGAAGTGCCACCGGTCGTAATCACGACCGTTATCTGGCCCGACGGCGTAAAGCCAAGTGCGGCCTGGTCAGTCGTGTATGCACCTGCATAGTCCGCGGCGTAGCTCTCTTCGTACGTCGCGAGGTTGCGAAGGTCAGACTTCATAGCCGAGAGGTAGGCCTTCTCCTTCGTGTTGGTGAACTTCGGAATCGCGATCGCGGCCAAAATGCCGATGATCACAACTACGATTAGAAGCTCGATAAGCGTAAAACCTTTCTTATTGCGCGACATTTTGTTCTCCTTGAACATTAGGTGGCGTCTGTCACTGCTTAGACGACGAATGCCAATGTAAAGCAACGGTCGGGCCCGGCTCGACTAACCCCGTAACCCCAGCCCCGATAGGGAGTTAGCGGCAGGCTCCGACGCGCGGACAGTCAAACTACGGGCGCATTTCGCCGAAAAAATTGCGGAATGCATAGGCCTGGAATCACCTGCCCGCCGCGGTTTTGGGGGGTATGGTCGCCTCGACGCTGTCGGCGATCGCGCGCAGTCGCTCGAAAGACGAGCGCGATCCGCCCTGAGCGAGTCCCTGAACGATCTCGGACTTCGCACCCGCGAGGTCCCGAGTCACGATGAGACAAACCACGAGGCCTTCGCGCGAGAGCACGCGGCCCGGTTCGAGGGCAAGGGCGCGGCGAAAGAGCGGGATAGCGAGCGGGCAGCGGTTCATCCTGCTGTATTCCCCTGCCGAGAACTCCAGCAGATTCGCGTCGTTGGGGTAGATGATGCGGGCCAAACGAAGCTCATCGAGGGCCTCCGCGTCGCGGCCCAGCGACTTGAGTGAGAGCGCGTACCCGAGATGCGCCCGATAACTTGCCGGCGCATCGAGCACTGTCTGAGCGAAGAGCACGTCGTTGTCGCGCCACACGCGCTGCCGGATCGCGCTCCAGGTAGCGCCCAACACCAACACAACTCCGAGGGCCGCGATCGCCAGCGTCCGCCCGCGACTCGAAATCTCCACTCTGGAATAAACTCGCTGAGCCGCCGCCGCGATGCCCAGCGGTACCCCGACACTGGCCAGAAAGAGCGTTCGTTCCGCCAGCACGAACCCTGTCGGCAGGAGGAGATTGCTCGGGATGACCAATCCGACGATGATCCACGCAATCGCAAATGTCAGCACCGGCACGGCCCGGCGCGAAGTCCACGCCAGCGCTCCGACGCCGAGGAGCACGAGGACGCTGGCCAGCATCTCGGGGGTGGGGCCCGTCACGATGTCGATGCGCCGGGGCGAATAGTCGGCCGACAGGTGCGCCGGCCAGAAGAGGAGCCGCACCCATTCGAGGAGCACGCGGAGCATTGTCAGAGCTCTCAATCCGAATGATTCGCCGACGAAGATCGGGGTCACCAGGTCGCCCATCCCGGCCATCACCGCCGAGCGCGCCCACAGGAACGCGACGCCGACAAGCAGCAGAGCGAGGAAGACCGGCTTTAACCCGGCAATCCGCTCCCGGAGCGGACGTCCGCTCCGATCCAGTGTCAGCTCCGCCGCTCCGAGCAGGAGCGGCAGCACGATTCCGCTTTCCTTGCTGAGGCAGGCCAACGCGTACAGGATGGCGAGCGCGAGAATCGTCGGCGTGGAGAGCAAGTCGTGGCGCCGGGCGCGGATGAACAGGACCACCGCCAGAGCCATGAACAACGCCGCCCACAGCTCTGCCTGGCCGACGACGTTCGCGACAGCTTCGACGTGCACGGGGTGCACCGCGAACAGGGCGGCGGCGGTCCACGCGAAAGCGGGAGCCAGGAGCTCAAGCGCCAGCCAGAAGACGGCCGCACACACCAGCGCGTAGAGCACCACGCTTACCGCATGGAATACCATTGGATCGCCGCTACCGGCCGCCCACTGGAATGCGAAGCTCGTCGCCGTGATCGGGCGGTAGAGACCATGCCCAATCTGGTCGGGCCAGTACGAGTGCGTCCACAGCGTCCACCAGCCGGCCAACGAATGGATGCGGTCGTTGTTGAGGACGATGTAAATGTCATCGAACGCATACTTGTTGGTGATGCTCGTAACCGATGAGACGATGGCCAGCGCCACGACCGACGTCCATGTTACGAGCCTCCGGCGCGCTTCGTTCAAGGGAGGAGGTTGTACCGCATGATATGTATCAGCGCGGCGACACCGTCTCTCCATGTGATTTTCTTGCCTTCCAGATACGTCCGGCCCGAGTAGCTCACGGGCACCTCAAAAATCCGGGCGTTCGCCCTGGAGAGCCGCGCGGTGATTTCCGGCTCGAACCCGAATCGTTCCGACTTGAGCGGCAGCGACCTCGCCAGATCTCCTCTCACCGCTTTGTAGCAGCACTCCATGTCGGTGAGGTTCAGATTGCTGAACATGTTGCTGAGCGTCGTCAGCACACCGTTGCCGACGGAGTGCCAGTAGTACAGCACCCGGTGGGTGCCACCGAGGAAGCGTGACCCGAACACGGCGTCGGCCCGGCCCTGGACCAGCGGCTCGAACAACGCCGGCCAGTCGGACGGGTCGTACTCGAGATCAGCGTCCTGGACGATGACGACGTCGCCGTGGCTTGCCGCGATCGCGGTGCGGACGGCAGCACCCTTGCCCCTGTTCCTGGGCTGAAAGATCGCCTGATGGATCTTGCCCTCACCGCGGAGTCGGGCCAGGATGTCGCGCGTGCCGTCCGTGGAGCAGTCGTCCACGCAGATGATTTCCATCTTGTACGGCGCCGCTCGGACGCGCTCGATTATCTCTGCGACCGTATCCTCCTCGTTGTAGACCGGAATGAGGACGGAGACGACCATCTCTGCTTTTTTGAGCGGTGTGACGGGAGTGAGCACGTTACCTACTGGTCCAGGTCATAGCGTGACAGTTTCCTGTGAAGTGTGGAGGGATCGATGCCCAGAATTTCCGCCGTGCGCGGCTTGTTGCCGCCTTCATTTTCCAGCACCCACATGATGTAGGCGCGCTCGATGGTGTCGAGAGTGGGATTGGCGCGAGCTGCCTCGCTCACCAGCGGATCGGATTTCGGCTCCACCACCCTCTCGGGAAGCGCCGATAGCGGAATGTTGGGGCCCTTCGCCAGTATCGCCGCGCGCTCAAGCGCGTTCTCCAGCTCGCGCACGTTTCCGGGCCAGGGGTACGCCTGCATTGCCTCGAGCGCGTCGGCATCGAGGGCGCGCGCGGGCATGTTGCGCGCTTCCGCCGCCCGTTTGAGAAACGCGTCCGCCAGCAGCGCGATGTCCCCAGGACGGTTTCTGAGCGGAGGGAGCACGATCGAGATCACGTTGAGCCTGTAGTAGAGATCCGCGCGGAAGCCGCCGCGCTTGATCTCTTCCTCGAGGTCGCGGTTGGTGGCGGCAATGACTCTGGCGTTCACGGGCCTCGCTTCGGTGGCTCCCACCGGTATCACTTCCCGCTGCTGGAGCACGCGCAGGAGCTTCACCTGCGTGGCGGGAGTAGTCTCGCCGATCTCATCCAGCAGGAACGTTCCCTCGCCGGCCGTGAAGAACAGACCTTCCTTGTCGCGCGAGGCGCCAGTGAACGATCCCTTCACGTGCCCGAACAGCTCGCTCTCGAGCAGGCTCTCGGGAAGCGCGCCGCAGTTGATGGACAGAAAGGGCTTGGCGGCGCGGGCCGAAAGATCGTGGATGTAGCGAGCGACTACTTCCTTGCCCGTGCCCGACTCGCCCTGCAACAGGACCGTCGAATCCGTTCCCGCCACCGATTCCGCCACGTGCAGCGCCTCCAACCACGGCTTGCTGGCTCCGATCGGCCGGCCCGAGCTGGAGCGGTCCCGTCGCTTCGTCTCCGTCTTGATATCGCGACTCGCGCGGCGGAGGTGCCGGTGCTCGGCAGCGCGGCGAACGATCGTCAGCAGCTCGTCGTTCTTGAACGGCTTCTGGATGTAGTAGAACGCGCCGTTGTTCACCGCGCCGATCGCCGATTGCAGGCTGGCCTGCGCGGTCATGAGAATGACGACCGCTTCCGGATCGTGCGCGCGCACCGATGCGAGAATGTCGAGCCCGGTGACGTCCGGCATTCGCACGTCGGTGATTATCAGGTCGGGCCTCAAGGCAGCTATCTGCTCGAGGCCTTTTTTTCCGCCGAGCGCGGTGTGCGGCTCGAATCCTTCGTTCTTGAGGAGAATGCGGATGGTGTCGAGGATGCCCCTCTCGTCATCGATGACGAGGACGCTGGGACCCGGCTGGGATTCTCCCGTCACCGATCGCTCTCGGCGCCGATCCTCGCCCCTCCCTTCCTGCCCTCCGCGCCGAGCTTGGGAAGGATCATCGTAAACGTCGTGCCCGCTGCTCCACCCGCGGCCGCATCGACGACGATGAACCCGTGATGGGCTTCCACCGCGCGGTGCGCGATGGAAAGTCCGAGCCCGGTGCCGCCCGCTTTGGTGGTGACGAACGGCTCGAACAGCGTTTCACGCACGGACTTGTCCACTCC
>JBKKAY010000062.1:0-3347 GCA_046714195.1 Gemmatimonadaceae bacterium
AATCGAGATTGGGATAGAGATAGACTCGACCCGTTCCTCCCGCGCGTGGCACGCGAAGGAGGAGGGGGTCGGCGCCGCGACTTTCTCGTGCCGCCGGGGAAATTCTCTCCGGCGCGGCTTTTTCATCAGAGCAGGCGCCGCATGCGAGCGCCAGCAGCAGGAGGCGACGCAACGGTTAGTAGCTCGCTCCCAACGAGAAGGTCACACTCGGCTTCCGCTCCACATCGAGCGGGATCGCGTAGTCCCAGCGGAGGATCGCGAGGTTGAAGAGGTTCACGCGGAGACCCGCGCCCCAGCTGCGGAGCGGAAAGCGCTGCGTATCGGGGTCGAAATTGTCGGGTTTCCTGAGGTACGCCTTCTGGCCTTCGCTCCAGGCCAGGCCCACGTCGTAGAAGAGGAGGCCGTCAACCGGCGGCAGGCCGAAGCTGCTCCCGAGGTCGAAGCGGCGAATGATCGGGAAGCGGAGCTCGGCATTGGCCACAGCGACTCGGCTACCCGCCAACTGCGTGTTGTTGCATTCGATCCCCGTCCCGAGCCCGGTGCAGTCGAAGGAGTAGAAATTCGCCCGGTCGTAACCGCGCACGAAATCGGGGCGCCCGATGTACTTCTGGAAGAAAGTCTCGTCGCGGCCGACCGAAATGGAACTCATGAAGCGCGTGGCGAACGTCAGCCGGTTGAAGATGATCGGGTCGTAGCGGCGATAATCGGCCAGGTAGTCGGTGAAGATCAGCTTGCCGAGATTTTGTCCAACCTGGAATCTCATCCTCCGGCCGCTGATCGGACCGGTGGTGCCGAAGAGTGAATTGTCAGAGACGAACGCCACGTTGGGCGTCACGTAGGTGATCGTCGGCAGGGAGCTGCCGGACTGGTCCTGTATCTGATCGCAGAAGCCAAAAGCGTTACAGTCCTGGAACACGCTCACCATGTTCTGCGTGATGGCGTTGAATTGCAGGCCGGTCTCGAACCGGGTGAACCGGTTGAAGGGGTACTGCCCGATGACGAACAGATTCCGGACGACGTACCGCAGGTAATCGGACTGGCAGCGGACAACTCCGGAACCCGGTTCAGGTTCAAAGCAGCCGCCGTTTTGCGGAACGTAGACGGGGTCCTGCGAAACGCCGAGCGTGTACTGGAGCCGGCGGCTCAGATTCGCATAGCCCAGGAAAAAGCTCGCGTCCGAGATCTTGCCGTAAATGTTCGCCGACACGGCGATCTGATGATTGCCGAGCAGATCACTGAAGACGAACGCCGTTCCGCCGGAAAAGTTGCCGTAGTTCGGTGTGTAGCCGACCGATGGATCAGCGATGTAGTCCGGGTGGAACGCAATGCGATAAGGATATTCCTTGAACCGGGTCGTGTCGGGCAGCGCGAAGGCCGGATCTGCGTTCAGCGCTGCGACGCTCACGGGAAGCGTCTCGACCGTCTCGGTGGGCGCCAGCACCGAAGACTGCCGCGTTCCCGCGGCGCCGCGGTAAGTCGACGTCGGGTCGCCCGGCCGTGGGCGGAGAGTCAGCGAATCCAGCCTCGAGCGCGAGGAATCCACGGGTGCCACGCCCGCGACCCTTTCAGGGCCGGTGGCGCGGAACGCGACGGTCTTACGACCCCGAGGATTCTCAAAGGTCCAAACCGTGTATTCGCCGCGCTCGTAATACGCGAACGCGACCTTGTCCGCCGTCCGCGCCCAGGTGAGAGCGGGGCTGTACTCCGTAATCGCCGAGATGCCACCGAGGACGTTGGTAATCTGAAAGTGCTCTCGACTCGCAAAGTCGTAGAGGAAAATGTTCGGAATCCCGGTGCGATCGGATATGAATCCGAGCTCGCGGCCGTCGGGTGACCAGACCGGATTGAGGTTGAGCCCGCCCTGATTGGGAAGGACTTCGATCGCGCCCGACTGCAGATCCATGACGGAGATGCGCCACTTCCCGAGCTGGAGCAGGTCGAGATTCGTCTGGGGACCGCGGTCGCTGGCGAACGCGATCCGCTTGCCGTCAGGTGACCACGAAGGCTGCAGATCGCCGTATTCGTCGTTGGTCAGCTGACGGAGATTCTTGCCCGTCACATCGACGATGAAGAGGTCGCTGGTGCCGCCGCGCGTTCCGCTGAAGGCGAGCTGGCGATCGTCGGGCGACCAAACCGGATTTGAAACCGCGTCGATTGGGAGATCGAGCAGTCGGATATTCCCGTTGCCCACGTCGAGGAGGTACAGCACGTCCTTGCCTTTGCGCTGCGCCGTGAAGGCGAGGGTCTTGCCGTCGTTCGAGAAGGAGCTCTGCGAGTAAAGCAGGCGGAGCTCCTCGAAATTCGGATTGGTGGTGCTCTCGATCAGACGTCTGATGCGTTTGCCGGTTCGCGCATCGGCGAGCCAGAGGTCGATGAACACCTCGCCCCTCGTCTCTTTTCCGTTGGAGAGGAAGGCGATGAGGCGGCCGTCACTGGAGAGGGACGGCGCCAGGAAGATCTGCCCGCCACTCTTTCTCTCGGTGAGCAGCGGCTGGGCGAAGGTGCGCGGACGATCGAGCTGCGGCGCCTGCGGCAGGTACTTGGCGTTGATCGATTCGCGCCAGTCGTTGCTCAGCTCATGAAGGGTCAACCCGAGCTGCCGCTGAAACGCGCGCGCGATCCCTAAGGTCGTCGCATTGTTCATGATCTCGCCAATCGCGGCGTCGCCCCAGCGCTCGCCGATGTACTGCCATAGCGACTCACCGTACCGGTACGGGAAGTACTTGTCCGGACGCTCCGTCATCTGCTCGATGGTAGGAACGGTACCGTTGACCGCGGCGTCACGAAGCCAGGATTCGGTGAGGGGATGGACCGGCCCGATTGCGAGATACTCGGCCATTCCTTCCATGAACCAAAGCGGGGGATTGACCTGATTCATCGTCTGGAGGCCGGCTCCAGCCTTGCCGCGCGCGAAGATGTCGTACTGGAATTCGTGCACCATTTCGTGCGCGAGCACCCGCTCGAAGCTGCCAAGATCGCCGGTAAAAGGCATGATGAGCCGGTGGCGAAGACCTTCCGTAACGCCGCCAACTCCTTCACCGGGGTCGCCAATGACGTTGTTCTGACCGAACGTCGCGCGCGAATCGAACAAAATGACCGGCTTCTTTTCGCGGAACTGGTGATCCATGATGCGCGACAGCCGTGCGTAAGAGCGCTCGGCCATCCGCGCCGCGTCCATCGCCGCGGCCTTCTCCTCAGGATAGTAGTGCACCAGGAAGTGCTCGGTCTCGATGACCCGCCAGTCGAAGTGCTTGTACTGGACCTGGTTCTGCCCGAAGTACTGTTGCGCATCGAGGCGCGCGCCGCCGAGCAGAATGGCAGCCAAGGCAAGACAGCGAAGTCGCATC
>JBKKAY010000063.1:0-4644 GCA_046714195.1 Gemmatimonadaceae bacterium
CGTGTGCCCGAGCGTGAGACGGCGGTGGTAGTCGAGCGCCGTCAGCTTCCGACCAATTACATCGTCGGCTACTACAGCGGACCGCTCGCCACCGGAGATGATTATCGGGCGCTGCGCGTCGCCACGATGGTTCTCACCGGCCGCATGTTCGCCGAGATCAGGACACGACAGAACCTCACCTACGATGTCCACGCTCCTTTCGTCGATAGAGCCGCGACAGTAGGAGGTCTCTACGTCTCGACCGCTTCCCCCGACACCACGATGAAGCTGATGAAAGCGGCAGTCACGGATCTTCAGACTGGTCTGGTGGATCCGGTCGGACTCAGGCAGATGGAGCAGCAGTTCATCACCGAGTATTTCCTGGACAACGAGACGAATGCCGCCCAGGCCGACTTCCTCGCCAGGGCCCAGCTATACGAGGGCGACTACAGGGCAGCCGACAGATTCGTGAGCGAGCTGCGGAACGTCACCCCGGAAGCCGTTCAGCGCGTGGCGCGGAAATACATGAAAGGGTTCCGGTTCGCGTATGTGGGTGATCCCGCGAAGCTCAATCCGCGGACGGTCTCGCTCTTCTAGCGGAAGCCGCGTAGAGCAGACACCCTGTCCCTACGCGGCAAACTCCTCGGCAACCGTGCGGGGGTCCATCGCGCCGGTGTAGAGCGCCATCCCGATTATTGCCGCGGCTATACCGCGGTCAGCGATGGCGCGGAGATCATTGATCCCGGCGAAAGGTCCGGCTGCGAGCACCGGAAAATCGGCTGCCTCGACCAAGTCTTCCATGAGCGACAGGTGGGAGCCGGAGGTCATGTCTTCGTAGCTCGATACCGTTACGATCAGTCCGGCAAGCCGAAGACGGTTTAGCTCGTCGATTAGATCGAGCACGTGCATAGGCCGGGATCGCGCCCACCCCTGGGCCAATACTCTCCGGTCACGAAGGTCGGCCGCGACCATGATGGAACCGGGAAACAACGTGCTCATGTCGGCGATCCAGTCCGGATCCTCCAGCGCGCGGTTGCCGATCACCACCCGCTCGGCCCCGTCGTTCAGCAGTTCCTGGATGGCTTCTCTGGTCTTGACCCCACCGCCGACCTGGGTTTCCGAGTCCGTACGGTCCAGAATCGACCGTACGAGCTCGGCATTGGTACCACGGCCGCTGGTTGCGTCCAGATCGATGACATGGAGGTAGTGAAATCCGTGCTGCCGCCAAACCGCCTCGACGCCAAGCACATCGGGGATCCGGATGACCTCCTGGTCATACGACCCAGCAGCGAGCTGGACGCAGGCCCCATCCCGGAGATCTATGGCGGGAATGGCGATCACACCCGTACCGGGCTCGTTTCGGCACGAATCATGAGAAGTGGAAAGCGTTGCAATGATTGCGGTTTGGTGGTCTTGTGAATAAATTCACAATCTAGGGATGTTGTGGGAATCAGCGACATAAGATGTAACAACAGTACGGCTTTGGAGGCCTCCTGAATATGCGGTTATTTGGATTGGCGGTAGCGGTTGGAGTTGCTGCACTGAGCGCTTGCGCCGGCGGCGATAAGCGACCTGGCGATACGACTGCGGTTGGTGTTGATACGTCCGCTGCTGGCGCAGGTGCCGGCACGACTACGCCAGTTGGTGGGGCGGGGGCGATGGCGCCGATCACCGGCACCACGCACGAAGTGAAGATGATTGGCGATGTCGCGACCGGTAAGTACACCTTCGAGCCGGCCAACATTACCGTGAAGCAGGGTGACGGGGTCAAGTGGGTGATGGTCTCGGGTGGCCCCCACAACGTTGCGTTCGACGCCGCCACCATTCCGGCCGACGTCAAACCGCAGCTCGATGCCAACATGGGCACCGACAAGATGGGCGAGCTCTCGAGCAACATGAAGATGAACCCCGGCGAGACCATCACCGTCTCGTTCGCCAACATCAAGCCCGGAACCTATCCGTACAACTGCGTTCCGCACATCGCGATGAACATGAAAGGTGTCATCACGGTCCGGTAACACGTACCAGGCAGGGAAAAGCAAACGGCGGGAGCGAATGCTCCCGCCGTTTGTCGTATGTGACTCCCTGACCGTATCTTTCGAGTCATGACCGCTCGTAGCTCACGCGTGGGTGGAGGATCGGCCTACCTGTGGATGGCGGCGCGGGCGAGAAATTCGCTGCGCAGAGTCGCCGTTTTCGGAATCGTCGGCGGTTTGGTATTCATCGCCGCGCTGATCGCGTTCGTCCTGGTGCCGCGCAACGCATCGAGAAAGGCGCAGGCCGTCGCGGCGAGAATTGAAGCGCGCACCGATACCACCCCCGTCGCCGCGACCAGGAACCGGCATCTTGCCGAAGTCAGGGCGGTCGACTCGGTCCTGGCTGCCGCGCGGCTGGCCGCGATCCCGGCTCCTCCGATCATCATCGACACGTTTCCGCCCGCGGTAAAAGCACAGCGCGAGTCCCTGAACGTCGAGCTCGCGACTCTCAACCGGCTGATAACAAGGGCTGAGAATGCTCCGCTTCCCACGTCGTACCGCGCGCTCGCCGCGTCACCCGCCGTGGCGGCGGATCCGCGGGTTCGGGTACTTCTCGATTCGCTGGCGTCGATCGAGCGCGAGCGAAATGCATTCGGCGCGGTTGGAGGAGTGGATCCCGTTTATCTCGCGCTCACTTCGCGCGCGACCGCAATCGGCCGGTCGATTCAGGGAATAGCTGACGCGAAACGCGGCGAGGTGAGAGGACAGCTCGCTCTGATTCGGCCCGTCGCCAGGCCAGTGCCAAAGCCGGAGATAACCGTCGACACCTCGGCACTCCTCGCCAGGCGCGCGGCGGCGCAAACGCAGCTCGCCGCCGCTTCACGCCAGCTTGGTCAGATCCAGCAGAAGAACTCGCAGATCGATCGCCAGACCGACCAGGCGCGTGAGCTGGCGAATGTCGGGGCACCGCCGTGGGCCATGCTCGCCGCCGCGGTCGTCCTCGCGCTGGCGCTCGGATTTGCGGCGTCGTTCGGCACCGAGCTCAAGAGACCGCACATCGCCGATGCGAGAGAGGCCGAGCAGGTGAGCGGTGCGCGCGTCCTCACCGTAGTGAGACCCGCCGAAGTGGTGGTCGAGCGAAGCCGCAGGCAGGTGGATGTCGAGGCTCCGCCGCTCATCGACGTCGTCTCCGAGAGCTATCGCACGCTCTACCTGCACATTGCGGCGGTCGACGCGAGCGTGCCGATCGTGACGATAACGGGCGATGACCCGGCCATTGTGGCGACTGTGGCGGCCAATCTCGCCGCGTCGGCGGCCTACGAAGCGCGAAGCACATTGCTCGTCGATGTCGATCCGACGACCTGCAGCGTCGCCAGCGTGCTTCGCATCCGGCCCGATCCGGGATTGTCGGGAATAATCACCGGTGCGGCGACCTGGCCCGAGGCTGTCGTTCCGACTACGATCGGCCGCGACCGCCCACTGGATGTACTGCCCAGCGGGACCAAGCGCGCTGGCCTGCCCGAGCCACACGTCGTCAGCGAAATCCGAAACGAGCTGGCTCGAATGCAGCGCCGGTACGACTTCATCATCATCGCCGCGCCGACCAGCTACGTGCAGCGGAGTGCCTCGAGCATCATCCCAGCGCCGGATGTTATTCTCTGCGCGCGGATGGCTCACACCACGGTCGCTGCGCTCAAGACCGCGGTCGACAGTCTTCGCGGCGCCGACATGCGGATCCACGGCCTGGTGCTATGGGATACCGAAATGCCCCAGCTCGAGACGCGCGAAGAGATGCTCAACTCAGCGGCGAAAGAGACGGGGAGCTATCAACCCGAGCTCGCCGCGGCCAGGTAGCGTCATCAATGGCCGAGACTGTTCCGGATCTGAGAGGAGTCCCAAAGGATCGAGCGTATGCGGAGCTCAGAGGGCATTGCGAGACGGTTCTCGAGGGGATTCGGGACGAGATCGCCGGGATGGCGACGATCGCTTCCCTGCTGCACAACGCTTTCGGATACCTGTGGACGGGGTTTTACCGTGTCGTCGAACCGGGCGCGTTGTTGCGGGTTGGACCCTATCAGGGAAGTCTTGGCTGTCTCGAGATCGCATTTGGCCGCGGAGTTTGTGGCACCGCCGCGGCCGAGCGGCGAACGGTGATCGTTCCTGACGTGAAAAAGTTCCCGGGCCACATCGCCTGTGACTCGAGAGCGCGATCGGAGATCGTAGTCCCCGTCACCGGAGCGCGCGGTGAGCTGATCGCGGTGCTTGACGTGGATTCCGACCAGCTCGATTCGTTCGACCGGGAAGACCAGCTCGGGCTCGAGAAGCTGGTATCATGGTTCGCGACCAACGGCAAATGACAGTCAACGGATATTCCGACGTCATCAACCACGCGCTCGCCTTCGCCGCGAAGCACCACGACCGTCAGGTCAGAAAGGGGACCAAGCTTCCCTACCTCACGCAGCCCGCCAACGTGGCGATAATCCTCACCCGCTACGGGCAAAAGGACGACACCATCGTGGCGGGTATTCTTCACGATGTGGTCGCGGATTGGGTGCGCGATGGCTACACGCGTGAGATGCTCGAGCAGCGCATGGGCGACAAGTTCGGCCCGGACGTGCTTGAAACGGTGTTGTCGGTGACCAACCGCCGGCACGACGACGATGGCGTGGAGATGTCGAGCGAAGATCGG
>JBKKAY010000064.1:0-4462 GCA_046714195.1 Gemmatimonadaceae bacterium
CGCAAGATGCTCTATGGCTTGCGCAAAATGCTCAGCGTTCCGACGTCCAAGGCCTAATAGTGTTTCGCGCAGAGACCCGCAACCGGGTCACCGGCAACCATGACTCAGAACAGGTAGTCCTGAGTTACGCCAAATGTAAAGAAGCGTTGGAGACAGTACACTAGGGAATTCGATCGACGTCTCAACGGGCGAGCGCGTGACCGCGGCCGCGCGCCCGTTTCTGTTCGTACAAGGCCGAATCCGCTTCAGCCAGGTGGTCGGCCAGCACCGCGCCCTCCGCTCTGGACCGGATCGCGCCCACGCTCAAAGAAAGAGTGTACCCGCGCTCGGTTTCCCGATTGTGCTTGTCCACTCGGCTCTTGATCCGCTTGCAAATCAGCTCGGCGGTCTGGTCGGAGTCGACCGTCAACAGGGCGACGAACTCGTCTCCGCCCAGGCGCGCCACGATGTCGGCTTCGCGGCAGGATTCGCGCAGCACCCTCGCCGTGTCGATCAGCGCGCGGTCTCCGGCGAGGTGGCCCCAAGTGTCGTTGATGTCCTTGAGGTGATCGACGTCTATGAAGATCATCAGCACGTCCCGGTACATCCGGGTCGCGAGCTTGAGCGCCTGCTCCGAGAGCGTGATGAACGCCCGGCGGTTGGGCAGCCCGGTGAGCTCGTCCACCAGGAGCAGCGCGCGCAGCTCGTCCTCCGCCCGCTTTCGCGCGGAGATGTCGTGGTACATCGCGTACACCTTGCCGGGCTCG
Organism: Gemmatimonadaceae bacterium; assembly: GCA_046714195.1. Lineage (GTDB taxonomy): Bacteria > Gemmatimonadota > Gemmatimonadetes > Gemmatimonadales > Gemmatimonadaceae > UBA4720. Next base: position 747 of record JBKKAY010000064.1, read on the forward strand.
TTGCCGACGCGGAAGGGAGTGGATGCCAGCGCCACCGAGATCGAATGACCATCCTTGTGGCGTCGCACCGTCTCGACTCTCACGCTCTCGCCTCCCGCCACCCGCGCGGTGAAGCCCGCTCCTTCCTCATTCAGCTCGCGCGGAACTATCAGGTCGTTGATGTTCCGTCCGGTCGCCTCACCGGCGGCGAACCCGAACAGCTTGGTGAACTCTCCGTTGATGCGGATGATGTTGTCGTTCTCGTCCAGGATCGCGATTGCTTCCGGGGCGCTCTCGAACAGGGCAGCGAAGTGCACGTTCTGGGTCTGGAGCGCCTGGTAAAGCGACTTGCGGTCGGTGATGTCGATGGCGATTCCGACGGTTCCGGAAATCCGGCCATCGGGTCCCATCATCGGCTCGACCCGCGTCTCGAAGGTGCGGCCCCGCCAGTCGGTCTCGTACCGCACGAGCTCCCCCTGAAGCGCGCGAAGGTGAGCAGCTAGCGGGGCAACTGTCGGGTCCCTGGTCTTCAGGACTTCGTAGAGAGTCATCCCGACCTGATCCGTGGCGCTCCGGCCGATCAGGTGGAGTCCAGCGCCCTGGGAGAACGTGACGTTGAGCTTGGCGTCGGTGGACCAGAGATTTACGGGGACGGACTCGAGCATGAAGCTCAGCCTCTGTTCGGTATCCGAGCTCATCCGGGGTGTGGCACGGGCCGGCGATCGGCGCGACCGGAAGCCCTTCAGGAGGCGCTTGAAGAGGTTGCCGGTGGGCTCTGGCGGGCGGGGCACAGCAGAAATAGGGATCAAGTTGCGTCCCATTTTCTCACTTATCCTGCCCGCCCGCAATCTTTTTCGCGCTGACCCCCTTCTGGAGGCCCTAACCTTGATCAGTTTCGCCGAGTCCGCCTGTAAACAACCTTGTAGATGGTTCCCCCGGCGTCGTCAGTTATGTAGAGCGCGCCGTCCGGGCTTTCAGCCAGGCCCACGGGCCGGTGTACCCCCGGACCGGCGGTAACCCGGTCAGCAGCGGGAGAGCTCGTCATGAACCCGTCGGCGAAGGTGGTAAACGTGCCCGCCGGACGGTTCCCCCTGAAGGGAGCGAAGACGACCCGGAATCCAGCCTGTGGCAACGGCGCCCGGTTCCACGATCCGTGGAAGGCGATGAAGGCGCCTCCCCGATACTGCGATGGGAAGGTCGACGACGTGTAGAACGCCATTCCATTCGGCGCCCAGTGCGCCGGGAACGCCATCAGCGCCGGCGCTTTGGTAGAGCACTGCCCTACTGTGCGTTTGTCGCCGCCGTACTCAGGGGCGAGCACCAGTGACCCGGTGACCATATCGTGGTAGCAGTATGGCCAGCCGTAATCCGCCCCCCGCTCGATGCGAATCAGTATCTCACCGGGGTTCTCGGCGTTCTCCGTCGTCGTATAGAGAGCGGGCCAGTTGTCGTGGAGCTGGTCGCGTCCGTGCACGGTCGCGTACAGCTGGCCGTCGAACGGGTTGCGGGTGAGCGCCACGGCGTTGCGTATGCCCGTGGCGTACCTGCGCCCGTCGGCCACCCGCTGGTGCAGCCGGTTTGCGTCGAACACCCAGATGCCGGCCCGGGAATCGAGCTCGGTGCACGGATCGATGCCGGGCGAGCCAGGCTGGCGGTTCTGCTGCTGACACGCGTTGGATTCCGAGCCGATGTTCACGTACATCGCCCGACCGCCGACCAGCACGAAGTTGTGGGAGCGGTGTCCGGTCATCGGCAAATCTGTGACGATCGTATCGGGCCGTCCCGTCGGCGTCAGCGAGCCCGACGGAACGCGATAGCGCACGATCGAGTTTCCGGATGTCGCATAAAGAGAATTCCCCTGGATGGCGATCCCGGTTCCGCCGCCTGTTCCGAAGCGCCGCTGCATGTCGGCCTTGCCGTCGCGGTCGGTGTCGCGCAGGGCCAGAATGGTTCCGCCGGAAGAGCGGACTGAGGCCGCGGGATTCCGTCCCGACGCGGGAGGATTCATGTTGACGAAGACGTCACCGTTCGGGGCGACCGCGACGTGACGTGCGCCCGCGGCGCCGTCGGCGAATACCGTTGCGCAAAAACCAGCTGGCAGGGTGAGACCGGCGGTCGGGCATCCCTGCTGGGCGGGGGTGGCCGGAACAGCGACGCGCCCGAGCTGCGCCGACAGTGGCGACGCGGCGCAAACCATCAGCAACACGATTCTCTTCATTGTATGATCACCGGTGGAAGAAGACGTCGAGTAGTATCAAAAAAAAACGGACTGGCAGCAACCGCCAGTCCGTTTCCGTTTCGGCGAATTTTGCCGAGCTTGCCGTCAGCGGATACCTATCTTCCGCAGGCGAGCGTAACGCGGCCCTGATCGGCCGGCATATAGATCGCGAGCCCGCTGGCCTTCGCCGTCGCGGAGCGGGACCCAACCGCCTCGCCCAGAACCTTGATGCCGGACTTGGACTGGGTGACCGAATTCAGAATCACGGCGTTGGCGCCGACTTTGGCGGCACCGTCGCGGATCTCAGCGCGCAGCTGATTGTCGGTGGTCCAGACCGAGTTGCCTTCGGCTTCAACCCAGGCGAGCTCATAGTAATCGTAGGGAACTTCGGCGCGGGTCGCGTAGGACGCGATCGCCGCTGAGCAGGTCGGCGAGCGCTCGACCGACGGATTTACATCTGTGGTCTTGCTTCTGACGCCGCATGCGGCCGTGACCGCGAGCGCGCACGCGAGTGTGATGCCCTTCAGGGTGTTGGTTCTGATCATAATGACTCCGTGCGAATTCATAGGTGAAAGCCCCACTCGTCGTCACCGGGGCACACGGCTTTGATTGCAAGGGAAGGGCCGCGGGAAGTCACAAATATTGGGATCAGGCCAGGAGCGTAGCCGCCTGCCCACGGATTCGCTTGTAGCACTCACATGCCGCCTTTTTCAGTCCGGCCTCGTTCAGGATGTTCACCTTTCCGTAACGGTGTCCGACGAGTCCGCGACGCTCGAGCCCGCCAATCGCCGCGGTGACACCGGGCCGTCGGACGGAGAGCATCTGGGAGAGGAATTCCTGGGTGAGGTTGAACGAGTCCGTTCCCACGGCATCGCGCGTGACGAGCAGCCATCTGGCGCACCGCTGCTCGATCAGGTGCAGGCTGTTGCAGGCAGACCATTGCGCGACCACCTGCTGGGCGAACTCGGAGTACCGCAGCAGTCGCCGCCGCAGCTCGGGAGTTTCGTCGAGCACGGTCAGGAACGCCTTCGGGCTCAGTCGCAGAAAGCTGCCGTCGATCTGGCACATTCCCTTGTAGCCGGCGACGGTCAGCCCGTTGAAGATCGGCAACCCGACGAACCCCTCGCGGCCAATGGTCATTGCCTCGACCATGGTGCCGTCCTCGAGAACGGTGACCAGAGACGCCATTCCGGTCAGGGGGAAATAGACGTGCTCGATGGTGTCGCCGTCTTCGAAGAAAATTTCGCGGAGGCCGGCGGTGAATTCTTCGGTGTGCTGCATCAGATAAGCGAGCTCCGCTGCCGGGAGCTTCGAGAGAATCTGATTTTGGACGGGCGCTGAGTGCAACGTGACGGCGGCACGTGCGAGTGCTTGCGAACGCGAATCAGGAGTCATACGGCCTTGGGTCTGGGCGAGACGCCAGAACGTCGCAGACGGGGAACTGCCTGTCGCTACTGGATTCCAGGGTACTGTTGAACGTACCCGTCTTGGACTGAAAAGCAACGCACGGCTACTTTCC
>JBKKAY010000065.1:0-2975 GCA_046714195.1 Gemmatimonadaceae bacterium
GCAGCGTAGGTGCGCGTGCGTCCCGCGCGAGTGTCGTGAAGCAGCGCGTAAACGGCTTCGCCGCGAAAGTGCGGGCCATCCATCCGCCATTTCTTTCGCGACTCGTCGGATCTGAATATGAACGCGCCCTTCATCGTCCCCACGAGGAGAAGCGCTTGAGGATCTTTTGTCGCGCCTCGGCGAGCCTTCACCATCCGACCTCCGGAACTGTCACTCCCGCAATCTGTGCGCGGCCTGGGGTGGAGGGAAGCCTCTCGCTAACGACTCAGCTGGGTCGACCCGTCTTCATAATCCAGGTCGAGGGCACGCACCTGACAATGCTCTCCGCACCCCAGGTGGTAGCGGTTCCGCGCGAACCAGCGGTAGAACCTGTCCGCCAACAGCCGCACGAATGGAATCCTGAACAGCCACGAGATCAGCAGGCCCTTTGGCAGCACGTTGAGCAGCTCCTCGAGTGCCCCCGCCGCCTGCCAGGTTCGGCCGTCGCTGGTGCGAATCACCTGCACCGACTCCAGGTAGGCGCGAGGCGGAATCCAGGGAAATCGCGCGCTCAGTCCCGGCGTCTGGGACGGCAGAATCTCCAGCTCGTGATTTCGATCCCATGTGGTCAGGAGCTTCACCAGCCGCCCGCACACCTTGCAGTGACCGTCGTAAATCACGGTGTAGCGGCGGCCCGGCTCGCCAATGGTCGGCGCCACCGGCTCGTGCGAGTGCTCGCCCGCCACCGTGAATCGAACCACCGGCACGGTCACGGAGTCGCAGCCTCGACCGCGATCTGGGGCGGATGCGTCAGCGTGTTGTGGACCCCGCAAAGGTTCGCCACCCGGATCGCGCGCGGCCACATGTCGGCCGCCAGCGACGGCCACTCCAGCTTCACCTTCATCGAGCCCACCCGGTGCGGCTGCTCGGCGAAAGTCCAGCTCACGTCCACGCGCAGATCGTCGACCGCGAAATTCTTGTTCGTCGCCCAGCTCTGAAGCACGGAGAAAGTGCATGTGGCCAGGGAGCTCCCGAGCATGTGAAACGGGGAGTATCCCATGTCAGGCGAAGGCGCCTCGATGGTGAGCTGGCCCGGTGTCGGCTCCAGCCGAACTGATTCCGCGCTCGTGAGAACGATCTTCATCCTCTTGCCGCGGGCTGCTGTTGAGTGAGGCAGTGGAGCGTGCCCAGCCCCCACACGAGATCCACCGCGTGTATTCCTATTACGGTGAAGCGCGGAAACGCCTCGGCGATTCCATTCAGCGCCACCCTGTCGTTGGGGTCATTGAATGTCGGTACAAGAACGACGCCGTTGGCGATGTAAAAGTTCGCGTAGCTGGCGGGCAGGCGTTCGCCGTTCATGAACACCGGCCGCGGGAACGGGATGGTCACTATCCGGAGCCCGTGCGCCGGTGCGGCGAGCTCGAGCCGGCGGAGATTGTCCGCGGAGCGGGCATGGTTGTCGTCGGCCGGGTCGTGCTCGTAGGCGAGGATCACCGTGTCGCGGTTGGCGAAGCGCGCGATGTCGTCGATGTGTCCGTGAGTGTCGTCCCCAACCGCGCCCTCGCCGAGCCATATCGTAGTCGGAGCACCAAGATATTCGGCGAAGACCTTCTCATAGTCAGCGGCGGCCATCCCGGGATTTCGCACCTGGACGTTGGTGAGGAGCCACTCTTCGGTGACCAGCATCAGCCCGGCACCATTCACCTCGATGCCGCCGCCTTCCAGAACCAGACGCTCACCGTTGTCGGGTCTCGCCGGCTCGATTCTCGGGAGGCCGGTGATCCCCGCGATCGCGCTACCGACTTCAGCGTCCCTGCCATAGTTGTCGTACTTGGCCCAGCCGTTGAAGCCCCAGTCGAGTAGCTCGATGACGCCGTCCGCTCGTCGGACGCCGGTGGGCGCCGAGTCACGGAGCCAGACGCGGTCGGTGGGGACGATGTGAAGGCGATACCTGCCGTCTGCTGCGATCACGCCGTGAGCATCGAGGAGCAGTCGCGCGTTGTCGGCCACACTCTCATCCTGACAAAGAATCTCCACGCGGTCGTGGCTTGAGAGGGCGCGCACGATCTCGGCGTACACCCAGGGAATCGGAGCGAGCTTCCCCGGCCAGTCCGGCTCGTGGTGCGGCCATGCGATCCAGGTCGCGTCGTGCTTCTCCCATTCCGCCGGCATCCGGCGCGCGAGCGAGAGGTCCATAGTCAAAGCGCCGCTTCCTTTCGGAGCGGCGCCTTCACGGGGCGACTGCTTCCGCCCCCCCTCGGTCATCCGATGTATCGGTTGAGGATCGGCGCGTAGGCATCGATGCGGCGATCGCGCAGGAAAGGCCAGTTGCGACGCGTCGTCTCGATCAGAGACCGGTCGCACTTCGCGACCAGCACCGCGGGCTCGATCTCTGCCTCGGCGAGAATCCTCCCGAACGGATCGGCGACGAACGAGTGGCCGAAGAACTCGATGCCGTCGGTGCCAGCTTCGTCTTCGTGTCCGACCCGATTGGGCGCCGCCACGAAGACTCCGTTGGCGATGGCGTGAGCGCGCTGCGCTGTACGCCAGGCTTCGACCTGTGCTTCGCCGAATTCCGCTTTCTCCGCCGGATGCCAGCCGATGGCAGTCGGATAGAAAATGATCTCGGCGCCCAGCAGCGCGGTGATACGCGCGGCTTCGGGATACCACTGGTCCCAGCAGATCAGAACTCCGATGTCTGCGTAACGCGTCTTCCAGACCCGGAAGCCGCCGGCGCCCTTGTGATCGCCGTTGCCGGCTTGGTCGGTGTGCGAATCGCCGGGCGTGAAATAGTACTTCTCGTTGAAGAGCGGATCGTCGGGAATGTGCATCTTCCGATAGGCGCCCAGCACCGAGCCATCGGCGTCGATCACGGCGGCCGAATTCCGGTAGACGCCCGCCGCCTGTCGCTCGAAGATAGGGACAATCAATACGATCTCGAGTTCCTTCGCGAGCTTCTGCATGCGGGCAATCGTCGGCCCGGCGATCGACTC
>JBKKAY010000066.1:0-4494 GCA_046714195.1 Gemmatimonadaceae bacterium
CATACGGCCTTGGGTCTGGGCGAGACGCCAGAACGTCGCAGACGGGGAACTGCCTGTCGCTACTGGATTCCAGGGTACTGTTGAACGTACCCGTCTTGGACTGAAAAGCAACGCACGGCTACTTTCCATGGATGAGCGGGAACGACAGCGCCCACGAGGGCGTCATCATCGCCGGAGCCGGCCCGATCGGTCTGGCGTGTGCAATTTCAGCGTGCCGCCGCGGGATCGATCCGCTGGTGATCGACGCGGGCGCCATCGTCAATTCGATAGTGCGGTATCCGACGGGGATGGTGTTCTTTACCACTCCTGAGCGCCTCGAGATCGGCAACCACCCAATCGTGTGTACCGGAGCCAAGCCGACCCGTGAAGAGGCGATGATGTATTACCGGGGAATAGCGCGAACGGAGCGACTCCGCGTCCAGACATTCACGCGCCTGGCGCGCGTGGAGCGCTTGGGCGGCGGCATCCGGTGCACGCTGCAATCGACAACCGGGAGTCATGACATCACCTGCGAGCGGCTCGTTCTGGCGACCGGCTATTTCGATCAGCCCAACCGCCTCGGTGTGCCGGGCGAGAATCTTCCACACGTTCACCACTACTTCGACGAGGCCCACCTCGGCTGGGGACTGGACGTCGTGGTGGTGGGTGGAAAGAATTCGGCGGTCGAAGCGGCGCTGCAGCTGTATCGCGCCGGCGCGCGCGTTACGCTCGTCTATCGCGGCGCGGTGCTCAAGCCCAGCGTGAAGTACTGGCTGAGGCCGGATCTGGAGAATCGAATCAAGGCGGGAGAGATCGGCATCCGCCTCGGAGCTGTGGTGCAATCGATCGAGCCCGGCGCCATGACGATCGTGAATGCCGAGGGCGCTACCGAACGACTTCGCGCCGACCGGATTTACGCGTTGATCGGCTTCACTCCGGAATTCGATCTGTTCCGCTCAATGGGGATCGAGCTCGATCCGGTCTCTCTGCGTCCGACGCTCAACCCCGACACGCTGGAGACCAACGTTGCGGGCATCTACATGGCGGGGAGCATCGTAGCGGGACGCGCGATTTCCGAAGTGTTCATCGAGAACGGGCGCTACGACGGCGAGAAGATTTTCGGTGACCCGGCCGCACGGAAGCGGGCTGACGCGCTCTACGAAGAAACCCCGCGACCGATCGGCGAATAGCGGAAGGATAACGGGCATCCCCTCTCAGGAACGCCCGTTATCTCCTGTTCCGAGGAGCTACTTCCGGCTCGCGGTCCCCAGGTATTTCTCGAACCAATCGAGGTTGCTCTGCATCGCCGCCATCTGCATCCTCGGCTCGTTAGGCCCGTGCGGCTGCCGCGGCAGCACGATCATGCGCGTCGGCACGCCCTGTAATTTGAGCGCGTTATAGAGCTCATATCCCTGCGAGATCGGCACCCGCACATCGGCATCGCCGTGCTGAATGAGTGTCGGCGTCGTCACGCCTTTGATGTTGAACATGGCCGAGTGCTTCCGGTAAGCGTCCGGATTGTCCCAGAATTCCCCGCCGAAATAGTCGGGGATGAAAGCGGGGATATCCGCCGTTCCGGTGAAGCTCATGAGATTGGTAACCGGTGCGCCGGCCGACGCAGCCTTGAAGCGCTTGGTCTTGGTGATGATGGTCGATGTCATGTAACCGCCGTAGCTCCAGCCCATGACACCCAGGCGCTCGGGATCCGCCACGCCCATCGCGATCACTTTGTCCACCCCAGTCATCAGGTCGTCGTAGTCCCCACCGCCCCAGTCCTTGACGTTCGCCTGGCGGAACGCCGTTCCATAGCCGCTCGAGCCGCGTGGGTTCGGTCTCAGAACGGCGAACCCTCGCGCGGCAAAAGTCGCGATTGGATATGATCCGCGCCCGCCGATATAGCCTTGCTGGAAAACTCCGGCCGGGCCGCCGTGGATGTTGAGGATGAGCGGGACCTTCGTTCCCGCCTGATAGCCGACGGGATATGTGAGCAGTCCTTCGATCTCCTTTCCGTCGGTACTGGTCCAGCGGATAAGCTCCGTCCTGGCGACGGGCGTCGTGCGGTCGGCATTCGCTCGGGAGACCTGCGTTGGCTCCTTGTCCCTGAGTCGCGCGATGAACGCTTCCGCTGGCCGGTCGGACTTCTGCATTGCGAAGCTGAATATCGTCCCGCTCGGATCGAGGCTCACCCCCTGGAGAACTGCATTCCTTTTCAGCACTTCACTCGTAGCGCCGGTGGCGACGTTCATTTCGTATACGGAAGTGACGGTGCCTCTTGCTTCGCTGAAATAGATCTTCGTGCCGTCAGCCGACCATCCGACGATTACGGGCTGCCCGTCGTGCGACAGTGATGTAGCGCGCGGGGCGCCGCCCCCGGCCGGATAGATGTTGATTCTGTCGCTGCCGGACCAGCTTACGGGGAGGGCGCTGACGGATGCGGCAATCCATTTGCCGTCCGGCGAATAATCGGGAGCGTCTTCCGCGGCGACGGTCGAGGCGAACGGAAGAACCTTTGCCGTCGTGACTTCGACGATCGAGATGTCGGCTGATGGCCAGTCGTTCGCCACCGGGGATTTGACGTGGCTGAACGCGATGCTTCTGCCATCGGGCGACCAGTCGAACGCCGTTACGTGGCGGGAATCGTTCGTGAGCTTTCGGCCTTCGCGCTTCCCGGCCGCGTCTTTCGCTACGGGGACGACATAGAGGCGTGCAAACTTGATGTTCTCGTCGGCCCAGCGAAAATCATTCTTCGCCTTGTCGTTCTTTTCCTCATCGTCCGTCTTTGGATCCGTCAGCAGGTAGGCGATCGAACGGCCGTCGGGCGCCCACGCGAAATTCCCGACGCCGGACTTGACGTCGGTCAGCGGCTCGGCCTCTCCGCCGTTCACACGGATGACGTAAAGATTGTTCTTGTTGTCCTTCCGGTTCGAAGTGAACGCTATCGACTGGCCGTCGGGCGACCATTTCGGGTCTGTCGATGATTTATCGCCGAACGTGACCTGAAAGTTCTCTCTGCCATCCGTCGATCCGAGCCAGATCTGAGTGACGAACTCGCTCTTGTCGGAGGTCATCACCGCGTCGTTGACGGTGTAAGCAACGCGTTTGCCGTCCGGTGCAACCTTCGGGCTCGCGACGATCCGTGTTTTTATCTGCAGTTCGGGCGACCATGGATGCGCCGCGGCCTGCCCTTTGGCCGAATTGAAGCCCGCTGCAAGAATTGAAAGGGCGCACGAAACGGCGAAGAATGATCTCATGTCGGCTTACTCCGGAATATGCGGTCGAACTGTCGGGCGGACCCATACGGTATGACCACCTGGCGCCGTTCGCAAATCGGGACGTCGATTGGCGTTGAGAGACAAGGGCGCGAGCAAAAAGGGCCCCTCCTTTCGGAAAGGCCCTCTCGTCATTTCCAGAACCCTTGTCAGGCGAGCACCCTGGCGCCGGAGATGGTGCTCGGCGAGACTGTCGATGGACGTGCTGACATCTACGCGCTGGGCTGCGTCGCTTACTTCCTGCTCACGGGCCACCTCGTCTTCGAGGCGGAAACCACGTTGCAGCTGATCGCCAAGCACCTTCAGACAGCGCCGGTTCCACCGTCGGAGCGCACCGGCCGTACCATCCCGCCGGAGCTCGAGCGACTGGTACTCAAGTGCCTCGCCAAGAACGCCGCTGACCGCCCGCAGAATGCTGCGGAGCTGCAGCAGGCGCTTGAGTGGATCCCGACCGAGGGCTGGGGAGAGGATCAGGCAAAGCAGTGGTGGCTGACAAAAGATTCGACGCCATTGGAGGTGTTAGCGTAAAAACGAAAACGGGCACTTCCGACTGGAAGCGCCCGTTTGCCGTAAGCGGCTGCGTTGATGAGTCTTATCACAGCTCCCGAGGAGGGACTCGAACCCCCGACCCGGTGATTAACAGTCACCTGCTCTACCACCTGAGCTACTCGGGAATAGCTCCTCAAGTTAGCCGGGCCGCGAATCGGAATCAACCGAGCCGAGCCCGAACTTTTTGCATCCGCATTCCAACCTGGCCCGGCTTCGCTACCTTCAACCATGCCCTCTAAACAGAACGGAGCACCACGCCACACCGCACTCGTCACCGGCGGGTCCGGTGGAATCGGCCTCGAGATCGCCAAGGTGCTCGCCCGGAAAGGATTCGACCTCGTCCTCGTCGCCCGCAAGCGTGACACGCTCGAGGCAGCGGCGGGTCAGCTCGAGGGGAAGTTCGACATCAAGGCCCATGTCTTCGCCGCCGACCTCAGGCGCCCCGAGGCCCCCGAACAGATCTTCGACTTCCTGCACAACGAGAACATTCCCATCGAAGTGCTGGTCAACAACGCCGGCTTCGGACTCGGCGGCGAGTTTTCGGAGACCGAGCTCCAGCGCGAGCTGGAAATGATTCAGGTGAACATCGCCGCACTCACCCACCTCACCAAGCTTTTCCTTCCGCCGATGATGAAGCGGAGATCGGGTCGTATGCTGAACGTCGCATCCACCGCCGCGTTTCAGCCGGGCCCGCTCA
>JBKKAY010000067.1:0-2981 GCA_046714195.1 Gemmatimonadaceae bacterium
CGAATCGATTCGTAGAAGTTGGAGCGGAAGCTGTTCCGGATCTGCGCGAACTCTTGTGCCTCAGGCTTCTCCAGCTCGCGCGCGATGAATGCCGCGTCCTTGAATCCCCTCAGCGCGAAGAAGTCGTCCCAGTAGCTGTGCATCGGCTTGGCGCTGTAGCCCTCGTGACTTATGGACTGGGGCAGCAGGCCGAGGAATGCCCGGTTGGCGCCGACCTGGTATTGCTCGGTCAGCCGCGATTTGCGCAGCGAATCCATGTACGCGACGGTCTTCGCCACGCGCGGCCACATCCTCTCCAGAAAAGTCTTGTCACCGGTGTGCCGGTAGTACTCGGCTACCACATAGATGAACTGCCCGTGACTGTCGTTCTCAGGCACCGGCGTCGCGCCGTGCTCATCGACGCAGCACGGGATTTTGCCGTTCTCGTATTGGTGGGTCGCGAACCACTCGATGAATTCCTTCACCGCCGGAGCGTGTCCCATCCGCAGTAGAGCGGTTGAAGTCAGCGAGCCATCGCGAATCCACGACCGCGAGTACGCACGCGATCCGGGCTGGATCGCCGGACCGTCGCGGTTAATCAGGATGTAGCCGAGGTTGGCGCGGAGTGTCTCGGTGTAGCGGGAGCCGGAAGGCGGGAGATCGATGCGCACCCGGTTGAGCTTCTCACGCCACTGGGCGCGGGCCTTCTCGAGCTGGGCGGCGACGGCGACTTCCGATGCTCCGGGGAGGAGCGTCGTAGGCACCGGTACCCCGGGCCGGCGTGATGCGGCGGTGAGCACGCCCAGGTCCAGTGGACCACCGCGCAACGGAATCGCCAGATCGATCGGGCTCGACGTCGCACGGGCGCCGAGCTCGAGCCCGTAGACGAATGCAGCCGAGGCGGAGCCGGTTGGATCCGTTACTGAGATCGGAGTCGGCAGCTTTCCCGCGCGTATCCAGTCGACGATGTTTCCTTCGTCGAACGTCACCGCGCCGAACCCACTCGGCGACGTCAACGAGTGAATGAACTTGTTGCCGCTCACTCGTACCGCAGATCCCTGCATCGCGATGGTGTCGACACGTGCGACGCCACCGGGGCCGTTCAGGAATTGCCACGGTGGATTCACTTGCAATGGCCGCAGTGCCAGATATAGAAACACCTTCCGATGGATGCGCGTATTGTTCGTGACACGGTACCGCGCGTAGAGCACCGACGAATCCGGCGGGCCCGCGGCGAACGTTGTGACCGACAGCTCCAGATCTCCAGGTGGCGGCGCAGGTGCAGCCGCCTGCGTTTGCGCGGTCGCGGCATCGCGCGTCGTGCGCTCTACGGTCCCGGCCGCGCCGGCACGCGTCGTAACCGTGCGCCGGAGCGGTCGAGCCGTCGTTCCACCGACACTCCAGTTCACCCGCGGCAGCGGGAGCGCTTCCGGATCGGACAACTGTGAAATCCGTGCATCATTCCATGTGACCAGCTTGCCATTGGCGTAGAGGAACGGCTCGATCGAGAATTGCCCGCGCCCGACCTCGATCATTCCCTCCTCGTTGATCAATCCCTCCGCGCTGTCACGGTCCGCGCCGATCACGGTCCAGTATGTCTGCTCGTTGGACAGATACTTCGGGTAGCTCCCGCGCGGCGCATCCCTCGCGATCGCGAAAAAGAGATCGTTCTTCGTCAGCGCCCACTCGAGCGGCTTGACGCTGATCTCGCGGATGCCGTAACCGCTCGAACCCTGTGGATAGGTCAGCGCCAGCCGCAGGAAGCGCACGTCGGTCTCGGGCAGGTACAGATAGTCACGCGTAGTGGGCTGGGGCGGGGATGACGTTCGTATCACCCTGTAAAGCGTCCGCCACGTCTGTCCGTCGGCGGAGCCCAGCACCTCGTACGCGGCAGCTCGGCGGTTGGGCTCCCAGTCAATGACGAGCCCGCCGAGCTCGCGGCGCCGATGAAAGTCGATGTTGATCGTGTCCGACGGCGCGACGGACGTCGCACGCGGAGCGATTCCGCGGTTGCTGCGCCAGGCGGTGGTCGAGCTTCCATCCATGGCTCGCTCGATGCCGAAGCCTTCGGCGCGCGAGGTCGCCGTGACTTGTGGAGTGAGCGTGTACGGCATCGGCGGATCGAGTCGCGTCAGCACGAGATCGTCGAGCCAGACACTTCCCTTTCCACCCGACCCGGCGGTAATCGCGATCTCTATCGCGTGCACACGCCGCAGCTCCTTGTCCGCGATCGGACCCCAGGCGAATGTGATGTGCCGCTTCTTTCGGGTGATTGTCGTCCACTCGCGCGGAAACACGAAGTTCGGAGTATTGGCCCACCAGACGTTCTCTCCGGTGGAATCCACCATCTTGAACTCCAGCGTGTTGACCGGGGCGTTACCCTTGATGGCGAACGAGAACTCATAGTTCGGCGGCATCGTCAGGTTTACCGCGCGCCTCACGACAGCGTATCCGCCGTGACCCTTGAAATCAAAATCGATCCGCATCGCTCGGCCGTGAAGGCCGCTGTCGGGATGCGCCGACACCTCGATGCCGTCGGCGAAGGCGGGGGTCCACTGACTTACCGAGTCGAAGGCATCGACTACTATAGTATTGGGAGGCGTTCCAACAGGTGCAGGCTGCTGTCCGGAGGCGGTGGCGCTAATTACCGAAGCTATCGCCGCGGTCATTAGTGCGGCTGTCGCTTCCCGTTGCGTTTTGCGTTTTCCGTTGATGCGTTTTCCGTTATTGCGTAAGCTCTCAGCTAAACGCAACAACGGATAACGCAATAACGGATAACGCAAAACGCAAACAAAGCTGTTCATCCTTTTACACTCCCCGCCATAACCCCTTGGATGTAGTACCGCTGTAAGAACAGAAACACCGCCAAGACCGGAATTACCGTCAGCACCGATCCCGCCATCATCAGCTCCGTGTCCTGTACATGCTCGCCCGACAGATTTGCCAGCGCGACAGGCAAAGTGTAATGCGATTCGTCGCTCAGCACGATCAAGGGCCACATG
>JBKKAY010000068.1:0-6985 GCA_046714195.1 Gemmatimonadaceae bacterium
CATCGATTGGCACCGGAGTGGCTGCCGGAGGAACCGTTGCGCTTCACACAATGCTCGCCAGCTGCAGTCCCGGACTGGCAGTGGTGAACATCGACAGCGGATTCGGCGCCGCGTGCCTCGCGCTCAAGATTCTGGGCAGCGGATCACCCGACTAACATCGCGTGATGGAGCTCGGCGTTTACTCGTTCGCGGAGACTTCTCCGGAGCGGAGCAGCACCGGTGTCGCGGCCGCCCAGCGTCTCAAGGACCTGCTGGAGGAGATCGAGCTCGCTGACCAGGTGGGGCTCGATGTATTCGGCGTTGGAGAACACCATCGCCCGGATTACACGGTCTCGGCCCCGGCCGTGGTATTGGCGGCGGCAGCGACACGCACCAAAAACATCAGGCTGACGAGCGCGGTCACCGTGCTCAGCTCGGACGATCCTGTCCGCGTCTTTCAGGATTTTGCCACGCTCGACCTCATCTCAGGCGGCCGCGCCGAGATCATGGTGGGCCGCGGCTCGTTCATCGAATCGTTTCCGCTATTCGGCTACGATCTGGGCGACTACGACGCGCTGTTCTCGGAGAAGCTCGAGCTCCTGCTCAAGCTTCGAAGTGGAGAGCGGGTGTCGTGGGCGGGCCAGCATCGCACTCCGCTCGAGAATTCCGGCGTCTATCCTCGGCCGCTTCAGGATCCGCTGCCAATCTGGATCGCGGTCGGGGGCACGCCGCAGTCGGTGATTCGGGCGGGGACGCTCGGATTACCCATGGCACTCGCGATCATCGGCGGAGATCCGGCGCGATTCGTCCCGTTCGTCGACCTCTACCGCGAAAGCGCGCGCAAGGCGGGCCACGACTCCGACAAGCTGGCGGTGAGCATCAACTCCCACGGCTTCATCGCGGACACCGCCGAAGAAGCGATCGAAATCGCCTATCCTCCTTATGTCGAAGTCATGGGCAGGATCGGACGCGAGCGCGGCTGGCCGCCGCCCACGCGCAGGCATTTCGACGCCGAACGAGGCCCCAGAGGAGCGATGCTCCTCGGTACCGCTGAGGAAGCGACCGAGAAGATCCTCAGCGAGCACGAGCTGTTCGGCAATCAGCGGTTTCTCATCCAGTTCACCGTCGGCCCGACGCCACACGACAGGGTGATGAAATCCATCGAGCTGTTCGGAACCCGGGTTGCTCCGGTGGTGAGGCGCGAAATCGCCGCGCGCCGACCGGTCAGTAACGCGAAGTAATTTCGGCGATCGCCCAGGCCGCGTGGTCGCGTACCACCGGCTCGTCGTGCTCCAGTGCGCGCTTCAGGGCCGGTACATCACTCTCGTCGCCGGTATTTCCGAGAACCACAGCGGCGTTCCGCGCCAATCCGCTGCGTTTTGCCCGCTTCATCGGCGAGCCCTTGTAGTGGGTCCGGAACTGCATTTCGTCCAGCGCCAGAATCTCACGTGCCAGCCCGCGCGCGTCGTTACCCGCGGGCGATTCGCGCTGACGAAACCTTGGCTCCTTCAGCTCTCGCGCGAAGCGGACGTTCCACGGACAAACATCCTGGCAGATGTCGCATCCGTAGAGATGCGTCCCCATCTGCTCGCGAAGCTCCTCGGGGATCGCGCCCTTTAGCTCGATCGTCAGGTAGGAGATGCAGCGCGTCGCGTCGAGCAGGCGCGGCTCGACGAACGCATCTGTAGGACATGCATCGAGGCACCGGGTGCAGCTACCGCACCGGTCAGCCTCGAATGGAGCGTCCGCCGCTAGCGGGACGTCTACCAGCAGCGCCCCGATGAAGAAGAATGAGCCGAGCTTCGGGTTGACGAGGTTCGTGTTCTTTCCAAACCAGCCGAGCCCGGCGCGACGGGCGAGATCCCGTTCGAGAATGGGGCCGGTATCGACGTAGGATTTTCCGAACACCGCTCGGTCGACCTCCGTCTCCAGCCAGCCGTGGAGGTCGTCGAGCCGGTCCGTCATCAGATCGTGATAGTCATCGCCCCGCGCGTACCGCGCTATCGGACCGGTTGGCTCGGCTCCGCCATAATCGAGCGCGACGACGATCGCGCTCGTCGCGCCAGGGACCGGCAGTCTGGAATCGCGGCGCTTCTCCGCTCCGCGCGGCAGATAATGCATCTGGCCCGCGTATCCCCGGCCGACCCACGCATCGAACGCATCCGCAGTCTCCATCGGGCCCAGGGTGGTGATGCCGACGAGATCGAATCCCAGCCCGTAGGCCTGTGCCTTGATCATCTCCTCGAGAGTTACGGACTCGATGCAAGCGGCAGTCATTCTTACTCGGACGACCACCGGGCGTAGCGCTCGACATCCCGCGCCGAAGGTATTGCGTTGTAATCACCATAGGCGGTGTACATGCGCCAGCGCAGGTAGGTCGGATCGGGGAACGGAATGAACGGGAACCGCCTGTACCAGTCCCGGGCCCGGAAGCGCCAGGCGATCCTCACCAGATCGACCCCCAAACGGGGCCGGCGAACTGCACGAAGGGCGAGGCGGGCCGCAAGTTGTAACCATAGCATGGCCCAATATATAGAATGAAGCATGGCCTCCAGCCGCAAACACATCGTCGGACTCATCTCGGACACCCACGGCCTCGTCAGGAGCGACGTGCATGACGCCCTCGCCGGAGTCGAGCTGATCCTGCACGCCGGTGATGTCGGCGGCCAGGAGATTCTGGACGAGCTCGCCCTCATCGCGCCCGTGCGAGCCGTCTTCGGGAATACGGATCCGGAAGATTCGCACGGTCTGGTGCAGGAGATCAGCATCACCATCGGCGGGGTCCGTGTGCACGTCAGTCACGGGCACGAGGTCGGAAGCTTTTCTCCGGCAAAGCTGGCGGAGCGCTACGACGCCGATGTGCTCGTTTATGGCCATACCCATCGCCAGTTGGTGACGCATATCGGGGGGCGACTCGTCATAAACCCGGGAGCGGCCGGCCCACGGCGCTTCAACCTCCGACCGAGCGTTGGGAGATTGACAATTTCAGGAAGCGAAGCAGGGGTGGAGATCGTTGAGCTCGTTTGAGTTAGCCGCAGAGGAAGTGCAGGTGTGGGTCGCATCCCTCACGGTCTCTGACGATCGATACTCGGAGCTGGAGGGAACGCTCTGCTCGGACGAGCGTAGCCGCGCCGGCAATCTCGCGCCCCTTCTGGCGCGCCGTTTTGTCGTGGCCAGGGGAATGTTGCGAGGACTGCTGTCGGGTTTCACCGGAGACGCACCGGGGAAATTGCGCTTCCGCTACGGGAGCAGCGGCAAGCCCTCGCTGGCCGATCATGGGCTTCACTTCAACGTCTCACACTCCGCCGAGCTCGGGCTCTTCGCGTTCGCGCCGGACCGATCCGTCGGAGTCGATGTCGAGAACGAGCGGCCGGTGCGCCGGCTGCTCGATGTCGCCCAGCGGTTTCTCTCCGATGACGAGGTCCGGTCGCTGGCGGCGACGCCTCCGGAGAAACGCGATGCGACTTTTCTCAAGTCGTGGGTGATTCGCGAGGCCCGGCTCAAGGCGGACGGGAAGGGGATCTGGTCGGGCGCGGAGTCTGGTGAGTCATCGAACGGTCTCACCCATAAGCTCTTCACGCCGCGGCAGGGCTACGTCGCGGCGGTCGCCGCGTCGGGCTCGGAGTGGCGGCTGTACACCTGCGCGATGATGTAGCCTGCCGAGGGGTGCTTTGCCCGGTGCCTTATGCCACCTTTATTTGGTTGGCTGGTGTCCAGATTCCCGGAGGCAGCATGCACCACATTTCCCGTCTGCTCTGTAGTCTCGTCCTCGTTGTCGGCGCCAGCGCGTGTGGCGGCTCCGACGGGGGCACTTCGCCGCCGCCGCCGCCGTGCCCTGCAAACACCTTCTGCATGACCGGAGGTCTTTTCTACACGACCCCCACTAGTGTCCCGACGAGCCTCACTGTTCCCGTCAATAGGCCCGTGGCCTGGCTGAATAATTCGGGCGTGTTCCACAACGTCACCTTCGACAACCCGTTCGCTGCACAACCGGTGGGAAACGGCGGCAACGGGAACATCGCAGTGCACAACTCGGGAACCAACTCGCGGCAATTCAACGCCGCTGGCACCTACAGCTTCGAGTGCACGCTGCATTTCGGGATGGTAGGAACGGTCGTCGTCCAGTAAGCGCTCAGATCAATAGAACGAGACTCCGTCGAGCGTATTCGGCGCGGTGATGCCGAGCGCGGCCAGAGCGCTCGGCATCACATCTACGGTGCGTCGCGGTACCGTCGCCGGAGCCCGGCTGAGGAGCAGCGGGACCAGCATGTGCTCTCGGTGGAGCGCTCCGTGAGAGGAGACGTGCGGTATCGGCTCGTATCTCGCCCGGAAATCCCAGTTTCTCGACGCGGAAAGAATGACGTCGCCGCTGCGAGCCGATTTTGCCAGATGTGCGATCTGTACCAGAGCGTCCGGATAGTCGCTTTCCATCGTCGCATCGTAGGCTTCGCGATCTGAAAGCTCGCACTGGACTCCGATGCCGAGTGGATCCCCACTTTCTGGACGATATGAATATCGATTGCCGGGCCACAGCAGCAATGCGGCGCCGCGCTCGCGCGTCCGAATCTCGCAAGCGGAGGGGCCCCTCGGCAGAATCATCAGGTCGACGGAGTCGAGCGACTCGAGCTTCTCGATCAGGCGACCCCATTTTCTCTCGAGCGACGGCCACCAGGGCCGCGAGCGCAGCTCCAGATCGAGATAGAGGTGCGCCATCGCGTTTCCACTTACCATGACAGCGATGTCGGCGGACCGCTTGAATGCCCAGGGGTGGGCCAGCGTCTTGTAGCCCCACTCGCTGATGACAGCGGCAAGGTCTTCATGCGCTCGTACGGGCGAGTGTCCGTGATCGCTGCCGACCCAGATGTGCAGTTTTTTCCATCGCCCGTCACGCTCCGCATCGGCGCGGATCTCCGCTACCGTGTCGTTGACGATCCGCATCGCTTCGATCACGACCGGCGCGGCGTGGCCCTGGGAGTGGGAGGTCTTGTCGATGCCGGTGAGCGCGGCGAATACAAAGCGCGGACGCTCGGTGCGGATCCGGTGAGTCACTTCGCCCGAGACGCGTCGATCGATGTCGAGCCAGCCCTTTACGTTTCCACGGAAGTGCGTGACTGCGGCGCGCAACACGAAGCCAGGCGTCTGCCCGATGCGGTCACGCCGGCGAAGCCCGCGCGAGATCACGCTCAGTGCCCCCATGCTCGGCTTCGCCAGCTCGAAAATGGTGGGCGCATCCGGATCGATGTCGCGATCGACTAAGCGCATCTCGGAGCCGACGTAGCTGCGCGAGTGACCGGGGAACCCGACCACGCGCCGCGACCGGTCGTACCATCGAAGCCCAGGTAGTCCAATGCTGCCTGGATATCTTCCCATCAGGAACGGCGCGTACGCCGGGCCGGTCACGGAGGGAAATGCCGAAGTCACCGACGTGAACATTCCTTCGTCGCGCAGGCGCGCCAGCGCTGGAAGGTGCCCGCCGTCCATCGCGCTCGCGAGTGCGTCGGGCCGAGCGCCATCGGCGATGATCACAACAACCTGCGATCCCTCATCTGGCGGGCTTCCTGCAGAGACACGCAACTTTACTTTCCGTTCCTAAGAGAGCAGCCGAAGCCCGCGCGAGATCACGCTCAGTGCCCCCATGCTCGGCTTCGCCAGCTCGAAAATAGTGGGCGCATCCAGATCGATGTCGCGATCGACGAAGCGCATCTCGGAGCCGACGTAGCTGCGCGAGTGACATGGGAACCTGACCACGCGCCGCGACCGGTCGTACCATCGAAGCCCCGGTAGTCCAATGCTGCCGGGATATCTTCCCATCAGGAACGGCGCGTACGCCGGGCCGGTCACGGAGGGAAATGCCGACGTCACCGACGTGAACATCCCTTCGTCGCGCAGGCGCGCCAGCGCCGGAAGGCGCCCGCCGTCCATCGCGCTCGCGAGCGCGTCGGGCCGAGCGCCATCGGCGATGATCACAACAACCTGCGATCCATCATCTGGCGGGCTTCCTGCAGAGACACGCAACTTTACTTTCCGTTCCTAAGAGAGCAGCCGAAGCCCGCGATTAGCGGCCCATCATGAAGAAGAGAAAAGATATTCCGAAAGCCCCGTCGAAGCGCGCGGCGTCAAAATCCACACGCGCTCGCACAGCCGGCGGCAAGAAGCTCAATTCCGAAGTAATGGCTTCCGCCGAGCAGCAGGCGCTCGAGGGCCTGAAGCAGCGCACCGAGGAGGGACATCTCAAAGCCGGTCGAACGCCTCCTTCACAACAAGGCACGGGTAGGCGGTCTGGCGCGACCCGTGTGGTGGACGACGCCATCCGCAGCTCTGGTCCGGTAACCGAAGACGAGAAGCTCCTGCAACAGGCCTCTCCCGCGCTCGACTTCACCCGAACGGATCCCTGGCGCGTGATGCGCATCATGGGCGAGTTCATCGAAGGCTTCGACACCCTCGCCAGCGTGAACAAGGCCGTTACGATCTTCGGCTCCGCGCGCATCGGGCCCGACGACCCGCACTATGAAGCGGCAGTTGAGACGGGGCGATTGCTGGGGAAGGCGGGCTTCGCCGTAATTACGGGTGCGGGCCCGGGGATAATGGAAGCCGGAAACAAGGGTGCGCAGCTCGGGGGCGGCCGTTCCATCGGCTGCAACATCGAGCTTCCGTTCGAACAGGGCGCGAATCCCTACGTCGATACACTGGTGAACTTCAAGTATTTCTTCGTGCGGAAGACGATGTTCATCAAGTATTCCGGCGCGTTCATAATCTTTCCCGGCGGGTTCGGTACTCTCGATGAATTATTCGAGGCGCTGACGCTCATCCAGACCGGCAAGATCTACAGATTCCCCGTCATCCTGTTTGGCCGGTACTACTGGGCCGGATTGCTGCGCTGGCTGCAGACCAGAGTCCTGAGCGAGGGGAAAATCTCAGCCGGCGATCTCGACCTGATGCTGGTGACGGACGACCCGGCCGAAGCGGTGCAGGCGATCGTCACTGCTTACAAGTCCGTTGGAAAGCC
>JBKKAY010000069.1:0-2871 GCA_046714195.1 Gemmatimonadaceae bacterium
CACGGCAGCGCCGGTGAACGCGACTGTAACGCAGGCCGGGAGCGGTCGAATCGTCGGCAGAGTAATCGATTCGCGAACGGGTCAGGGACTGACCGACGCCGCGATCCAGATAGTGGGGACGACAACCGGAGTCAGCTCCGGTATGGAAGGCAGATACGGCCTGGGCAAGGTGGTTGCGGGGACGGTAACCCTCCACGTTCGCCGCCTCGGATTCGCGCCCAAGACGGTGACCGGCATCATGCTGGACGCAGGGAGGACGATAGAGCAGGATATCTCCCTCGATCCGGTGACGGTTACGCTCGAGACGCAGGTTGTCACGGCGACGATCGAGCGGGGAAGCGTCAACTCAGCGCTCGACCGGCAGAGAACCGCGACCGGCGTCGTGAACTCCGTGACTCGTGAGCAGATTTCCAGAAGCCCCGACAGTGACGCCGCCCAGGCCGTGCAAAGGGTGAGCGGAGTGACGGTCCAGGACGGCAAGTACGTATTCGTCCGCGGGCTCGGCGAGCGCTATACGACGACCTCGCTCAATGGCGCCCGAATCCCGAGTCCCGAGCCCGAGCGAAAGGTGGTTCCGCTCGACCTCTTTCCGTCGGCGCTGATTCAGACCGTCACGACTTCGAAGAACTTCACCGCCGACCAGCCTGGCGACTTCAGCGGCGCGCAGGTCGACATCCGGACCCGTGAATTTCCACTTGGGCGCGAGACTGAGTTTACGAGCTCGTTCGGCTTCAACGACGCCGCCACGAACAACCCGCTGGTGGTCGCGCCGACACTTGGACGCGACTGGCTCGGATTCGCCGGCAGTGAGCGCCAGCTCCCGAACCAGCTCGCGGGCCCGATGCAGCAGGACCCGGCGCAAACGACCGTCAATTCGATCGTCCAGTCGTTCAGGAATGCCTGGTCGCCACTATTGCGGGAGGGTGTTCCGAACAAGTCGTTGGGGATGACGACGGGCGGAAGCAAGCCTTTCGGCAACAGCTCTCAAGCCGGCTACGTGGCGGCTCTCAGCTACTCCTACAATCAGGAAGTCCGCGAGCGCGAGGTGCGGGCTTACGCGGAGCCGACCGACGGCACCACCGAGGTCGACCGTTTCGAGGGCAGCACCGGCCGCGCCAGCGTACTCTGGGGAGGCATCGCCAATCTCAGCCTGAACCTCGGCACCAAAACCCGGATCAGCCTCAACAACACCTACAACCGCACCGCCGACAACGAAGCGCGGCGCGAGAGCGGCTTCAGTGAGAATCTCGGCACGCGCCTCTTGATCAACCGCCTGCGGTTCGTCGAGAGAACGGTACGCTCGAATCAGATCGTCGGGGAGCGGCAGCTCGGCTCGAGACAGAAGGTCGCCCTCTCATTCACCACCTCCAACGTCAAGCGCTCCGAGCCCGACCGGTCTGAGTTCGTGCAGGTCGAGGGAGCGCCCGGCGAATCGCCCTATTGGCTGGACGCGACGGAAGGCGCGGTCCGCACGTTTGGACACCTCACCGAGTCGAGCCTCAACACGGCGCTCGATTATTCGCTGCAGTTTGGCGCGGCGGAAAGGCAGCACGAGCTCAAGCTCGGTGGACTCCACCGCTACACCGATCGGCTGGCGCGGAACCAGGTATTCAGCATCCAGGCTCCGACTCTCTCCCTTGATGAGAGAAGGCTGAGCCCCGAAGAGATCTTTGACGGTCGTTTCGCCGGCGAGACGGACGCGGTGTTCAGGGTCGTGCCGCTCTCGCAGGGAGGCAGTTACGGAGCGCTCGACGAGCTCGGCGCGGGCTACGCCACTGTTGAATGGGCGCTCAGCAACAGGTATCGCCTAGTCACCGGCGCGCGCGTCGAGCGGACGAGCACGATAGTCGCCGCCGAGCCGACCGTCGGAAGTCGTGTGAGGATCAATCCGCTTTACACCGATGTGCTGCCGTCGCTGCTCCTCAACGTGAAGCTCACCGATGCGCAGAATCTCAGACTCTCCGCTACGCGCACGCTGTCGCGTCCCGAGTACCGCGAACTTGCGGAGGTTCAGTTCCGTGATGTGATCGGCGGCGAGAACGTGATCGGCAATCCGGACCTCGAAAGGACGCTCATATCGAACTTCGACGCCCGGTGGGAATGGTACCCGCGGAGCGGAGAGGTCTTCAGCATCGGGCTATTCTCCAAGCGTTTCGACAAGCCAATCGAGCGCGTGTTCCTCGCGACGTCGGGCACGAGGATCGTCACCTTCCTCAACGCCGACCGCGGCGACAACCTCGGCCTCGAGCTCGACATGCGTATGGGTCTCGGCCGGATCGCTGACGCCTTCGAGCCGGTCACGCTGTTCTCGAACCTGACCCTGATGAAGAGCAAGGTTACGCTGGGAGACGATCCTCGCGTTGCCGATGAGGATCGCGCCATGGTCGGGCAGGCTCCGTCGGTAGTGAACGCGGGGCTGACCTTCGCTCCCATTGGGGGCCGCTTCAGCACGACGGTGCTCTACAATCGCGTGGGCCGACGGATCGTGAGCGCCAGCCAGCGGCCGCTCCCCGTCACCTATGAGGAAGCGCGAAGCGTGCTCGACCTGGCGATGCGCGTCCCGCTGTTCGGCAGCGTGGCCGCAAAGTTCGACGCCAAGAACCTGCTCGACCAGCCGTACCGCCAGACGCAGGGCACGGTCACCAGAGAGTCCTACTACTCGGGGCGCGTGTACACCGTCGGATTGAACTGGCGGCCGTAGTCGGAAGGACCGTCATATCGTGACGGTCTCGTGACTCCGGCACCACTGAAATGAGACGCGCGCCTCCTAACATTGAGGTGCGCGTCTTTTTCCGGTTCTGAACCCTACATCAAGGAATTCCATGACGAAGTTTCTCCGCGTCCCGTCCCTGTTTGCCGCGGCTATGATTG
>JBKKAY010000070.1:0-6056 GCA_046714195.1 Gemmatimonadaceae bacterium
AGCATGGCGATGAGCGTGCTCTTCCCCGCCCCGTTGGGGCCGGCAATGCCGAGTATCTCTCCCTTCGTTACCTCCAACGAAAACTCCTCGACCGCTTTGACAGAGTTGCCGAGGAGTGATCTGTAAATCTTCCCGACGTTCCGGAATTCGATCACAAGGGCGGGGGCGTCGCCGTTGCCACGGGCAAGAGACACGCCGTCCACGGGCCGCTGCCGGCGTTGTTGATCCACTTGGAGCCTTCGCTGAGGCGATTGAGGCGCATCATCGCGCAGCCGAGATAACCTTGCGCGGCCTTGTCGTCCGGATTCGCCTGGACCGCTCTGACGAAGAACCGTCGCGCCAGGTCGTACTGCCGGCCGGCGAAAAGGATGAGACCCATCTCCCGGAGAGCCACTGCATTCCTGGGCTCCAGGCGGAGCGCGGTATCGAGCTGCGCCCGAGCCGTTGAGAGATCGCCTTCCTCCCGCGAGAGGCGCGCCAGGAAAACGTGCGGAGCGGCCGCGTCGGGATTCTCCTTCACGGCTTTCGCGAACTCTCCACGCGCTTTCTCGCGCTGTCCCGCCTGCATGGCGTCGATCCCGGCCGCCAGGGTGTCAGTCGATGTGCGATTGACGACGAAGTAGGCGCCGACGATCAGAAGAAGAGCGACTGGAACGGCGATGAGCGCGGCCTTTGGGATCTTGGGCCACTTGCGTCCGCCCGTTTCGGCGGCGGCCAGTGCCTGCTCGACGTTGCGCGAGCCGCCCCCGCCCGCCAGGTAGCCCGGCGGCGGCTGCTCGATCGTCGGCGGCCCCGATGAAGGTGCCCTCGACCCGATCTTGGGGGGCGGCCGGTGTCCACCCCCACCCGGGGGCGGCGGCGCGTAAGGCGACACCGGCTGGGCGGGCTTCGGTGTGTACGCTGCCTGGAGCGGACTGGTCGGAGTCGCGCGGCGCACCGGCGCGCTCCCGGTCAGCGCGGACTCGAGCGCGCGGAATCCCTCGATGGCGGCTTCGCCGTCGGTCTGCGTCGGCGTGTAGGTGGTGCGGTTGGCGCGGTCGCGCGCGGCCAGGAATTCCAGCAGCGAGTGCGCTTGCTCGAGCGAGATCAGCTCGCCCTGCCGCGCCGCCCTGATAAGCTGCTGACCGCCGAGCGTGGAGCCGCCGACGTAGGCGCGGAGCGAGCTCTCCACTCCGGTCCAGAGATCGATGATGTCGGCGGCGAGATCCTCGCCGCCGCGCGGCGTCTCGAAATGCGTGAGTACGGGACGGACGCCGTTGAGCGCTGTGAGCGCCGCCTGCGACTTCGCCGGGCTCACCTTAGGATGCGCAACAGCCCTGCGTCAGCCCGACGACGAATGAAGCTCTCGGCATCCTGCTCCGGCTTTGGATTCTCATCCAGGCACTTTGCTTCGCGCATCTTCTCCACGATCTCCTCCCACGTTCCTTCGAACGTGTTGCCGTTGCCAAGCGTTATGCGATGCGACTCGGGAGTTGATCTTACATCGGCAAAGCTGGAGAGCAAGGCTCCGAACAGCTCGAGCTGCCCTTTCGCCTCCGTCTGCGCCGTGTCCATCGCCTTGGCTTCGATCTCGGCCAGCATCTCGTCGATATCGTCGAGGTCACCCGAGAGATCGCGCAGGCGATCCTCCCACGGCCTCAGCTCGGGATCCGTATCACGCAGTCGATATATCATCTTCTTGAGCTCGATCAGTCTCCAGATGCCCAGCTCGTCCCAGTGATCTTCGGGAGTCGAGCGATCGAGATGATAGAGCGCGGCTTCATAGTCGCCGCGATCATAGAAGATGTTGCCGAGGTAGATGCGGGCTTCGGTGTGGTCGGGGTCCATCTGCAGAGCGCGCCTCAGCGTAGCGATGGCGCTCTCGTCGTTCCCCATCCGGTGCTCGGCGTAGCCGATGCACGAGACGGCTTCCGCCGCATCGGGTGTCTGCTGTGCCGCAATCTCGAAGAACTGCTTCGATTCCTCGATCAGGCCTTCGCGGAACAGAGCGCGGCCGATCTGGAGCATCAGCTCGATATCGTCCTGATAGCCCAGCTCGAGAGTGTGACGGAAGCTCTTGAGGGCCCGCGCCTGCTGGCCAAACTTGAGCAGCGTCTCGCCGAGCCCGGCGAGCGCGTCCTCGTGATCGGGGTCGAGCACGAGTGCTTCCTCGAAGCTGCGACGTGCCCACGCGTATTCCTCGCGGGCGTGGTAGGCGTAGCCAACTCCAATGTGGAGCTCCACCGAGTTCGGGTAGAGTCCGAGTCCTTCCTTCAGTACGTCCAGAGCTTCGTCATACTGGCCTTCATTGTACAACTGATGCGCTCTCTCGTCGTACTCTTCAGAACTCAAAAAAGGTGTTGGCATGACGACGCACCCTCCGAGGAGTCGAGTATAAGTCTATTGTACTCTTTAGACACTGCATTGTTCAAGGGAGTAACATCCCCGGGGGAGTGGCAGTCAGGTGGCGACCCCGACCCTTTCGGTGAAACGCTGCCAGCTTCCGGTCTCGAGAGACTTGACCATCTCGGAAACTGCCTCCTCGATCTCCTCGTCGCGCGTGAAGAAGTGGGGAGCAATCCTAATGCCCGCCCCCACGCGATAGTCCACCAGTATGTCGCGGGAGAGAAGATGTTGCGTGACTTCATAGCCGTGGGGGACATCCAAAGCGACCGTTCCTCCGCGGCGAGCGGGGTCGCGCGGGGCGTTGACCTTGAATCCGTGGTGATCACCGAGCTCGACCAGCCGCGCCGTCAGCACCGCGCTGCGCTCACGAATGGCGCCGATCCCGACCTTCCGAAGGATCTTCGCGCCTTCCGCGGCGGCATAAAGCGCCGGAATCACCGGCGTACCATTGAGCCATCGGAAGGCGCCGGTGGTGTACTCCATGGCGTCCTCGAAGGCGAAAGGCCTGGAGTGGGCCTGCCAGCCGGTGACGGCGGGCTTGAGCTTGTCCCGCACCGCCGAACCGACGTAGAGGAAGCACGCGCCAGGTCCGCCGCACAGCCACTTGAGCACGCCTCCGGTGAGGAAGTCCACCTTGCTTCGTTTCACGTCGACCGGCACAATGCCGACGCCGTGGAACGAATCGAGCGCGACCAGCGCACCCATCTTGTGAGCGCGCTCACAGATCGCGTCGGCATCCATCAGGAACGCGCTCCTGAACAGTACGTGCGAGACGGCGACGAGTCGTGTCCTCTCGTCGATCGACGCGAGCAGCTTCGCGAGGTCGACGGTGAGGCCGTCTTCCGATTTCACCACCACCATGCGGGCGCCAAGGCGGCGCGCCATCTCCTCGTAGGCGTAGCGCACCGACGGAAAATCCAGGTCGGTCATCACCACCGTGTCGCGGCCCTTCGGGAAATCGATGGCGGAAAGCACAGCCGTCTGCGCGATCGTGACGTTCGGCATCATCACGATCTCGCCCGAGTCGGCATTTATCAGCGGGGCGATCTCGTTGCCGACTTCCACCGGCCGCTCCCACCAGCCGCGATTCCAGGCCTTCACCCCGAGGTCTCCCCAGTCGCGCGCGTACTCCGCGAGCTTCTCCGGCACGGTGCGGGGCATCGGACCGAGAGAGTTGGAGACGAGGTAATTCGTCTTCGACAGGATCGGAAACTCTTCCCGGAAGGCGAGCAGCGAGGTGTGATGCATGGTCAGTACATTATAGTCACTTCGACATGACCGGAGCATGACCCGCAAGACACCCACGAAAGTCCCGAAAAAGCGCGTATCAGTTCCGCGGGTGCGTCGCGCGCCGCGCCCGAAAGTCGCGCTGGTTCTCGGTG
This sequence comes from Gemmatimonadaceae bacterium, assembly GCA_046714195.1. Classification (GTDB taxonomy): domain Bacteria; phylum Gemmatimonadota; class Gemmatimonadetes; order Gemmatimonadales; family Gemmatimonadaceae; genus UBA4720. The sequence goes on from JBKKAY010000070.1 coordinate 3,768, forward strand.
GCGGAGGCCTCAAGGGCTTCGCGCACATCGGCGTTTTTCGGGCCCTCAAGGAGCTCGGCATCGAGCCGACGGTCATCGCGGGCACCAGCATCGGGGCTCTCATCGGCGCGGCGCACATACGCGGGATGTCGGTGGCGGAGATGGCGGATCGTGCCCGCGCGCTCAAGCGGCGTGATCTGTTCCGCCTCAATCGAATGGGGATGCTGCTGGAGCGGCAGCACTCCCCCGCCATCTATCTCGAGGAGCCGCTGAGACAAGTGGTCGAATCGGTGGCCACTCCTAAGCGCTTCGACGAGCTGAAGGCGACGCTGCTCGTCAACACCGTGGACCTCGAGCGCGGCGCGCAGGTCGTGTGGGGATTGCCGGGGCTGAGAGATGTCAGCGTCGTCGATGCTGTCTACGCATCCTGTGCGCTCCCCGGCTTCTATCCGCCCGGCAGAATCGGCGGGCGGCTGTGCGTCGATGGCGGTGTCATCGACAATCTTCCGGTGACGGTTGCCGGGCTCGGAATGGATGCCGTGATCGCGGTGGATACCGGCTCCAGCGATCTCGAGCCCGAAAACGATATCGCTACCGCCGGATTCGCGTCCATCTACATGCGCGCGGCTACGACGATGATGCACGCGCTCCAGCTGGCGCCATTCGCGACCTGGACCCGGCCGCCGATGATTCTGATCAGGCCGAAGGTGAATCACATTGGCTGGTTCAGCTTCACCCAGACCGACGAGTTGATCGAGGCCGGTTACGCGGCCGCGATGGAGGCCTGCACCCATTACGATGAGTGTCTCGCCTGGGGAACCGGTGTCTTTCCGCGGCGGCCGATGCAGATCACCGTCGATCCCGTGAAGTGCGTCGGCTGCACGCTCTGTGTCGCGCTGGCTCCCGACGTCATGGCGATGAACGAGAAGGGCAAGGCGTATCCTCTGACGCCGGTGGTGGAGTGGTCGCCGGCGGATGGCGATTTCGTCCACCACTGCCCCACCTACGCAATCGAAGCGACGCGACTGGAAACCGCGACCCTCCCCGCGGCGCCACCTACCGTCGATCCAACCAGCGAGCCGACCACCGACGCGACGCGTTAGAGAATTCTGTCGGCCGATGAATCCTGCTAGATTGAGAGAGCGATGACAAATCCGAATTCCTTCGGCAGCCGGTCGACGCTCGACGTGGCGGGACGGAAGTACACGATCTTCCGTCTCGACGCCCTGGCGAAGCTCGCCGGCGGAAACGCCGCCCGACTTCCCTTCAGCCTCAAGATTCTGCTCGAGAATCTGTTGCGCAACGAAGACGGAAAGTTCGTCAAGGCCGACGACATTCGCTCGCTCGCCGCCTGGGACCTGAAGGGCAAGGTCGAGAAGGAGATCGCCTTCCGCACCGCGCGAGTGCTGCTCCAGGATTTCACCGGCGTACCCGCCGTCGTCGATCTCGCCGCGATGCGTGATGCGCTGGCGCGCCTGGGCGGCGACGCCGCGCTCATCAATCCGCTCCAGCCGGTCGACCTGGTGATCGACCACTCCGTCCAGGTGGACGAGTACGGATCCGAAGCGGCGTTTCTGATCAACGCCGATCTGGAGCACCACCGCAATAAGGAGCGTTACGCCTTCCTGCGCTGGGGCCAGAAAGCGCTGAGCAATTTCCGGGTGGTGCCGCCGGATACCGGTATCGTGCACCAGATCAATCTCGAGTACCTGGCGCAGGCGGTGTTCACCCGCGTCGAAGGGGGCGAGACGTTCGCGTATCCCGATTCGCTGGTGGGCACCGACTCGCATACCACCATGATCAACGGGCTTGGCGTGCTGGGCTGGGGAGTCGGCGGGATCGAGGCCGAGGCGGCAATGCTCGGCCAACCGGTGTCGATGCTCATCCCCGAGGTGGTTGGGTTCAAGCTGCACGGCAGCCTGCCACCCGGCGCGACGGCGACCGACCTCGTGCTCACCGTCACCGAGATGCTGCGGAAAAAAAAGGTGGTCGGCAAGTTCGTCGAGTTCTACGGCGCCGGACTCTCCAGTCTCTCTCTCGCGGACCGCGCGACGATCGGCAACATGGCCCCCGAGTACGGCGCCACGATGGGATTCTTTCCTGTCGACGCCGAGACGGTGAGCTACCTCCGGTTTACCGGCCGGGACGAAGCGCAGGTGCAGCTCGTCGAAGCCTACTGCAAGACCCAGGGATTATTCCGCACCGACGACACACCGGATCCGTTGTTCACGGACTCGATCGAGCTGGATCTCCGCACCATCGAGCCGAGCCTGGCTGGGCCGAAGCGGCCGCAGGACCGCGTGCCGCTCA
>JBKKAY010000071.1:0-9088 GCA_046714195.1 Gemmatimonadaceae bacterium
TGGGGCGGATTGGTGATGCACGCCGCCGAGAACTACGGAGTGCAGGCGACGGGAATCACGTTGAGCGCCGCCCAAGCCGAATGGGCGCAGCTGAGGATCGCTGAAAAGGGAATCGGTGACAGGTGCAAGGTGGAGGTCCTGGATTTCCGCGACCTCTCCGCTAATGCGCGATTCGACAAGATGAGCTCGGTGGGCGTCACCGAGCACATCCCGGAGGATCAGCAGCCCGCCTATTTCGCGCGCGCGTTTCATGCGCTCGAGCCCGGCGGACTGTTCATGAATCACTGCGAGGTCAGCACCCGGACCGCGCGGCGCACCAACAGCGTGGGCGAGAGATTCAGCCGCTGGCTTTGGAAGCGCGATCAGTTCATCGACAAGTATGTCTTCCCGGATGCGAAGCTGGTTCCGCTGGCGTCGGTGATCCGCGCCGCGGAGAAAGTCGGCTTCGAGACGCGCGACGTGGAGAGCCTGCGCGAACATTACGCGATGACCCTGCGGGCGTGGGTTCGGGGGCTCGAGCACCGCAAGGCGGAGGCGATCGGGCTGGTAGGCGAGCGCACCTACAGGGTTTGGAGGCTATATATGTCTGCGGCCGCCTTCGGCTTTCATACCGCCGGCTTGAATCTGGTGCAGACTTTGCTCGCCAAGCCGCGCCCGGGTGGCAATTCGAACATGCCGCTGACCCGAGAGTACATGTATCAAACCTCAGTCTAAGGGGACTGGCTATGGCAGTGCGCGACTTCGTGGACGTCAAGGGCGTCAAGTGGAAGGTGTGGCCCGTGACTCCAAGCTCCATTCGACCAAAGACCGCGGCTGAGGATTACCTCGGCGACTACGGGGATGGCTGGCTCGTGTTCGAGTCTAATCTGGAACGCCGCCGGCTCGCGCAGTTCCCCGCCAACTGGGACACGTTGTCGGATAGCGGCCTGCTCCAGCTGCTCAAGTCCGCGGCGATAGTCACAGTCCGCAAGACGCCTGCTGAGCGAAGCAGAGACACGGACTCCAGAGCATAACCGAGTAACTCCAGGGACCGCCGGCCGTGCTCGGAGCCGACGGTTCCGGGGTTTGTTGACGGCAACCAATTCGCCGTTTCAGGAGTCCAAGTACCAACGCCGCAGATGAGGCGCGCCATCATGGACTTCTGACCATTCGCAACGCAATTCGATGATCCGTTCGTCCCTCGTCGCGTTCCTGGCAGCAGTGGCATTTGCCCTCGCCTCCGCGACGTCCGCGCAGGCACAACAAGTCGACGTCATCCGCGGAACTGTGACCGGCCCCGACGGGAAGCCCCTCGAGGACGTGAGGGTGACCGCGACTTCATTTTCAGGCAACGTCAATCGCACGGCGCGCACCGATCGCAACGGCCGCTTCACCATCACCTTTCCTGGCGGCGAAGGAAACTATTTCGTGGAGTTTGCCGCCATCGGTTACGGCGGCCGGCGACACGAGGTCAGGCGCACCGCGGACCAGGAAATTCTCGTCGCCGATGCCAGGCTGCAACAGGCCGCGGGGCAGCTCGACACCGTCAACGTCGTAGGGCGGCGTGACCGGCCCAACCGGAACGACAACACCCCCGACTTGAGCGGCACCGAGCAACGGGTAGACAACAGCGCCCTCTCGGCGGACCAGCAGGGAGACATTTCCGCGATGGCTGCATCGCTGCCCGGTGTCCAGCTCGTTCCCGGAGCGGATGGGGATCCGGCTGGGTATTCGGTGCTCGGCCTCGGACCGGACCAGAACAGCACGACGTTGAACGGAATGCAGTTCGGCGGATCGAATCTTCCGCGCGACGCTGCGGTTTCGACGTCGCTCGTCACGACTCCGTACGACGTCTCGCGCGGCGGATTCAGCGGCGCGCAATTCAACATTCGCGGGCGACCGGGCTCGAATTTCCTCACGCGCACCATGAGCCTGAACTTCGACGCGCCCCAGATGCAGTGGACCGACCGCGCGGCCAGGTCCCTCGGTCAGCGCTATAGCAACGTTTCGATCGGGGGTCTCGTTTCGGGCCCGATCAAGTTCGACCACTCGTTCTACAACTTTTCGTATCAGCTCGGTCAGAGGGCGAATGACCTTCGGACGTTGCTCAACACCGATCCGATCGGGCTCCAGACTTCCGGTGTCGCCGCCGATTCGGTTGCCCGACTGATCGCCATTCTCCAGCAGCAACAGGTGCCCCTGGTCGTGGGTGAGCTTCCCGACAGCAGGCTGGGCCGGCAGGGCTCCGTCTTCGGCATGTTCAACATCGCTCCGCAATCGTCGTCCACGGGGCAGTCCCTCACCCTGTCCCTCAACGGCAGCTGGAACAGGACGACTCCGGCGAGCACACTGACAACTGAGCTGCCGGCCCACAGCGGGGACCGCACCAACTGGAACGGCGGCCTCCAGGCGCGGCACAACAACTACTTCGGCGGTGTGATCCTGAGCGAGACGTCAGGCGGCCTCACGCGCTCCCGCAATTACTCGAATCCCTATCTGGAGATGCCGAGCGGCAGCGTGCGAATCTCGTCAACGTTTCCCGACGGAACGACCGGTCTCAGGTCGATCGCGTTCGGCGGCAGCCCGTCGATGAACACCAAGCAGACCAACACCGGCGCCGAGCTCTCGAATCAGCTGTCCTGGTTCAGCGGCAACAACAAGCACCGCGTGAAATTCACCAGCGAGATCCGCCGCGACGCGTTCGCCCAGGACTCGAAGACGAATACGCTCGGATCGTTCACCTATAACTCACTCGCGGATCTCGAGGCCGGCACGCCCGCTTCGTTCACGCGGCAGCTCGCACCGAGAGTGCGGGACGGGAGCCAGCTAATCGGTGCGATCTCACTCGGCGATTCGTACCGGCGCACCGAAAACCTTCAGATTCAGTACGGACTGCGCCTCGATGGGAACCGCTTCACGTCCACGCCGGCGCTGAATCCCGAGATCGAGCAGGTGTTCGGCTCGCGCAACGATCGCGTGCCGAATCATCTCTATCTGAGCCCGCGCGCGGGTTTCTCGTGGAGCTACGGGACCGCCACGCAGGTCGCGGGGTTCATGGGAGCGATGCGCGGTCCGCGCGCGGTGGTGAGAGGCGGAATCGGAATGTTCCAGAACGTGCCGAACACCAACCTGATCGGCGGCGCCATAGACAACACCGGGCTGCCGGGCTCGCTGCAGCAGCTGATATGTGCCGGCGCGGCCACACCGACGCCCGATTGGAGCGGCTACGTCAACGATCCGGCCAGCGTCCCGTCTCAGTGCGCGGACGGAAGCGTCTTCGCCAGCAACGTCCCAAACGTCACGTTCTTCGCCGACAACTACACCGCGCCCAGGAGCCTGCGCTCCAATTTGAACTGGAGCGGACCGGTTCTGGGCGACCGCTTCAATGCCCAGGTCGAGGCGACCTACTCCCGCAACATGAACCAGTCGGGAGTCGTCGACGTGAACTTCAACCCGACTGTGCGGTTCAACCTCCCGGACGAGAGCGACCGGCCGGTGTTCGTGCAGACGACCAGCATTGTCCCGACGACGGGGTCGATCGCTTCGCGTGATGCGCGTGTGAGCCAACTCTACTCGCGAGTCACCGAGATGCGATCCGATCTCATGTCCGAGAGCAGGCAGCTCAACTTCCGCGTTTCACCCATGACCTTCAGCACCGGCTTCAGCTGGAGTGCGGGATATGTGCTTTCTAACGTGCGCGAGCGGACGCGGGGCTTCGGCAACACCGCTGGCAATCCGCTGGATGTGGAGTGGGCCAGATCGACATTCGATTCGCGCCATCAGATCACCTACAACCTCGGCTACAATTTCTTCGATGCGGTGAGAGTCAACTGGTTCGGGAGCTTCAGGTCGGGTACGCCGTACACGCCGCTCATTTCCGGCGATGTGAACGGCGACGGCTACGGCAACGACCGCGCGTTCGTGTTCGATCCGACGCAAGCCGCCGATCCGGCGCTCGGCGCCGCGATGCAGAGTCTTCTCGCTACCGCGCCGGGCAAGGTCCGCTCCTGCCTCGAGAGCCAGCTCGGCGCCCTGGCGAAACGGAATTCCTGCCAGGGACCGTGGATGACGCAGGCGAACCTGACCCTGTCGCTCAACCCGATCAAGTTCCGACTGCCACAGAGAGCGAACCTGAGCTTCCAGGTGTCGAACCCGCTCGGCGCGGCCGACATGCTGCTCCACGACGACGACAAGCTCCGCGGCTGGGGACAGATGTCGTTCGCCGATCCCAGTCTTCTTTATGTACGCGGCTTCGATCCGTCGACTCTTCGGTACCGGTACGACGTGAACCAGCGGTTCGGCTCGACGCGCCCGGCGCAGAGCGCATCGAGAAATCCCGTCACGGTCACGGCCATGATGCGATTCGACCTCGGACCGTCCCGCGAGAGGCAGCTCCTCACCCAGCAGCTCGACCGCGGCCGGACGACGCGCGGAAACGTCGCGCCCGAGCCGATGCTGCGAGCGATGTATGGCACCGGCGGTATCACCAATCCGCTGGCCGCCATACTGCGGCAGAGCGACACGCTCGAGCTGTCCGGTGTGCAGGCGGACAGCATCGCGACGATGAATCGGTGGTACGTGGTGCGCCTCGACTCGATCTGGTCGCCGGTGGTGAAGTACTTCGCTACGCTTCCAACCACCTACAGTCACGACGAAGCGTATCGCCGCTACCGCCGAGCGCGTGAGGCTTCGGTTGACATGCTTGTACAGCTAGCGCCCGATATCAGGCAGCTGCTCACGCCCGCACAGCGGAGGAAGCTGCCGCCGCTCGTCGCCAGCCACCTGGACACTCGCTATCTCGCGTCGATCCGGTCCGGAACGGCCGGCACCGCGCAGAGCGGAGGAATGCCGATGGGGATTCCGGGGGGTATGATGCAGGGTGGTGGTGGCGGTAATCAGACCATCATCATCCGACAGTGATCGTCGCTCCGCCTTACTTCAACAGAGCTTTAGCCATGAAGAGATACTCGTACTTTTTGCTCGCGGTCACTGTCATGATTCTCGGCGGCGTTCCCGCCACCGCGCAGCAGCTGCCACCCATCCGCCAGATCGGCGTCGTCGTCACCACGACCGCCGAGAAGCTCGGCGCCGTATCCGCCATGCGGCAGCTATCCGATGGTAAGGTGCTGGTGAACGACATTGTCGGGCGACGGGTGCTGCTTTTCGACTCGACCCTCAAGAGCTTTACGGTCGTCGCGGATACGACGAGCGCGACTGGCACCGCCTATGGACCGCGCCCAGGAGGATTGATCCCGTTTCGGGGGGATTCGACGCTGTTCGTGGATCCCGCGTCGCTGTCGATGCTCGTGATAGATGGAAGCGGCAAGATCGCGCGGGTGATGTCGGCCCCGAGAGCGAACGACGCAAACTTCCTCATCGGCGGGCCGTTCGGCTCACCGGGCTTCGATCCCAACGGACGACTGATCTACCGCTCGCCTCCGAGGCCGGTTTTCCCACCCGGACAGAGACCGGGTTCTCCCGGGTTCACCCCTCCGGTAATGCCAGATTCCGCTCCTCTCATTCGAGTGGATCTCGCGACGCGCAAGGTCGACACGCTGGCGTTCTTCAAGACGCCGAGAATGCAGATGACCATGACCCGGATCGAGGGCGGGTTCCGCGCGACGTCGACGGTGAATCCTCTTCCGGTCATGGACGATTGGGCAATTCTCCCCGATGGAACCGTTGCCCTCGTGCGCGGCAGAGACTATCACATCGACTGGATCACGCCTGACAAGTCGCTGACTTCGACCGCGAAAATTCCGTTCGAGTGGGAGCGCCTGTCGGACGAGGCGAAGGTGGCGTACGTCGATTCGTCCAGGAAGGCGATGGAGGAGGCGCGGGCAAGCGGAAACTTCGGCGGAATGTTTGCCGGAGCATTTGGTGGAACCCAGACGACTCGCACGGGCCCAGGCGGCGCTGGCGGGGGGGCGCCGGGAGCTACAGCAGGCACTCCGGCTACGCCCGGCACTCCCGCCACTTCGGCTCCATCCCCTGGCGGCGGTGCGAATGCCCAGTCATCGACCACCACTATCACCACCGGTGGGAACACGACAGTGGTATCAGGCGCGCCAGGCGCAATGGGCAGCCAGATCCAGATCAATTTCGTCGAGCCGAGCGAGTTGCCCGACTACAAACCGCCGTTCCTGGGCGCGGCCACGCGCGTCGATGCCGAAGGCAATCTCTGGATCAGAACCACCCAGAACGTGAAGGGGTTGCCCGTCTACAACGTGGTGAATCGGAAGGGCGAGCTGATCGACCGTGTGCAGCTACCAGCCGGACGCGTGATCGCCGGATTCGGGACTGGTGGGTACGCTTACCTCGGGTACCGTGACGGTGACGTTGCGCGCCTCGAGAAGGTGCGCATCAGGTAGTACGAACAAACTGCAACTGAACACGTTGTCCGCTGTCCGCTAATACGCTGACCGCAGTCAGCTCACAACTGTCGGGACGGTACTTGTGCGGGTCGGGGAACGACAGGCGCCATTCGCCGAGCCCTATTGAGTGACGTCCCGATTTCTGCAGCGGACAGCGGGGAGCGTAAAGCGGGCAGCGGAAAACGTGTTCAGTTTGCAGTTGCAGTTGCAGCTTGCCGTTACCGCTCGAGCCTCTTCATCCTCTCGATCGCGATCCGTATCGGAATGAACGTCGCCGCCATGCACACCAGGGCGGCGCCGCCGAATCCGACCCACAGCCCCAGGACGCTCGGCTCGCTGTTGAGGAATTCCGCGCCCACGTACTGGTAGACCGGGCGCGCCTCGAGAACGATCACGATGCCGATGAGGGTGACCGACGCCATCATCAGCACCAATCCGCCGAATGACGTCGGAATCTGCGCCGCGTTCTCGGTGTTGAACTTGGGAAACAACGCTCCGAAGCCGAGCGCGAGGCCGGCGATCGCGAAGGTCAGCATGGTGATGGTGAACACCGACACCGCCATCATGAAGCCGCTCACCTCGAGCAGGATGCCCGTCGCGAAGATGAGAATGAGGGCGAGAACCAGCAGGGGAATGGTCCCGACCCAGAACTTGGACCAGAGAAGCTGGCGCATCTCGAGCGGACTCGATCTGAGCAGCCAGAGCGTACGTCCTTCTAGACTGATGCCCGGAAAAATGAAACGGGCGGCAATTGACGCCAGCACGAAGCCGGCGAGTATCAGGTTCACGAAAGGAATTACGTTCTGCAGAAAGAACGTGATGCCTTCGCCGCGGAGTGGCAGGAACTTGATGTTGAACACGTACACGACCACGAGCACAGCCAGCAGAATGAGCTGTGACCATTGCGTCGTGTCCCTGAAGAAGAGCCTCATCTCCTTGAGCACCAGCTCTCGCCGCATCACGCCCCACGGCGTGAGCGCGCGCGCCACGAACCGGCCGAATGGACCCTGCCGCACCCACCGCTCGCCGCTCTCCTGCGATTTGCTGAACCCGCGCATGTAGAGCCAGCGGTGCAGGAGCGCGCCGCACAGGATCGCGACCGCGGCAGTCGACCACAACAGATAGAAGGGAAGTATCTCCGGTGACTCGCGCAGCCACCCCATGATCCCCTGGGCGGCCCACTCGCTCGGCAGCCACGAGGACGTCGGCGTCCGGAGCAGGGAGATGAACTCTACCAGCGATCGAAATCCTTCCGGTCGCGCCAGTCGCTCGGGGCGCACCAGCCGGAACAGCAGCACCACGCCAGCGGCGGAGAGTACCGCGATCACGCTCAGGATGTCTCGTGTCCGTCGAGCCGGAAAAATGTTGACGAGCAAGAGCGTCACCGCAGTTCCGATTGCCGCGGGGATGAACAGGAAGGGAAGTATCGCGGCGATCGCGATGAACGGGTAAAGAAACCCGCCCTCGTAGCTGATCCCGTACGCGGTGAGCACCGGCGTCGCGACGAGAACGACCATCCAGCTCGAATGCGCCGTCGTCTCCAGCAGCTTGGCGCCGTAGAGCCGGAGCCAGTCAACTGGCGCGGCGACGAGAAGATCGAGGTCCTTGGCCAGGAAAAAGCTCGAGAGCGCCGTCACGATGTTGGAAAGAATGAGAATCCCCAGCAGACTGAGCAGCGTGAGACCCAACAACTTCGCTGCCAGGAGCGCGCCGATTTCCGGAATTCCGCGGAAATATCTGAGCAGCCGGTACAGCAGCCCGAACACAAACAGCCAGAAGGCGCCGCCGACGGCGGTGAACAGTATCAGACGCCCCACGCGGTTCTCTGGCTTGCCCAGGGGCCTGGCGCGCGCCGACAGAAACTTCGGCGACAGCAGGTGCATCAGGGACGCAGTCTTGAGGAAGCTGAGAGCCCGCTGCGGACCCGACAGTGAGATGGCGAGGTCGCTAGGCATCCAGCACTTCCATCGCATCGCGCGCCGCGGTCTCGCCGGTGAGTCTCAGGAAAATCTCCTCGAGCCCGGCGCCGGCCGCGTCGGAGCGGAGCTCGCTGAGCTTCCCGACCGCGCGGATCTTCCCCTGCTGGATGATCGCGATGCGGTCGCACAGCGTCTCCGCCACTTCGAGAGTGTGCGTGGACATCATGATGGTGTGCCCGCGCTTCACGTACGCGCGGAACAGATCCTTGAGGATGCGCGCGGCTTTGGGATCGAGACCGACCATCGGCTCGTCTACGACGATCACCTCCGGACGATGGATGAACGCGCTGGAGATGATGAGCTTCTGCCGCATGCCGTGGCTGTAGCTCTCCACCAGCTCGTCGGCCCATTCCTCCAGATCGAACAGCGCCATCAGCTCGCGGCCGCGGTGCTCGACTTTGTCGCCGTCCTGTCCATAGAGTCCCGCGACGAAGCGCAGGAACTCCGCTCCGGTCAGCTTCTCGTAAATGAACGGGCGATCGGGAATGAAGCCGAGCTTCGACTTGGCTGCGATTGGATCGGCGCTAAGGTCGAGCCCGGCGAGATGAATGCTGCCGGCGGTCGGCTGCAGGATTCCCGCGATCATCCTGAGCGTGGTCGTCTTTCCGGCACCGTTGGGACCTAGGAAGCCGAACAGCTCGCCATCGGGAACGCTCAGGTCGATGGAGTCGACCGCGGTGAAGGAACCGTATTTCTTGGTGAGGCTTCTTAGCTCGATCATCTGGTTTGTGAAGTTCTGTATGCGATCTCGAATGC
>JBKKAY010000072.1:0-6940 GCA_046714195.1 Gemmatimonadaceae bacterium
GCGCTGAATCTCAGCCGAGCTCGTCGAAGCTGATGACGGTGCTGCCTCTTGGGATGTGGTCCAGGGCATTCTCAGCCTGTTGAACCAGCTCGTCGACATTCACGCTGGCGGCGGCGAGATCCGAAACTGCCGAATAGCCGGCGCGCAAGCGGACCCGGCCCGGGATGCTGTGAGCTCGCGAGGCTTTGTCGATCTCACCTTGTAAGCGCGCTACAAGCAGCCGAGCGCCCTCTGCATTGGTGTCCGGAGCGAGAATGGCAAAGCGAGACGTGCCAGTAATCCCCACGATGTCCGATTTTCGGCTCTGCGCGCGGAACACGTTGGCCACGTCCGCAAACCCGCTGACTGTGTCCACATCGACAGCCTTCTCCTCCCGCAGATTGCGCTGCTCGGGGGTGATGGCTACGCAGGCGAACGCTTCGTGCTTTCTCAGCGCGCGCGCGCTCAGCTGACCGGCGAGGTGGTGTAATCCGAAGGAGGTGTAGAGCCCGGTTGCGGCATCGACGAAGCTCTGAGACTGCGTCATAGCGACTTCGCGTCTCGCTCGAATGAAGGTCTCGAGTTTCAGAAAGACTGCCTCGAAATCAATCGGGTTGCTGCAATATTCCCATGCGCCGCCCGCGAAAGCCGAGAGCCTGTACGCGCGCGTGACCGGTTTAGGCGACGTGATTACGATCGGAGTCGAGTGGTCGAAAAGCGGTCCGTCGCGCAATGTGCGACAAACCTCGACTGGACTCATGTCGTCGATGGTTTCATCGACCACGATCACATCATGCTGCGTACGTCGTGCGAGCTTGATAGTCTGCGCGGCGGAGCGGGTAAGTGCGACGACGTACCCGTGCTCCTCGAATACGCTCTCGAGGGCGTGGCTCATCCACATTTCGCTGCAGCCGATGAGGGCGAGCGGGGGTTGTTGTGTGATTTCCATCACAGGCTCCGGGGAGAGGAGAGGAGCCCGCCTGAAACGCGTCGCGCCAAAGGGAATTGCATCCAGCCTCCTCTTCGGTAGCTCGACTCGCATGGCGCGTTCCAGCGCTTTAGCGTCGTAGCTTTGCGTCGCTACCTTTCGATAGCTTTGCCGGTTATCGGAGGTGCCACCTGCGCTTCGCATGGCACACTGGTGGAACTGAAACTCATGGTTATGAACGTTTACCATTTGGAGGACGATTGACGGGCCCCGCGCGTAACCCATCTTGGTTTAACCCGCTGCCGGGGACGCTGGGGCGCTTATATTTCGGTTGAGGGGCGTTAGCTCAGCTGGGAGAGCGCCTGGTTTGCAACCAGGAGGTCGCAGGTTCGATCCCTGTACGCTCCACTCACAACCTACCCAGTCGCAGCCAGGTCGAGAATAAAGGAGAACGACGTGCCCTCGTCGCCTGTATCGACCTGCAGAATGCCCCCCATCGCCTCGACCAGCGTTCGAACGATCGCGAGCCCAAGACCAGCACTCGAGAATCTGAGGGGAGCTCCTTCGGGCGGGAAACCATAGCAGAGCTGTTCTATTACGTGGTCGGGAATGCCTGGCCCAGTGTCCTGAACCCAGAACTCCACTCGATCGACTGATACTTCCATCGCACCAACGCTCACCTTGCCGGTGTCAGTATATCGCAGGGCATTCGATGCGAGATTCAGCAGAGCCTGCTGGATCGCAGCTGCGTATCCGATCCGAATGTCGCCCTTCGGGAATTGCAGCTTCAGGGGTATGCCTTTCTCCTCCGCCATTGGCTCGACAATCGAGCTGACCGCTAGTAATGTCTCAGCGATGGAAAACGGCGCCGGTTTGCCATGGACCAGCCTCGATCCGCGGGCAGCATCGATCAGATTGGAAACGGTCGTACTGAGGCCGAGAGCGGCACCATATATGAGGCCCAACTGCCGATCGCGAACCGAATTGCCAAGTGCCATCTCGCTCCGCCGAAGCGCGTCAACGAGCAGCAGTATTGAGCACAAAGGGGAGCGGACGTCGTGCGCGATGGCCACTACGGCGTCGGCGCAATCAGACCCGGTCAGCCGGGAAATGAACTTGCCTCGGTCGGTACGCTTCCAACCTTCGCCCGCTTCATCAACCTTGAGGAGTAGTCTCACGACCTCGCCGGCATCGAGACCGCGGGTTCCATCGAGCTCGATTAGAAGATTCTTCCGGAAAGCAGCGATGTAATCACGGGGGACGGTTGGCGGGCGGACACATTCCGCGGTCGTGGGTGCGACCCCGCCAGTCGCTAACCAACTCGTTACTTCTCTCAGTTGGTCGCGAACGTCCTCAATGGGTTGGCGTGTTGCCTCGGCTATGCTTGAGGACGTCAGATCTGCCGCGACCTCCATTGCCCTCACCAACGGCGAGACACTCAACGTCAGCGTCGTACGGGATTTTGGAGCCCCCTTGGCGCCGTTTCTCTGGCCTGCTGCCCCGAAAGCCCCGGGAGCCAGATCCGTCGAATATCCCCGCGCGGAGTTCCCTGTCGCGATGGTACTAAATCCGTCGATTCGTTCCAGCGGCTCCATCCAGTCTGCGTCCGGGGGTATATACGGAGCCCCATATTGTATGCAACGCGCCGATTGGTCAAGAGCTTGATGACTTCATGCGACAACTAGGCTCTGAACTGACGAATGTCCGTTACACAGTTGTTTCCGAACTGTGTAACGCTCTAGATTCGCGGACGCGCGGGAAGATCGTCGTAGGATAGAACCGGGTCACCTAGGCCGTCGACGGGAATCCCATCAAGTGCACTTTCCGCCCGGTGCACAAGCTCCCCCGGATCGAAGTTAGCCGTCGCGAAATCCGAAACCGCGCAGTAACCAGCGCGCAACCGCAGCTTTCCGGTGGCAGAGCGGTTATTGGTTGTCGCGTCAAGCTCGGTCTGAAGACGCGCGACGAGCTTTCTTGCTGCGACGCCGTCGGTGTCAGGGGCCAGAATCGCCAGCCGTGACCCCCCCATATGCCCAACGATATCGGACTTTCGTGCCTGCGCACGAAAAAGGCTCGCGACTTCTGCAAACTCGCTATCGGTCCCTCGCGCCGCGAGCTCGCCCGTTGTCCGGAATCCCGTTTCGTCAGGAGATACTGCCACACACGCAAACGCCTCGTGTTTTCTCGCCGCGCGCGCGCCGAGCTGCTCGGCGACTTGATGAAGCCCAAAAGACGTGTAGAGACCGCTCGCGGGGTCCATGAGGCATTTTGACTGCGCAAGCTGGAGATCTCTTCGCGCTCCAAAAAAAGTCCCGAGCTTGAGGAACAGCGTCTCGAGATCCAGAGGCTGGCTGCAGTATTCCCACGCCCCCGCGCTGTAAGCGGCGAGTCGTGTCTCCTGGTTGATCGGGATTGGCGAGGTTATTACGATTGGCGTCGCCGAATCGAACAGTGGATCGTCCCGGAGCGCTCTGCAGATCTCGACTGCATCGAGCCCTTTCAGCCCTTCAACCAGGACGACGGCGTCGTGCTGGGTTCGGCGCGCGAGGTTCAGCGCTCTGACGCCCGATTCGGTGCGCTCCACTGTGAAGCTTCTTTGCTCGAACACCGACTCCAGCGAGCGGCCCAACAGTCTGTCAGTGCATGCTATCAATACGGTCGACTGTGCTGGATGTAGGTCTATCATGCCGCGACCATGCTAGCTGTTTTCGCGAACACGCTTTTCTTGGCATACCACGGCAGCGCTTCAGCGAGGCCCTGTCCGACATCATGTGTCGGGGAAAACGAAAGCATTTGGCGCGCCTTGATTATCGAAGCACTCGAGAACCGAATGTCACCTTCGCGGAACGGCTGATAGTCAGGACTCGCTTCCGCGAACGAGGCGTCTTGCGTCGCAAGGCGGCCTCTTAGCAGGGAGAAGAGGTCGTTGAGCGACACCGATCGAGCTGAAGCAACATTATAAACCTGTCGAACCGCGTTCTCCTTGGCGGTGGCCGACAGAATATTTGCCTGGACTACGTTCGCGATGTAGCAGAAGTCACGCGTGGTTTCGCCATCACCAAAAATCTGGCACGGTCTTCCGCTCAACAGGTTGTCAATCCAGCGCGGAATCACTGCGGCGTAGGCCCCGGCAGGATCCTGGCGCTTACCGAAAACATTGAAATACCGAAGGCCGATCGTCTGAAGACCGTAACACGACTCAAACGAATGAGCGTATGTCTCGTTCGCAGCTTTGCTCGCCGCGTACGGTGAGAGCGCGCTCCCAACTTTGTCCTCTCGTTGGGGATAGTCCGCGCAATCACCGTAGACCGCGCTTGATGATGCGTAAACGAATCGCTCCACGCCTGATTCCTTGGCCGCGATCAGCATATTGAGGAAACCCGTCACGTTGACCGAATTGGTCTCGATGGGATCTTTGATCGACCACGGAACAGAGCCGAGTGCGGCATGATGGAGAACGTAGTCGACACCATGACAGGCTTTACGACACGTTTCCGGGTCACGGATGTCGCCCTCGATCAGCCGAAATCTGCTCGCGGCCAAGGCCTCTTCGAGGTTCGCGCGGTACCCGGTGGTAAAGTTGTCGAGACCGATTACGGTCTGGCCGAGGGCGAGGAGGTCCTCGACGAGATTTGAGCCGATGAAGCCGGCGGCTCCGGTTACGAGCCACACCTTCGAGTTGGTCAGCAGCTTCTGCCGGACGCTACGGTATTGTGCGGAGATCAAAGTCTCACCTGGGAGGATGTAGCCGCATGTTCCCTTGCGATCGCTCCAACCATCCGGTGCGATCTTCAAGGAAGCCGACACGATTAAGGGCTCTCGGCGGCGACAAGGGCATCTTCCATTCCCGCTCCATCTCGCCGACGGTCGAAAGCGTAAGTTGAAAGATCACATTGTGTTACTGGCGCGCTGAAGTGGCCACGAGCCGGCACCGACCGAATCCTTGTCGCTGTCGTCCGGCAATCTGTGGTGGGCTAACTACACGGGTCTGCGACGCCCGGTTAAACGCTACAACGAGCTAGTCCGAGCCGGTGACTGCCGGACGGCTGAGGCGTCAATAATGTAGGAGTGTAGTCGATTAGTATGGCTTGTTTCGCACTCCATCTAATTGACCATTGATGTACGCTGCCCAGAGCAAAACCGTCGAAAGACGGTGTCGCAGAGCCACGGGGCTATAGCGAAATCTCGCCACGCCAGCCGAGCCGCCAGCGAATCCGATAAGACTCATCGGTGCCGCGGCGGCGTTTTTATTGCCGAGCACCGCCACGGAGGCTCGTCATGCGCGAAAGACTCGGTAGTAGTGCGTCGTACAAATGGGCCTGGGTTCTATCCCTTCCGCTGCTGGTTGTGTGTTCGGGCGGAGGTACCAGCGTTACAACCGAGCCTCCTCCAGCTGCGGTCGTTACCACCGTAACCGTAACGCCGGTTAGCGCGACGCTCGTCGTCGGTGGTACGCGGTCACTCGCTGTTACCGTGAAGGACCAGTCAGGCAGCGTGATGATAGGTCAATCGGTTGAGTGGTCGACCAACAACTCCCAGACGGCCACCGTCAACACGAGCGGAATGGTCACCGCGCTCGCCGCGGGCCAGGCGACTATTACGGCAACTACTTCGTCGGGGAAGAGTGGCACATCGCTCATCACCGTGAACGCACCTCCACCTCCACCTCCACCTCCGCCACCGGCTGGGACATTGCTCTTTCAGGAGAATTTCGAGGACGCGAATCTTGCTTCTCGCGGCTGGTACGACAACACGAGCGTGCTTCTAAATACTAGCGAGCACATTCCGGGAAGCGTCAGCTCCTCGGAGTATCGCTTTCTGGCAGGCTCCACGAACCCGACAGTAGGCGGAGCGCAACGACATAAATTCACTTCCACGAGCTCGCTTTACATCAGCTTCAACGTCAAATACAGTGCAAACTGGGTCGGTTCACAGGTTGCTTATCATCCCCATGAGCTTTACGTCATGAGCACTCTGGATGGTGATTGGGATGGCCCTTCGAGCAACTACATGACGCTGTACGTCGAACACAGTTATCAGAACGGGGGTGCTCCACGATTGGCGCTTCAGGACAACAAATCGATCAACTACAGTTACGGATCGCTGCCGCGCAACCTCGTCGCCGTAACGGAGAACCGTTCGACGGCCGGGTGCAATGGGATGGCCGAAACCAACATGGCGTCCGAGTGCTTTGCGGCAGGTGGGGGGTCGTGGTACAATCTCAAACAGCTCAAGGGGCCAGTCGTATTCCAGCCGAGCCCAGGAGCAGGGTATAAGAACAACTGGAATTTCGTTGAAGTGTTTTTTCAGCTGAATACGATCGTCAACGGGATTGGTCAGAAGGATGGCGTGATGCAGTATTGGTTCAACGGGACCCTCGTTATCGATCGGCGCGACATCCTCTTCAGAACGGGAGCGCGCCCGACCTTGCAGTTCAGCCAGTTTCTGATCGCCCCCTACATTGAGGTAGGGTCACCGGTGACGCAGTCCATGTTCATCGACAATCTTCGCCTCGCCACCGGACGTATTCCTTAAAATTGCGCGTGGTCTCTATAAGGATGTAACGGAGCCCCATCGGCGGTTACTCGTGCTACCGGACAGGGCGACGAGACCGTATAGCGGTCCTGAGTCACAATCCAACCGGCGACGTGTGGCGCAGGGGCAACAGTCACACCTGATCCGCATCCCAGTGACCCGTTGGTAAACGAACGATGAGCACGCTTTCTCCTTCTGCCGCAAGGAGATAGCGCTAGCCCTCAAACCGACGCGACGACCTACCAGCCTGGCATTTGACCTGCGAACCCCACGGTATCGCCCGGTTACGCGCGTGCCCGTCCCACACATCCCATGCACCGAAACAATACTGCGCACTTCTTCACCGTCGACGTCGAGGAATACTTCCAGGTGAAAGCGCTGGAATCCGCCGTCCCGCGGGAGGAGTGGGTCTCGCGTCCGAGCAGACTTGCCGGGAGCATCGACGCGTTGCTCGGGCTGCTGGACCAACACAATGTGCGCGGCACTTTCTTCGTCCTT
>JBKKAY010000073.1:0-4711 GCA_046714195.1 Gemmatimonadaceae bacterium
CGAATGGAGCAGCGAGTTGTCCGGGAGAGGCTGGCCGACATCGTAGGCGAGCGATTCGTACTCAGCCGGCCGAGCGAGCTGCTGGTCTACAATTCGGACGGCCTTCCTGGATATCGACGGCAGCCCCGGCTGGCGGTTCTCCCCGGCACGCGCGACGAGACGATAGCGGTCGTAAGAGTGCTCGCCGATGCCAAACTCCCGTTCGTGCCACGTGGGGCCGGCACGGGTCTGTCGGGCGGTGCTTTGGCCGACGACATCGTCGTGATCGGGCTGCACCGGTTGAAGCAGATCATCTCCCTGGACATCGAGAACAGGCGCGCGAAGGTCGAGCCCGGAGTGGTGAATCTCCGGCTGAATAAGCACGTCGCGCCCCACGGACTGCTCTACGCGCCTGACCCGTCGAGCGAAGCTGCCTGCACCATCGGCGGAAACGTGGCCGAGAACGCCGGCGGGCCGCACTGCCTCAAGTACGGCGTCACGCTCAACCACGTCCTGGCGCTGACGGTGCTCTTGCCGAGCGGCGAAGTGGTGGAGCTCGGCAGCGCCGTCGGTGAGCGCGATGGCTACGATCTGCGGGGCGCGTTCATCGGTTCGGAGGGCTGCTTCGGGCTCGCCCTCGACATCACGGTGAAGCTCATGCCCCGGCCTCAAACGGTGCGAACCCTGCTCGCTGATTTCATGTCCGTCGACGAAGCTGCCCGGGTCACGTCGGCGATCATCGCATCGGGAATCGTCCCGGCGGCGCTGGAGTTCATGGACGGTCCCACCATTCGGGTGGTCGAGGATTCGATCTACGCCGCCGGGTACCCGCGCGATGCCGAAGCGATACTCCTCATCGAGCTCGATGGCCTCGAGGCTGGAGTGGATGCCGACGTCACCGAAGTGAAGCGAATCTGTCTCGAGGGCCACGCGCGGAACGTCAAGGTCGCGCGCGACGACATGGAGCGGCTCAAGCTTTGGCAGGGCAGAAAGAAAGCTTTTGGGGCCATGGGACGGCTCGCTCCCCACCTTATCGTGCAGGACGCTGTTATTCCGCGCACGCGCCTCCCGGAAATCCTCAAGAGCATCCACGCCATCAGCGAGAAGTACGGGGTCATCGTTTGCAATGTCTTCCACGCCGGTGACGGCAACCTCCACCCGAACATCGCCTACTCGGCCGACGATCCGTCAGAGAGCGAGCGCGTGCACAAGGCGATGACGGAGATAATGGAAGCGTGCATCGCCGCCGGCGGGAGCATCACCGGCGAGCACGGCGTGGGTCTCGACAAGATGGGATACATGGAATCGATCTTCAGCGGACCCTCGCTCAACGCGATGTGCGAGCTGCGCGGCGTTTTCGATCCGGACCGCCGGTCGAATCCGGGGAAGGTGGTCCCCGTCCATGCCTGCAAGGAATGGCACTCGGTCCCTTCGACCCGCGAGCCACGGTGAGCACCGAATCGATAGTCGCGGCCGTCCGCGAAAGTGGCGCGAGCAGCGTGCCGCTCAGGATCACCGGAGGCTCTCATTGGCTTTCGGCGGGCCGGCCCGTGAAGGCGGAGACGAAGCTTTCTCTCGCCGATGACAACGGCGTCGCCAGCTACACGCCGGGTGATCTCACGCTGACCGTGCGCGCCGGGACGACACTGCGCGAGATCGAGCGGGTGACAGCCGAGCACGGGCAATGGCTTCCGCTCGATCCTTACGGAGATTCGGAAGGAACCATCGGCGCGACGATTTCCACGGCATCCGCGGGGCCTCTCTCGACCGCTTTCGGCACTCCGCGCGACCTGCTGCTCGGAATAGAGTTCGTGACCGGCCGCGGTGAGGTGGTGCGCGCCGGCGGCAAGGTCGTGAAGAACGTCGCCGGATTCGATCTCACCAGACTCCTCACGGGCTCGTGGGGCACGCTTGGGGTCATCACCGAAGCAACGGTAAGGCTCTACGCCCGGCCGAAATCGGATCGCACCATCGTCGTCCGGCTGAGCGGTGACGAAAAACAAACCGCGGACTTTCTCGAGCAGTTGGAGTCCGCTCCGGTGATGCCATTCGCCATGGAAGTCGTGAGCGCCTCCGTGGCGAAGGCGCTCGGCGTGGGCGAGCGCCCGGCGTGCCTGGTTCGGCTCGGCGGCAATCCGGCCGCGGTCGACTTTCAGCTGATCACGCTGGCGCGCCTGGGAAGAACGGACGAAGTAGACACGAGGGTATGGGAGGCGCTCAGGCTCCTCGAGCGCGACGCGGATTTCGTGATCAGGTTGTCAGGACTGCCGGCCAGAGTCCGCGCCGCGGCCGGCGCGATGGTGGGAGGGGGGGATTCGATTCCCGGAGTCTACACCTCCATCAACATCGCCCGCGGCATCGTCCGCATCGCCGCCAGCGGCTCGGCATCGGGCGCAGATACGGGGATGTCGGGTCTGTCGCTCGAGGCTCCGGTGGAGGGCTCGTTCGTATTCGAGCGGCTCCCCGCGGAGACCTGGCGGACGATCTCGCCGAGCGTGGTGGGCGACGAATTGTCGCGGCGCTTGAAGAACGTGTATGATCCGTTCAACGTGCTCAACCCCGGAATCCTTGGCGACTGAATGACTGCTGCACTTCCCGCCGATCCGCTTCCACCCGACCCGATGCCGGGGTGCGCGCTGCCGGGCACTCCGCTCGCGGCGGCGCTGCCCGGAATCAACGCCTGCGTGCATTGTGGTTTCTGCCTGCAGGCGTGCCCCACCTATCTCAATCTCGAGGACGAGAACGATAGTCCGCGCGGACGGATCTTCCTGATGCGGTCCCTGCTCGAGGGCACCGTCACGCCGGACGATCCGAGTGTTCACCGGCACATCGATCAATGCCTGGGCTGCCGGGCCTGCGAGCCGGTTTGTCCGAGCGGCGTTCCGTATGGACAGCTGCTCGAGGCGACGCGCGCCACTCTGAACGAGAGCCGGCCGATTCCGGGCCTCGCGCGTTTCATCCTGTTCGTGTTCGCGCGGAATTGGCTGTTGGTAACCGCGATGTTCTTCTCCCGCATTCTCGCCGCGACCCCGATTCCTACTCTGCTTTCTGGACTGAGGGGGCGGCTTGGGTTCGCGATGGCGATGCTGGCATCTACCGGCCGCTCGATCGAGCGATCTCCGTACAGGCCGGTCACGAATGGGGCGCGCGGCCGCGTCGCATCGCTCAAGGGATGCGTGATGGAGGGGTTGTTCAGGGAGACCAATCGCGCGACCGAGCGCGTGCTGTCGGTAAATGGATATGCGATCGCCGCCGCTCCGGGACAACAATGCTGCGGTGCGTTGCACGCACACGCCGGCGATCTCCACAATGCAAGGGAGCTGGCGCGGAAGAACATCGCGGCCTTCGAGAAGTCGGGCGCTGATTTCATCGCGGTGAATGCGGCGGGCTGCGGCGCGATAATGAAGGAGTACGGCCACCTGCTGCAGGACGATCCCGAGTGGCACGACCGGGCCGCCGCGCTGGGCGCTCGGGTGCGCGACGTCAGCGAGCTCCTGGCGGCGGCCGGTCCCGTGCAGGGAGGCGCGCTCCCGATTCGGGTGACCTATGATGCGCCCTGCCACCTGCAGCACGCGCAGCGCGTCACCCAGGCTCCGCTGGCGGTGCTGGCGGCGATACCCGGTCTCGAGCTCGTGCCGTTGCACGATTCGGATCAGTGCTGTGGCAGCGCCGGGATCTACAACCTGATCGAGCCCGACACCTCCGACGCGGTTCTCGTGCCCAAGCTCGCCAACATCCGCGCCGCCGGCGCGCCCTTCGTGGCCACGGGGAATCCCGGTTGTTTGATGCAGATCGGAGCCGGACTCATTCGCGACGAGATACCCGCGAGGTCCATTCACCCGGTCGATTTGCTCGACGCTTCGTACGCCGCGCGGGGCCAGTAGCGCCCGCTCCGGGCACTGGCTTAATTGAAGGTAATGTCGGAGATGAGCGAGTATTCGGCGCTAAATAACAGCGCTCTCTTTTTCGACCGGAGCGACCGGATGCGAATGCGGATCTCCGGTGAGAAGGCCGTCGACCTGGTGACGGGGATGGTCACGAACGATGTGTCGGCACTCGTTCCGGGCGAAGGCCAGTACGCGGCCGCGCTAACACCCAAGGGAAAGATCGTAGCCGACATCCGCGTCTTCGCGCTGGCGGATTCGCTGCTGATCGACACATCGCAGGCAGCGGCGGCGGGGTGGAAGGAGATGGTGCGGAAGTACGTCAATCCGCGCGTCGCGCCTTACCACGATGTCACGCTCGAGATGAGCGACCTCGGCGTCTTCGGAGGATCGGCCCGCGCGATGACGTCGCGTGTCTTGGGGCTCGACGAGAGAGATCTCGCGGCCTTGCCCGCCTACGGGCATCTGACGACAACCTTTGGTGATGTCACCGTCATCGTTGCCAGAGTTCCGGAGCTCGATTTCGATGGCTTCGAGATCCTCGTGCCGGCAACGGCGGCCGCGGATCTCAAAGGGAAGCTGTTGGCGCAGGGCGTCGCCGCCGGTGGTCACGACACCTGGGAAATCGCGCGGATAGAGTGCGGGCGCCCGCAATGGGGAATCGACATGGACGAGACGACGATACCGCAGGAGGCCAACTTCGACGAGCTCGGCGCCATCTCCTACACGAAGGGCTGCTACATCGGACAGGAGACGGTGGCGCGGGTGCACTTTCGCGGACACGTGAACCGGTTTCTGCGGCGGCTGCGCTTCGTGACGCGCCCTGCCCCGCCGCGCGGCGCTCTCCT
>JBKKAY010000074.1:0-6536 GCA_046714195.1 Gemmatimonadaceae bacterium
GTTCTGGACTACATGCCGAATCACGAGCCAAATGCCAACATGAACATTCACGTTCGTGGTGGCCTGAGCTTCCTGTTTGGTGGTGCCCGTCCGGAGGCAATGTGCACGTACGCCGGTCTCGAGAGCATTCCTGCTTCGAGCCCGAACTGCGTCGCTCCGCCGCCGCCGCCCCCACCACCGCCGCCGCCGGCAACTTGCCAGTACGACGCAAGCATCCTGGCGAGCGACCCGCGCTGCTTGGCTCCAGTAGTAGCCGTGGTTGATACGGCGGCGATCACTGGCCCGATCTACTTCGACTTCGACAAGTCGACGATCAGACCGGATGCGGCCGCGACACTCGATCGCAAGATTCCATGGCTCCAGGCCAACCCGGGTATGCGGATTCGCATCGAAGGCAACGCCGACGAGCGTGGCTCCGACGAGTACAACCTGGCCCTTGGCCAGCGTCGTGCGGCTTCGGCCAAGCGGTACCTGGTCGAGCGTGGAATTGCGGCAGATCGCTTCGACCTCGTGAGCTATGGCGAGGAGCGCCCGGTTTGCACCGAGCACAACGAAGCCTGCTGGCAGCAGAACCGTCGCGATGACTTCCGTATCGTGACTATCGGTGGCGACGGGGTCATCAGAGTCCCGTAACCGAAGCACCTTTTCTGACCGGATCTCGAAAGGCCGGCTGAAGCCCGGCCGATCTGGGTGGCGGTTCTCGGGCCGCCGAGAGCATCAAGGACACGTCCACGGCCGGCACCGCCCGCGCGCGGCTGGCGCAACCCGATACGCTGAGTCAAGCCGCAACGATGAATCAGGGACTGGATCTGCTCTACAGGAAGGGCGATCCGGCGGGAGCGGGCGACAAGTTCCGTCAGGTTCTTGAGCGGAACCCGACGCATTACGGGGCTACGTTCCAGCTGGCGAAGGCACTCGATCAGGCTGGCAAATCGAACGAGGCGCGACCGTATTGGCTGAAGATGGTAACGATGGCCGACGGGATCAAAGACAAGTCTACTGCCGACACCGCGCGCGCGAGGCTCGAAAAGACACGGTAGGGTGACGTGAGAGCAAAGAACCCCGGCAGGTTGTCCTGCCGGGGTTCTTTGCTAGTCCCGTATTTCCGGAGAGACTACGGGCCGCAGATGGCGTAAGCCTGGATGGACCAGTTCGTGTTGGCGGAATTGCGAGCGAAGACGGTCCAGGTCGTGGACGACGATGGGTAGTCGTTGTCGACCCGCGCTCGGAGGGCGGTTCCGGTTGTGACGATTCGGTAGCCGCCGCCAAGCACGTTAGGCGTGGCACCCGAGCAGACAGCGACCGCCGTCTTGTCATTCTGGTCGGAGGCACTGACCGTCCCGGCAACGATGACGGCACTCGTCGTGCCGCTCGCACCGGTGGCTCCAGTTGCACCCGTTGCACCTGTTGCTCCGGTCGGACCTATGGCTCCGGTCGGACCTGTTGCTCCGGTCGGACCTATGGCTCCGGTCGGACCTGTTGCTCCGGTCAGGCCTGTTGCTCCGGTCGGACCTGTGGCTCCGGTCAGGCCTGTGGGTCCGGTCGGACCTGTTGCTCCGGTCAGGCCTGTTGCTCCGGTCAGGCCTGTGGGTCCGGTCGGACCTGTGGGTCCGGTCAGACCTGTGGGTCCGGTCGGACCTGTGGCTCCGGTCAGGCCTATGGGTCCGGTCGGACCTGTGGCTCCGATCGGACCTGTTGCTCCGGGCGCACCGTCGGTTCCGTTGGTACCGGCAGCACCGGTGGCACCAGTTGCGCCATTAGCTCCGGTCGGACCTGTGGCTCCGGTCGCACCGTCGGTTCCGTTGGTACCGGCAGCACCAGTGGCACCGGTGGCACCAGTTGCGCCATCAGCTCCAGCGGCGCCAGGTGCACCAGCGGCTCCGGTCAGACCCTGCGGTCCGATCGGTCCCTGGGCTCCCGTCGCGCCGTCAACTCCATTCGTTCCATTCGCACCAGCGGCGCCAGTTGCACCAGCGGCTCCGGTCAGACCCTGCGGTCCGATCGGTCCCTGGGCTCCCGTCGCGCCATCAACTCCATTCGTTCCATTCGCACCAGCGGGGCCGCTCGGACCCGACACCCCGGCACCAGAGGTACGCCAGCTGACTTCGACGTGGCGCTGCGTTGCGCACAATGCCCTGAGTCCCGGCTCCTTGATGAGGTATACCACACCGGTCGTGGGAATGTAGCAAGCCTCGACGAGTGAGTCCGCCGGCGCGGTGGGCGGTGGCGTCCCGGCTTGCGACCAAGCCTCACCCGGCAGCGCGGATACGGCCATCAGGCCAAACGCGACGAATGAGAGGAACGAAGTCACGCGGGTCTGTATCACGGAGTTTAAGAGGCGCATTGGAGTTATGACTGGATGAGTTGGTTTATTCTTCGCTCGATGTGATCCAAAGCGAGACCAACCGGAGCGAGCTCAATTGCCGAGACGCCATTCAGGTCGGCGAGCACTAACCGGACTTGAGCGAGTGCCGTACGGGACGAGGCGACCCTTTCTGCCAGGAGCTGGTCGGCCAGACAGTTTACCGCGAGTTCCGCCCGGGCCCGTAGAGCCTTGTCGTCCACGCCCTGGGCAAAAACGTCAGCGGCGTCATGGAGTTCGGCGGCCAACACGGCCAGGCCGCTGAACGTCCACTCTTCCGAGGCCTTCGGTCCGGTCGAGTCCGAGCAGCCAGTCATCGCGACAAAACAAGCGATGGCAATGACCGCCGCGATGCGGGGGGATACGCCAAGGATTCTCGTGCGCTCTGGACAGGAGTATTTCATCAATCGAGTAGTAGATGTAGGTGATCCGAATCGTCCCGAAATCGGGCGCCCCTGGTGCCGTTTCGATGCGTCTGAACGGGGTGTCCGGGTAACGGGCGTTGCTCTACCATTAAGACGAAGCCGAGCGACCCGTAGTCACGAAAAATTCACGAATTTGTCATAATTCTTTTTGAGGGTATGCTACATGTGTTTACAGCGGGACATTGAAAGGATTTCGACACTTCGACCCGGTTCGCACCGTAAGCCAAAAATGCCGCCTTCTGCGTGTAAACCTTTGTAGCTCAATAGCTTGAATAAAACGGATCAGGTTGACCAAGCCTGATAGGAATCAGCCTTCTTTGTCCTCGTACTGATCCTTGAGGCTGGCGACCACATTGGGGTCTGCCAGGGTCGTCATGTCGCCCAAAGCGCGCCCCTCGGCGATGTCCCGGAGGAGCCTCCTCATGATCTTTCCGGAGCGCGTTTTTGGGAGGTCCGCGGAGAAAAGGATGTCGTCCGGGCGGGCCAACGCTCCGATCTTCTGGGCCACGAATTCCCGCAGCTCTTCCCTGAGCTCGGGGGTCTGTTTGCTCTTGTCGCGGAGCGTCACGAAGGCGGCGATCGCCTGGCCCTTGAGCGCGTGCGCTTTTCCCACGACCGCCGCCTCGGCGACCGCCGGGTGCTCCACCAGGGCCGACTCCACCTCCATGGTTCCTATCCGATGGCCGGCGACGTTGAGCACGTCGTCCACCCTGCCCAGGATCCAGAAATAGCCCTCCGCGTCCCGCTTGGCTCCGTCTCCGGGGAAGTAGAGATCGGGCCGGCCTTCCCACTTGGTGAAGTAGGTCTGGACGTATCTGGCATCGTCTCCCCAGATGGTTCGGAGCATGGCGGGCCACGGCTTCGTAAGCGCCAGCAATCCGCCACCGACATCAATCCGCTTGCCGAGCGAGTCGAGCAGCTCAGCGCTGTATCCGGGGAGAGCCATGGTCGCGCTGCCAGGTTTGGTGGCTGTCAGGCCTGGCAGGGGAGAGATCACAATCGCGCCAGTCTCGGTTTGCCACCAGGTGTCGACGATCGGACACCGGTTCCCCCCGATGTGCTCGCGATACCACATCCACGCTTCGGGATTTATCGGCTCACCGACGGATCCGAGCAGCCTGAGACGGGACAGATCGTGTTTCGCGGGATGCTCGTCACCCCATTTCATGAAGGCGCGGATTGCTGTCGGCGCCGTGTAAAGGATGGTGACGCCGCGGCGCTCGCATATATCCCAGAACCGATCCTTTTCCGGCCAATCGGGCGCTCCTTCGTACATCACGCATGTCGCGCCGTTGGCGAGCGGACCGTAAACGAGATACGAATGCCCCGTCACCCAACCGATGTCGGCCGTGCACCAGAAGACGTCGTCCTCTTTCAGGTCGAACACCATCTTCATGGTTGACGCGACTCCGGTGAGATAGCCTCCGGTGGTGTGGACGATGCCCTTCGGCTTGCCGGTAGTGCCCGATGTGTAGAGGATGTACAGCACGTCTTCAGCGTCCATCACCTCCGGCTCGCAGTTGAGAGGCGCGTCGTGCATCAGCCGGTGCCACCAGTGGTCGCGGCCCTCGCGCATCTCGGCAAACGCCTCGTCTCCGGCTCCACCCGGGCGCCGCTGGACTACTACGACGTGATCGATGGAAGGAGTCTCCTCCAGCGCCTTGTCTGAATTGCGCTTGAGCGGAATCACCTGGCCGCGCCGATAACCACCATCCGCGGTGATGAGCACCTTCGCCTTCGCGTCGTTGATTCGGTCGCGCAAAGAGTCGGGGGAGAATCCGCCGAACACCACAGAGTGGATCGCCCCGATTCGCGCGCAGGCGAGCATCGAGATTGCAGCTTCGGGAATGAGCGGCAGGTAGATCGCCACTCGGTCGCCTTTGGTAATGCCCAGCTTCTTGAGGACGTTGGCGAACTTGGACACCTCGCGATACAGGTCCCAGTACGTCAGCGTCCTGGTGTCGCCCGGCTCTCCTTCCCAGATGAGCGCCGCCTTGTTGCGGCGGGCCCCTAGAATGTGCCGGTCGACGCAGTTGGCGGCGATGTTGAGCTTTCCACCGACGAACCACTTGGCGTGCGGCGCCTTCCACTCGAGCACGCGGTCCCACGGCTTGATCCACTCGAGCTCGCGGGCCTGCTCAGCCCAGAACTTCTCATAATCTCGCGCGGAGTCGTCGTAGACCCTTGGCGATGAAACGTTCGCGGCGAGCCTGAACGCGGGGTCAGGCTCGAACTTCCGGTTTTCCTGGAGCAGTACGTCGATATCGCTCATGCGTCCCAAGTTGGCGTTGCCGCTCTTGCCGCTGCTGCAAGCACAAAAGGATATGGCGTTTTGCGCCTCTCTCGCCAGAGTGGCAAGTTCTAGGCACATGACATCGACAAGCCCGCGCGCCGGCCCGCCGCTGCTCGAAGTGGCGAGCCTCGGCCGCTCCTTCGGCGCGAGACGGGCGGTCGCCAACGTCTCGTTCTCGCTTGCTGCCGGCGAATGCCTGGCGTTGTTCGGCCCGAACGGGGCGGGGAAGACCACGTTGCTCCGGGTGCTGGCCGGCCTGCTCAAGCCGTCGTCCGGGGCCGCATGGTTGTCCGGAATTCTCCTGCCGGGCGGCGCGCCCGCCCGCGCGCAGATCGGCCTCATCTCGCATCATACGATGCTCTACGACGCGCTGTCGGCCCGCGAGAACGTCTCATTCGCGGCGCGGCTCTACGGAATCCGCGACCAGGGACGCGTCGATGCCGCGCTAAGCCGGATGTCGATGCTCGAGCGAGCCGACACCCCGATGCGCTCACTCAGCCGCGGCATGCAGCAACGCATCTCCATAGCGCGCGCGACGGTGCACTCGCCTCACCTCGTGCTGGCCGACGAGCCCTACAATGGACTCGATGAAAGCGGCGCGCGCTCTCTCACTTCGCTGATGCGCGATCTCCGCGCGGCCGGCGCGGCGATAATCGTCGTCACGCACAATCTCGCCGAAGGCCTCTCGCTGGCGACGCACGCCGCGGTGATGAAATCGGGAGCGTTCGTGCGGCTCGACTCCAGAGAGGGAATAGACCCGCGGTCGTATCCGGATCTTTATCGCGAGGCGGTGGCGTCGGGTGCTTGAGACTCTCTCCGCGGCGTGGCTCATCGCGCGCAAGGATCTGTCGATCGAGTTTCGGACGAGAACCGCGTTTTTCTCGGCCGTCGTGTTCGCGCTCCTCGGACTGGTCATTTTCTACTACGCCTGGGATCCCACCGCCGTCTCCGCGATCGATCTCGCGCCAGGCGTGCTGTGGGTGATCTTCGTTTTCTCCGGGCTGCTCGGTCTCAACCGATCCTTTGGCGTCGAAATGGCGGACCACGCCATCGACGGCCTGCTCGCCTCGCCGGTGAGCCGCGAGTCGATCTTCCTCGGCAAGGCGCTCGCCAATCTGGTGTTCATCGCCGCAGTGCAGGTCGTCGCCATTCCCGCCCTCGCCATTTTCTATAACCTTCCGCTCAAGGACGTCGCACTGCCGATACTGGCGATCGCATTCCTCGCGGCGATCGGGCTGGTCGCGGTAGGAACGCTCTTCAGCGCAATGGCGGTGAACACGCGCCTGGCCGAGCTGCTCCTGCCGATGCTCGCTCTGCCTTTTTTCGTGCCGATAGTGATAGCCGCCGCGCAGTCGACATCGCGCCTTCTGAGCGGCCGCCCGGTGGCGGAAGCAGCGGCGTGGATCAAGCTGCTGCTGGCGTTCGACATCGTCTTTGTCGTCGCTTGCACGCTCGC
>JBKKAY010000075.1:0-2555 GCA_046714195.1 Gemmatimonadaceae bacterium
GATTTGCCCGAGCCCGAGCCGCCTACCAGGACCAGGAGCTCGCCATCTTCGACTAGCAGATTGAAGTCTTCGACGACGGTGGCGTCGCCGAAGGTTTTGCGGACATGATCGAACGTGACTGAGGGCATCTACTGGATACTGGCGGCGACGCGCCGGGTAGGGTTCGGGGTTCGGCGGGGGGGATGCAAGTTTTGAGTTTTGAGTTGATCAGTGCCCCAGTCGTCAGTGGTTGGCAGTGGGAGGGGGCGAAAGAGTTTGGGTGGGGGGGCGGAGAATCGGTGCGGAAATCGGCGCTGGCGAGGGAAGAATGTCTCCATGCAGGACTTTCGACGGCTGTTGGTGTGGGGGAGGAGCCACGAGCTAGTGCTCGGGGTTCGGCGAGCAATCCGGAAGTTTCCGCGAGGCGAGCGCGGATCACTCAGGTCCCAGATGGTCAACGCTGCCGAATCGATCGCCTTTAACATCGTCGAAGGCTGCGGCGCCACCAGCTCGAAGGATTTCGCACGGTTTTTCGACATTAGCATCAAATCCGCCTCTGAGCTCGAGTACCAGCTCCAGCTTGCAACTGACGCCGGTTTGCTGCAACTCCGCGTCTCACGGCCCATGTCAGCCGAGACGGTAGAAATCCGCCGCATGCTCTGCGGCCTTCGCCGCAAGGTTCTTGGCGCGACGAGCCCAAAACAAACCCCCGACTGACAACCACTGACCAACTCACAACTCAAGACTGCCCACTCAAAACTTGCATCGACCGTAAGTGCCTACGTAGCCATTCATCCCTTGATTCCGGCGCCAGCCATGCTCTCAATGAAGTTCCTCTGCAGAAACATGTACGCAATGACCACTGGAACGACCAGCACCATAGCCGCGGCAAGTAATACCCCAACCGACCCCGCGCCCCCACCGAGCGCGAACACGGTGAGGAGCTGGGGCAAGGTCATCAGCTGCTCCTCGCGCACGACGAGCAGTGGCCACAGCACCTCGTTCCACGATCCCATGAACGTGAAGATCGCGACGATCGATAGTACCGGCTTCGAGAGGGGCCAGAAGATCGTGAATAGAATCCTGAGCTCGCTCATGCCGTCCATGCGGGCGGCGTCGATGAGCGATTGCGGGATCTGGAGAAAGAACTGCCGGAGCATCAGGATCGCGGTCGCGTTGAACAGGTACGGAACGATGAGCGCCGCATAGGTGTCGATCCAGCCGAGCTGCACGATCAGCGTATAAAGCGGGATGAGGGTGAGCTGGCCGGGAACGAGCAGCACCGCGATCGTCGCGGCGTTGAGCACGGGCCGGCCGCGGAAGCGGAGGCGCGACATCGCGTATGCCGTGATCGATCCGAACACCAGCACCGAAAGAGTGATCGTCGTCGCGACCAGCGTGCTGTTGAGCAGCGCGCGTCCGAATGGCGCCCGTGCCCACATGGTGCGGTAGTTGTCGAGCGTGAACTGATCCGGAATAAGTGCCAGCGTTCCGAACTCGCCGCGAGGCTTGAAGGTGCTGGAGGCCATCCAGAGGAATGGATAGATGAAGGTGAGGGCCGCGAGACCCAGCGCCGCGTACAGGGCGATCCGCCGGAGGGGGGGGATCCTCACAATGCCTCCGCAGTGCCTATCAAACGGCGCTGCACGAGGACCACGATGCCGATGATCAGCGCCAGCGCCACGCCAATCGTCGCGGCGTAGCCCATCTTCTGGTAGGCGAAGGCGTTGGTGTAGAGGTAGAGCACGACCGAGTACGTGCGCCGGAGGGGACCGCCTCCGGTCATCACGTACGGCTCGATGAAGAGCTGAAAGCCGTTGATTGTCGAGAGCGTGATGACGAGAATCGTTTGCGGCAAGAGCGACGGCAGCGTCAGGTAGCGGAAGCGCTGCCAGGCCGATGCGCCCTCGATCTCGATCGCCTCCTGGCAGCTCCGCGGGATGTATTGCAGGCCGGCCAGATAGATGATCACGTAGAAGCCGACGTTCTTCCAGGTAACCATCACCGCGATCGCCGGCATGGCTGTCGTCGGATCGGTGAGCCACGGGATTGGTGAGACGCCAATCTTTGCGATCAGGCGGTTGATCAACCCGACGTCGGTGGCGTACAGATTACTCCACAGAATTGCGACGACCGCGCCCGAGATGACGACCGGCAGAAAAAATGCAGCGCGCCAGAATGAACGACCGACCAGCTGGCGATTGAGAGCCAGCGCCAGCGCCAGCGCGGTGACGATCTGGAGCGGGACGTGGATGCTCAGAAATACGAAAGTGTTGGCGACGGCGCGCCAGAAACGTCCGTCATTGAGCAGCAGCTGTACATTGTCGGTACCCGCGAACGTCGGCGTCGTGACGAGATCCCATTGCAGGAAGACGAGGACGATCGCAAAGGCGATCGGGTAGACCGCAAAGAGGAGCAGGAAGACGGTGTATGGCGCCGCCATCAGTGAGCCCGACCTCTGCTCAGCGCGCATTCACTACGTTCCTCGCTTCGGCTGCCGCTTTCTTCACGGCATCGGCCACCGAGGTTGTCCGGTAAATGGCGGACTCCTCGTAGGCTTCCGAGATAATATCGAA
>JBKKAY010000076.1:0-4310 GCA_046714195.1 Gemmatimonadaceae bacterium
GCCTCAGGGTTAGCGCCTAGCTCCCCCGGCCACCACCTGGAGCTCCAGCAGGGCGG
This sequence comes from Gemmatimonadaceae bacterium, assembly GCA_046714195.1. Classification (GTDB taxonomy): domain Bacteria; phylum Gemmatimonadota; class Gemmatimonadetes; order Gemmatimonadales; family Gemmatimonadaceae; genus UBA4720. The sequence goes on from JBKKAY010000076.1 coordinate 57, forward strand.
ACAGGCCTTGGCACCCCGGAGGCGCATGGGCCCCCTGCGCGTCGCGGGCACAGCCGTGGCCGGTGTGGGCCTGGTTGCGATCGCCTCTTTCATGTTCGTCGGGATCGACATCCTCACAGCCTTCCTCGCGGCCGCCGCCAGCCAGTACGCGCTGGTCATTGCCGCGGTCGGCGCCGAGGCCGGTGCGCTTATCCTTGGTGGCAGTACGATCGCCTACCTGCAGGCCGGGGCGTTCGAAGCAGTCCTCCTGTACCTCACGCTCGCGCTGGGACTCTTCGGTGGATATGCCGGCATTCGGACGGCCGCGTCCATCGCCAAACGCAAGGCTGCCTGACATGAGATCAATCCTCCTCTGCGCCACTCTTTCGATCGTGGCCCTCGCCACGCAGGACGCTGGCGCCCAGGGGGCAGAGCGTGACACCTGGCAATTCTCCGGCCTCAGACGATACGCGCAGATCTCCACCGGCGATCACGTCGTTCCGGCGGGCACCACGACGTCCGGATCGGTGATGGTCTTTCGCGGAAACCTGGATGTCTTCGGCAATGTGGATGGCGCCGCCACGGCTGTCGGCGGAGATGTGATCGTCCACGAGGGCGGACGCGTGCGCGGTGGCGCCGTCGCGCTAATGGGTCACGTCCGAAACGAGGGCGGCTCAATTCTCGGCGTCATCAAGGACGTCGGCACGACACACAACCGGCAGACGGTGAGCTTCGGCGGACGACCGCGCACCACGATTGGCTCGCTTGTATCATCGATCGTCTGGTTGCTCGTCCTGTTGCTGGTCGGCACGCTCGTCATGTTCTTCATGCGCGATTATTTCCGGCGAGCTGTCGAGGTCGTGACTCAGGAGACGGGCAAATCGCTGCTCACCGGCGTGGTGGGCGGGCTCGCGGCAGTGCCAGCGCTCATTGCGCTGGTGATCGCAATGGCAATCACGATCATCGGCATCTTCTTCATCCCGATCGGAGTCGGCGCGTTCTTCATCGCTCTGTCGGGAATTGGAATGCTCGGCTTCCTCGCCGTCGCGCACGTGGCGGGGATTGCCATCTCCCGGAAATCCGCCAGCGAGACACCGGCCGGAGAGGAGCTTCAGTACCTCTACACCGGGATTTTCGCCTTCTCGGCGCTCTGGATTCTCTCGGCAGCTTTCACCTGGTTCCCGATCGTCGGCTCGATCCTCCGCATGCTTGCCTTCTCGGTGACCTTCGTTGCCGTAGCGACTGGATTCGGCGCCGTGATACTATCGTGGTGGCGCTCGAGACCCAAAAAGAACGCACCAGTACCGGCCTGACCCGGCTCAGCTCCTCGCAGACCCTGCCGTCGCGGTACTTCTGCCCGGTAACAACTCCTTTAGCCTTTCGGTAATGCCGAGCAGAGCTTTGGCCGCGGGTGACTCGGGCTCCGCGACAACGATCGGCTCTCCTCTGTCGCCACCCGCGAGCACGGCCGGATAGAGCGGAATCTCTCCGAGCAGCGGCACTCCGAGCTCGTTGGCGAGTTGGTTGCCGCCCCCGGATCCGAAGATGGCCGTCCTGTCGCCGCAATGCGCGCAGACGAAATAGCTCATGTTTTCGATGATCCCGAGAACCGGCACCGCGACGCGCTGGAACATCTTCGCGCCACGAAGAGCGTCTCCCGTCGCGACCTCCTGGGGCGTCGTCACGATCACCGCACCGTGGACCATCGTCGCCTGGACCAGCGAGAGCTGCGCGTCACCGGTGCCGGGCGGCATGTCGACCAGGAAATAGTCCAGCTCTCCCCACTGCACGTCACGCAGGAATTGCGTGATGATCTTCATGATGATCGGGCCGCGCCATATCGCGGGCTGATCGCGCTCGATCATGAAGCCGAGGCTCATGATCTTCACACCGTGGGCCTGGAGCGGAATGATCCTCTCGTTCTCGACCGGTGGCTGCGAGTTCACTCCCATCATCCGCGGGATGTTGGGCCCATAGATGTCGGCGTCCATCAGGCCGACGCGCGCACCCTGGCGCGCGAGCACGATCGCCAGGTTGCTGGCGACCGTCGATTTGCCCACACCCCCCTTGCCACTGGAAACGGCGATGATGTTGCCGAGGTGCGGATAGGCGACGGGCGTGGGCGCGGGCACCGCGGCGCGCTGCGACTGTGTCTCCTGTCCCATCACCGGCAACGTCCGGGACGCCGCGCTCTTCGGTCCGCTCGCGGGCGGGGGCGCGGGCGTTCGCGGGCTCGCGGAACGCGCCTGCGCGGCGTCCTTCACATCCACCCGCACGTCGGTGACGCCCTCCACCTGCTGCAGCGCGTGACGAACCTCGCGCACCACGGTGGCATCGTCGTCGGCCGTCAGAAGCAGGCTGAGCCTCACCTTTCCATCGGTGGTGGTGGCGATGTCGGAGATCATCTCCGCCTCGAGCACGTTGGTGCCGACGCGCTTGCTCCGAATGCGCGCCAGCGCATCGGTGATGCGCTCCTGGAGATTCGCGCTCATTGGACGGAAGTGGAGCTCGTTCTCACTATCCTCAGCTCGGCGATGCGGAGCTTGAGCTGCATCTCGATCCCCTGCATGAAGGTGGCGGGCGATACACCACAGTCCGGGCATTCCCCTCGTACCGCGAGGACCGCGGTCCCGCTGGCGGAGTCGAAGCTCTCCAGCTCGATGGCGCCCTGCTCCAATCGGAGAATCGGCAGGAGGTCGTCGAGCTCGTGCCGGATGTGCTGCTCGACATCGGCGCGCGAACGGGATTTTTTGCGGCGGAGGCCTCTCATCCCCGCAAGTTAGAAGCAGGCGGGTGGAGTTGCTACCTGTCGACCTTGGGCGAGTGTCGCGGCGTCCGCCTCGGCTTCACGGCGTCCGTCGCGCGCAGGAAATCCCGCGCGGCGGCGACCACATCGTGCCGCACCCCATCGATGGATCCCTCGATCAGCGCGCCGGCGGCCCGCGCGTGTCCCCCGCCTCCAAATTTCTTTGCGAACTCGTTGACGTCCACTCCGCCCGTGCTGCGAAACGACACCTTTACCTTGTTGTATCCGAGGTCGCGGAAAAACAACGCCAGCCGGGTACCCCCGATCGATCGGGGATGCTCCGCTATACCCTCGAGATCTTCCGACTTGAGTCCGTACTCCTCAGCGGCACCTGCCGCCACCGAGATCCAGGAGATGCCGTACTCGGGGTCGACCTCGAGCGTGGCGAGCGCGTCGCGGAGGAGATGCAGCCGGCCCACCGGCATCGAGGCGTACAGCCGCCCATACATCTCTTCCGGCTCCACGCCCGACCCAATCAGCTGGCCGGCGACGGCGAGGCAACGCGCCGAAGTGTTGCTGAACCGGAACCCTCCGGTATCGGTGAGGATTGCGACGTAAAGGGAGCGCGCGATGTCGGGTGTGATGTCGAGCTTGAGGCAGGTGGCGACATCGTAAACCAGCTCCCCGGTGGCACACGCGGCGGTGTCGGCGACCATCAGCGTGCTGGGCGGCTCGTCGCTCGGCAGATGGTGATCGATCACCAGCTTCGGGACCTTGGCTTTCCGCACGCTGTCAGCCAGGACCCCCAGTCGTTTGACGTCTGAGATGTCCATGATCACCAGGACATCCGCTTCGCCGAGCGCCTTGGCGCCGCGCTCACTGGCATCGGTCACGTCGTCACCGAGCAGGAACTTGTACATCTCCGGCCACGGCGTTGGGTTGACGATCCGCGACTGGACGCCGATCTGCGCGAGCAGCCGCGCCAGAGCGGTCTCCGACCCGCAGCCGTCCCCGTCAGCGTTGATGTGAGTCGTAATTGCGACAGAGCGTCCCGCGCTGAACTCCTGCGCGAGACGCTCGATCGCCGCTCTTCTCTCCGGCGGGACGCTTAGGAGATCAAGCACTTCCTTCCGCGCGGGCCAGTTTGGAGTGTCGCCTGCTGTACAGGAAGTAGATCGCCATTCCGATGGCCATCCAGACGAGCAGCCGCTCCCAGGTGGCGAACGGCAGACTAAACATCATGTAGCCACAAATCCCGATGCCGGCGAGTGGCACGAAGGGAACAAGAGGCGTACGGAACGGGCGTGCAATGTTCGGAGACTTGTAGCGCAGGACGATGATTCCGGCCATTACGATCACGAAAGCCAGCAGCGTACCGATCGAGACCAGCTCGCCGAGCAGGCCGATCGGGAAGAGCCCGGCGACGATGGCCGCCACCACACCGGTAAGGATGGTGGTGACGTAGGGCGTTCTGAACTTTGGGTGCACCTTGCCGAAGATTGGAGGCAGGAGCCCATCGCGGGACATCG
>JBKKAY010000077.1:0-4402 GCA_046714195.1 Gemmatimonadaceae bacterium
ACACCGCATCGTTGCGGTTGATGAAGCGCGTGAGAAAATCCGTCCGCGCGTGGGTGTAGCTCACCGACGCCGACGTCAGGGCAAAGACTTCCTTGTCGTAACCGATCGACGCGCTCATGGTGCGCGGGTTCCTGAAGTCCTTGTCGAACACGAAAACGTCGGGTCGGAACGGCGCTCCCGTCGGCGCCGTCAGCAAGGTATTGTACGCGGGCGGTCTACCGAGGAAGGGCGAGGCCGCGCTGTTCCGGAAAATGGTCTGTCCGATCGAGCCGTTGGTGCTGCGCGCGCTGGCCAGATTGAGCCCCGGAATGCGGGCGTAGTAGAGGCCGGCGCTGCCGCGCACCACGTCGCGCCCGTCACCCCCAACGTCCCAGGCGATGCCGAGCCGCGGCTGGAACATCTTCATGTCCGACGGGATGGTGCCATCCGACGGAAACGCAAACGTGCCCTGCGCGTTGGTCACCGTTCTGCCGATAAAGGGCGCGAAGAACACATCGGCCGGCGGGGTGATTGGATCAGGCTGCTTCTGTCCTTCCCACCGCACGCCGTAGCTGACCGTCAGGTTGGGCGTCGCCGTCCAGGTGTCCTGAATGAAGACCGAGATGTCGTGCTGCGGGATCTTCTGCGTTCCGGCGTCTTCCACCGACCGGCCGCCGACACCTGCTTGCTGAAGGTAGAGGAGCACCGGGCCCGAGATCGTCGTTCCCGCCGGGCACACGCCCGTGTTGTTGCTGCTGACGAAGACACCGGCGATGCTGCACTCCACATAACCGTTGCCCTGATTCACGTAATTGATGAAGCCCGGCACCGAATTGAAGATGAATCTGCCGTTGGCGAAGCCGATGAAAGTCTGGGTCTCCTCGGTCCGGTTCCACTCGAAGCCTGTCTTGAAGATGTGATTGCCGCGCACCCATGAGATGTTGTCGAGCACCTGAATGCGCGTGTCGTACGATTTTACCGGGATGAAGAACGGCATCCCGAACCGGAACCCCGAGGCGAAGTCCATGCCCGTGTCAGAGAACGGCCGGGCTGGACTTGACCCGGGGATCAGCGGCCCCGCGTAGGGGCGCGGCCTGTCCTCGCGCGCGAGCTGGAAGCGGAACTCGTTGTCGATGAAGTTGGTGAGGTGTGACACCAGGCTGCCGTTCACGGCGTGCGAGTAGTCCCTTTCGATCGCGTTGGCGCTCCGCGCCCAGGTATCGACATCGAACGTCCCGTTCTCCTGCCGTGAGCTCGTATAGTTGTACTTGAGCGACGCATTGTGCATCGGATTGATCAGCCAATCGAATTTGACGAAGCCGACCCGCGCGTCGTTGGTGCGCTCTATCGGTCCGAAGTCCTCGGCCAGCGCTCCGCCGAAGGCTGTGGCGAGGAAATTGGTGAGCTGTGTGAACTCCGCGCTCTGCGGGCGGGTCTTCTGCTTGGTCTCGGTGTACGCCTGCTGGTCGTAAGCCAGGAAATAGAAGAACTTGTCCTTGACGATCGGTCCGCCGAGCGTGAGGCCGAACTGGTGCTGCTGGAAGTCGGGCTCGCGCCGGATGGCAAGGTGCTGCGCGTCGGATGAAAGCGCGTCGTGCTTTCCGAAATAGTGCAGCGACCCGTGCATTTCGTTGGTGCCGCTCTTGGTGATGACGTTGACGAACCCGCCGCTGGATCTCCCGAACTCGGCGTTGGCTCCCTGCGACACGACCACCATCTCGCGGACGGCGTCGAGATTGAAGGTGAAGGCCGGCCGCTGGCCTCCGCGCTGCTCGCCGAAGAAGGGATTGTTGAAGTCGGCGCCGTCGACGGAGACGTTGTTGTGGATGCCGCGCTGTCCGCCCACCGAGATGACGTCACCGTCGGGGCCCTGGGTGATGGCGACGTTGGGCGTGAGTGTCGTGAGATTGAGGTAGTTGCGGCCGTTATTGGGAAGTCCGCTCACAACCGCTTCGGGCAACTGCGTCGCATCGGCGGTCTTGGTCTGGTCGATCAGAGTCTGTCCGAGCACGGTGACTCCGGCCAGAGTGGTGGCAGATCTCTGGAGGACGAGCGGCACCTCGACCGTCTGACCGAGATTGACCTTGATATCGGATTTGACCGCCGGATTGTGGCCGAGGGCTCGCGCGGTGATCTGGTAGTTGCCGAGCGGAACGAGCGTGGCGACGAACACTCCGGCGTCCGATGATCGGATGGTGCGAGTAAAGTTCGTCTCGGTGTTCCGGATGGTGACGTCGGCCGAGACGGCGTTACCGCTGGCACCGGTTGTCGAGCCGCGCACGACGCCGGTGGTGGCCTGGGCCTGGGCGTGGAGTCGGCTGGGAGCGAATGTGAGTGAGACGACTGCGACTGCGAGAGCGGCTGCTCGCGGCAGGGAGGAGAGAACGTGCCACTTCATAGAGGAGTTCCTCAGAATGAGTTAGGCAGCTGATCTCGAAGAGACGGAAATTGGTCTCTTTAAGTTGTCACCAACGTAACGCCAATAGTCGCTCGTGGCGACCAAACGTTACATTCGCCTTGTCCGTATCAGTGCCCTGAGGTCAGAAAAACAGATGTTGGCCGTGTGAGTAATCGTCCCTACATTGGTGCACGCCTAGCCAGAGATCGACTTGATGGACTTCGAAGGACCAGCCTCCCAAGCCGTCGACAAATTTCGTGACTGAGCCCCTCGAGCTGGTTCAGCGTGCGTTCACCACGTACGTCATCGAGCGTACGCTGGGAAGCGGCGGCATGGCCACCGTATATCTCGCGCACGACAAGAAACACGACCGAAAGGTCGCCATAAAGATTCTGCACGCCGAGCTGGCCGCCGTGCTTGGTGCGGAAAGATTTCTGCAGGAAATCAGAGTCACCGCCAACCTCCAACATCCCCACATCCTCGGCTTGATCGATTCCGGCTTGATTGGCGAGGGCGTGGGCATGCTGACTGGGCGGCCGTACTACGTGATGCCGTACGTGGAGGGCGAATCACTTCGCCAGCGCCTCGACAAGGAGCAACAGCTTCCGGTATCCGACGCGGTTCGGCTCGCTACCGAAGTCGCCAGCGCACTCGACTACGCGCATAGACACAACGTCATCCACCGCGACATCAAGCCTGAGAACATCCTGCTGCACGATGGGAGTGCGATCGTCGCGGATTTCGGGATTGCGCTCGCGGTCACGCAGGCCGGTGGGGCGAGAATCACGCAGACCGGTCTTTCGCTGGGCACGCCGGGCTACATGAGCCCGGAACAGGCGATGGGAGAGCGGACGATCACCGCGCGCAGCGACATCTATTCGCTCGGTGCGGTGACTTACGAGATGCTGGCGGGTGAGCCGCCCTTTACCGGACCAACCGTCCAGGCGGTGGTCGCGCGCGTGATGACCGAGCAGCCGCGCCCACTCACAGCGCAGCGACGCAGTGTCCCGCCGCACGTCGAAGCCGCTGTCTCTCGAGCCCTCGAAAAGGTTCCGGCCGATCGCTTCTCGTCCGCGCACGAATTCGCGGAAGCGCTGAACAATCCTTCGTTCACGCTGTCGTCCGTCGCGGGCCGGCAACCCGCGGGAAGACACAGCCATCGCGAAAGGTGGATGCTGTACGGCGCGGCCGCGCTCGCTGGTCTCTTCCTGGCGACCACAGTCTGGGCCTGGATGCGGCCTGCTGGTTCCGACAAACAGGTACTGCGTCACCGCTTGGTCTTCGACTCGACCGAGGCGATCGTTCCGGGTGCGTCCTGGTGGACGCGGATAGCGATCTCGCCCGATGGGTCGCGGCTTGCGCACATCGGCGGTCCGCGAAAGCAGTTGCTGATTCGATCACGTGACCAGCTGCACGCAGTCGCAGTGCCAGGCAGCGAAGGCGCGCAATCCCCCTTTTTCTCACCTGATGGCCGCCGAATTGGCTACCTCGATGAAGAAAGGGTTCGAATCGTCACGCTGGGAGAGAGAGTGCCGGTCATCGTATCGGACACCATGAGCGGAGTGGCCGGAGCATCATGGGGGCGTGACGGGTTCATCTATGTCGACGGGCAACGGCAAACGCCTCTTTTGCGCGTTGAAGCGAAAGCCGGCGCTGTCCCCAAATGGTTTACAACGCTCGATACTCTAAAGGGAGAGGACGATCACCTCTGGCCGGAAGTACTGCCCAACGGGAAGGGTGTCTTGTTTGCCATAGCGACAACAGGAAGGGGGGCAGCAAGGGCGGGAACGACTTATTCCATCGCCATCGCTGAAATTCCGTCAGGCAAACATCGAGTTCTCATCCCCGACGGCAATCATCCCAAATACAGCGCGTCGGGTCACCTCCTCTATGTGACCCCGAACCGAACGTTGATGGTGGTTCCTTTCGATCAAAATTCGATGGAGGTTACAGGAGAGCCAACCGCACTGGTCGAGCAGCTTCGACTTGGCGAAACGGGCGCCGCGGATCTCTCGGTCTCCGAGG
>JBKKAY010000078.1:0-4896 GCA_046714195.1 Gemmatimonadaceae bacterium
ATTCCGAGGATGACGAGCACGCTTCCGATAATGATCCGGAATCCGCCCACCTTGTCGCCGGCGCGGACGAGATCGTCTCCCACGTTCGGCACCGCCGCCAGCGCGCGCGCGCCGAGCACGAGTCCGCCGAGAATGAGGGCCATCCCGAGGAAGCTGAACAGATTCAGTATTCCGATCACGATCGCCGTCACGCCGATGACGGCGTCGAACGGACGAAGATTGTCTACGAACCGCGATGCCTTTCCGCCTTGAGCGAACAGCTCGCCGAGCAACAACATTCCCGCCAGTACCGCAACGACAGCCCTGATCATCGATTTCTCCTGTTTGCGCCAATCGTGACTTCCGTCACTCCCAACGATGCGCAATGGCGATCGGTTTCACCACCCTGGTTAGAGCCGGTCGGCAAACATTGTACGGTAGTGCCTGTACCAGTCGCTCTGAAAGCGCTCCTGCGGGTCGAACCGGCGCTTGAAGCGCAGGAAATCCACGAATTCCGGGTATGCGGCAAGCACCTGCTCGCGCCGTGCCCACCGGTGATAGGTGAGGAAGTAGCTGCCACCGTATGAGAGTCCGCGGTCGATCAGCCGCAGAAAATCCTGCTTTGCCTTCTCGACACCGGCGGCGCCGGAAGCGACATGGAGATTGAAGATGATGCACGCGTACGGCTGTTTCGCCCACGCCAGCGTCGTCTCCGTGTCACGCTCGATGAGCCGAATGGTGCCGTAGATGAGATCGGCGCGATTCTCATGGAGGTCCTTCCGCACGTCGGCGAGGAATCGGACCAGCGCGTCGCGCGGAACGTAGATCTCGGTGATCATCTCGGTCCCGTGGGCGTACTCGCCGAGCCGCGCTGACTGCACCTGGTGATAGTCGGCGACGTAGGTGCTCATCTGGTGCTCGTCCGACCAGTAGTACTGCCCGGAGGTGCTCAGGTAGTATTTCGCATACTCCGCGAAGGCGCGCCGGCGGTCCACGTGAGCGAGGTAGAGAAGCTGTGCCCAGTTCTCCTGCGACAGCGCGGCGCGACTCGCCGGCATCGGGGTTGATTCGCCGACAGGCCGATAGCACGAGAAGACTCCTCTCCGGAGCGCATCTCCGTCCGCCGACAAGTCGGTGGCGAACTGGAAATCTCCGTAGAGAAAGCCTTCAGCGATGCGGCGCTCGAACATCGAGGGGAGATCGTCCGCCTCGATCACCTCGACGACGCGCTGCACCTTGTGGCGCCTGACGAGCCGCAATCGCACGCTGGTGACCACGCCGAACAGTCCGTAGCCGCCGATCACCGCGCGAAAGAGCTCGGGGTTCTCGCTCCTGCTACAGCGCCGGGCCGTGCCGTCGGGCCCGACGAGCGTGAACGCGGCAACGTTGCTGACGAAGGGAGGAAGCTTGAGACCGCGCCCGTGCGCGTTGGCCGCAAGCGCGCCGCCGATGCTCAGCCTGTCAGCGCCGGTCTGCTTCTGCACGAACGTCCAGGCGCCGGCGACACCCTGCTGATTGTCGAGCAGATACCGGTACAATTCCGGCCACTGGATGCCGGCCTCGAGCTCGACCTCACCATTGACGCGGTCGAGCTCGATGACGCGCGTGAGCCCGTTCATGTCGAGGAGGGTGGACCCGGTTGCGAACTGCTGCCCGCCCATTGCGTGCCTGCCTGCGGCGATGCTGAGAGTTCGACCCTCGGCGCCCGCTTCGCGAACAATGCGCTGTACGGCGTCGAGAGAATCCGGCCGCACGACCTGCCGTACACGGGTTGGATTGAGCTGCGAGTGGATGTCGTTGACGGGTATGCCGGCTGCGTCGAGCGTCTCCGCGATTCGCGGAGCGCAGCCCGGCACCAGCGCCGCGGCCGCTCCCAGCTTGGCGGCCGACTCGAGGAATTCACGTCTCGATATCATTGGTCCTCCTGACGATGGGTTGGGCGACCGCCATCCATCTCGCCGCACCATAGATCAGCCAAAGCGCGATGCCCTGTATCACATGGTAGAGCGTGTTGTGATCGAGATAAATTGGATGCACGGTTACGCCGGATTGCTGTACGGCTGCCCCGATGAAAACCAGGGCAAGCCCCGCTATCCCCGACGCCAGCGCCGGATTTCGCCGACGTCGATACGCGAGCACGAAGGCAACGAGCAGAAAGACAGTGGCGGGCAGGTACGCGATGATCGCTATCAGGAACTGTTGCGTGACGAACAGAACGACCAACGTCAGCACCACCAGCTGCGTCAGCGCAAACCCTCGAACCAATTGGGATGCTTGCCGACCGAGCTGCATCATCGAGGCGATCGACCACGCCGCGAAGCTGGTCACCAGGATCGACAGTAGCGTCGCGGTCCAGAGAACCGTTCGGAACGGGCTCGTCGAATACTCGAAGAAGCCATGCATGGTCCCGCCCAATAGCGACGCGGCGGCGACCGAAGCAAAAAACACAACGAACCATTTGCGCAGCGCGAGATCCGTTGCCGGATGGCGCGCGAGCAGCACCGCAAGGGCTGCGCACTCGATCGCCAGGGCGAAATCGGTCAGACTAACTGCGGGGCTGGTTAGCTCGATGAACACGGTTGGTTGGGTGCGGGTTGGTCATTCATCTACTCAGCCTACACCTATGGGGTGCCGAGGCGAATACGCATTGTTACGTATGAGAGGACTGCAACCGCGAACTGCCAAGCTACGCGCTACCCGCTGCCCGCTACCGGCCACCAGCCGAGCTATCAGCTGAGCTGGCAGCGGGCAGCTGGTAGCAGGCCGCAGGTGGCTTGGCAGTTCGACGTTCTTTTTTTTGTCGATTCGGCGTCAACCCCTTCGTTTACCTGACGCGGCGGAAGTAGTAGAACAACGGAAGCCCGGCCGCGACGAGCCCCAGACCCGCCGCCGATTCGACCGGATTCGTGTACAGCGTGTTGAGGACCAGCCAGGTCGCCACGAGAATGAAAATCGCCGGGACGGCCGGATAGCCGAGCACCCGGTATGGTCGCACGGCATCCGGCATCTTGCGCCTCAGAACGAACACCGCCCCTGCCGCCGTCGCGAAAATCAGCCACTGAACGAAGATTGCGTAGGTCGTGATCTGGTCGAACGTCCCTGACAGCGCCAACAGGGACGCCCAGATCCCCTGCGCCCAGATCGCGCGCGCCGGCACGTGCGACCGGGAGCCTATGTGAGCAAGTCCTCGGAAGAACACGCCATCCCGGGCCATCGCATAAGGGACGCGCGCTGTCATGAGTATGACCCCGTTGAGAGCGCCGGCGACTGAGAGGAGGAAGAGGAGGGATACTATCTGGCCGCCGTAACTTCCGAGAAAGCTGTTCGCCGCCTTCGCCGCGACCGGAAGCGCGTCGCGATAGGCCGTAGAATTGGCGGTGAGAATCTCCGAATGCGGAAGCGCGTAGAAATACGCGAGGTTGGTGACGAGATAGACCGCGAGAACCACGAGCATGCCGTAGATCAGGGCGCGCGGAATGTTGCGCTCGGGATTCTCGATCTCCGCCGCGACCATCCCCATCTGGCCCCACCCCTGGTACGCCCACAGTGCGGCGATCATTGCGGCGCCGAACGCGCTGATGCCGGTTCCCTGAACGATTGCGCTCGTCGCGGGATCGCGGAGATGCGTCCACGATCCTGCCGCTGACAGGAAGTAAGCGCCGCCCACGACGATCGCGATTCCCAGAACCTTGGCGAGCATCAGCACCCATTGGATGCGCCCGCCGATCGCGACTCCGCGCGCGTTGACCGCGGAAAGGACGAGGATCGCCCCAACAGCGACTATTTGCGAGATGCCGAAACGCCAATGCACGGTTTCGCCGAGCAGCCTGAAGTTGCGCTCGGCCCATACCGCGTCCATCGGGACGAACGGTGACAGAAATGCGGCGAACCCGCTTCCGAGCGCGGCGATGCCACCGCTCGCGATCACGGTCACACTCGCCCATCCGCACAGGAAAGCGGGGAGATCGCCGTATGCTTCGCGCAGGTAGACGTACTCGCCGCCCGCTTTCGGGAGCATCGAGCCCAGCTCGGCGTACGTGAGCGCGCCGGCGAGAGAGAGGAGGCCGGCCGCGAGCCAGGCGAAGAGAACCAATGACGGCTTGTCGAGGAGCTGCGTCATCGGCGCCGTTTTCAGGAAAATGCCGGTGCCTATGACGGTTCCGATGACGAGCGCTATCGCTTGCCTGAGCGACAGCGCGCGGAGAAGCTGGCCCTCGCCCCCGCCCGCTGCTCCGCTAATCACTCAGGGCGAGCGACGTCGTCCAGCTCCGAATCCCGGGGCGGCAGTGGCGTTACATCAGTCTCGCGCGGGGTCATCGGGATCACATCCCGACGCGGTGTGACGTGCGGGCGCACGTATTCTTCGTTGGTGGAGATTCCCTCAGCGCGGTCGATCTCCCGATTGTCGCGCTCGATGGCGTCGCGCTCCTCACGATAGCGGCGATACCAGTTGCGAGTGACTTCGCCGGCGAGGTCGCGATTGCCGAGCCCGAACGAAAGCGACAATGCCAATGCGATCGCGCCGAAGAGGATCGCGAACGCAGTGGTGACGATCTCGGTTGCGACCCCCAGCTCCTGAAGAGCCATGAACGTCGCCAGCAGCACGACGCCGCCCTTCCCCGCCCGCGCCAGCGTCGGTCCGCCGTGGAGCCCGCCGGCGGACGCCTTGATGAGGCCGCCGACGAAGCTGCCCAGCACGATGCCGACGATCATGATCACGATCGATGCGATCACGCTCGGGATGTAGCTGACCAGCTCCGAGAACACGTTCGCGAGCGACTGGAGTCCGAGCGCGTTCGCCGCGACGAGCATCACCGCGAACATCACGAACCAGAACACGAGGCTGCCCGCGACGCGCGTCGGATTCATGTGCGAGCCAGACCGCTCGACCGCCTGCATCACGCCGCCCTTCTCGAG
>JBKKAY010000079.1:0-15038 GCA_046714195.1 Gemmatimonadaceae bacterium
GTACTTCGAGCCGCTCACGCTGGAGGACGTGCTCGAGATCGTGACGCGCGAGCAGCCCGTCGGCGTGATCGTGCAGCTCGGCGGCCAGACGCCCCTGAAGCTCACGCGGCCGCTCGAGGCAGCCGGGGTCAGGATCCTCGGGACGTCCCCCGACGCGATCGACATCGCCGAGGATCGCCGCCGGTTCGAGAAGATCGTGCGCGAGCTTGGCATCCGGCAGCCGCCCAACGGCACCGCGACCAGCGTGGACGAGGCGTTGGAGGCGGCGGAGCGTATCGGCTACCCCGTGCTGGTGCGCCCCTCGTACGTGCTGGGCGGTCGGGCGATGCAGATTGTCTACGACGGAGAATCGCTGCGCGCGTACTTCGCCACGGCGGCGCGTGTCTCCGAAGAGCGGCCGGTGCTCATCGATCGATTCCTCGAAGACGCGTTCGAGGCGGACGTCGACGCCATCAGCGACGGGAAGGACGTGGTCATCGGCGGCATCATGCAGCACATCGAGGACGCGGGAATCCATTCCGGCGACTCGGCGTGCGTGCTCCCGCCCTACCTTATCGATGAAGAGCACCTGGATGTGATGCGCGGTCACACGGTCGCGCTGGCCAAGGCGCTGGGAGTCGTTGGGCTGATCAACGTGCAGTACGCCATCAAGGACGGGCTGGTCTACGTTCTCGAGGTGAATCCGCGCGCGAGCCGCACCGTGCCATTCGTGTCGAAGGCGATCGGCGTCCCTCTGGCGGCGATCGCGGCGCGGGTGATGCTCGGCGAGACACTCGATCAGATCGGATTCGTCGAAGAGGTCATTCCCACCTACGTCTCGGTGAAAGAGGCCGTGTTCCCGTTCAACAAGTTCCGGGAATTCGATCCGATCCTGGGGCCCGAGATGCGGTCGACCGGCGAAGTGATGGGGATTTCCGAGTCGTTCGGCAGCGCGTTCGGAAAGGCGCAGCTCGCCGCCGACAACGTGCTGCCTTCCGAGGGATCGATATTCATAACGGTGAACGACTCGGACAAGCGCGCGGTTACGCCTCTGGCTAGACGCTTTCACGAGCTCGGATTCCGGATCGTGGCGACCGCGGGGACCGCCCGCCACCTGAAGGGTAGGGGGATTCCGGCCGAGCCGGTGCTCAAGATCCACGAGGGGCGTCCGAACGGAGTGGACCTCATGCTGAACGGCGAGATACAGCTGCTGATCAACACCCCGCTCGGCAAGGAATCACAGCGCGACGACTATACGATGCGGCAGGCGGCAATCGCCCACCGCGTCGCGTACACCACCACGCTTTCCGCGGCCAATGCCGCGTGCGACGCGATACTCTCCATGCGCTCGCGGCCCGCCTCGGTGCTGCCGCTCCAGGAGTGGCACGCGCGCATCCCAAAAGAAGCAGGAGTCTAGATTGGCAAAAGCATTCATCCACGAATCCGCCTACGCCGACGACGGCGCCCAGATCGGCGACGACACCAAGGTCTGGCATTTCTGTCACATCCTCGGCGGCGCTGTGATCGGCGCGCGCTGCATTCTTGGCCAGAACGTGGTGGTGATGAACGGCGTGCGCATCGGAAACAACGTCAAGATTCAGAACAACGTCTCGGTCTACGAGGGCGTCGAGCTGGAGGACGATGTGTTCTGCGGGCCGTCGATGGTGTTTACAAACGTCGACAATCCAAGGAGTCACGTTGCGCGGAAGCACGAGTTCAAGCGGACACTGGTTCGGCGTGGCGCAACGATTGGTGCGAACGCGACGATCGTATGCGGTGTGACGCTCGGTGAGTATGCGTTTGTCGGAGCGGGGGCTGTCATCATTCGTGACGTCCCGGCCTACGCGCTGATGGTCGGCGTACCCGCGCGCAAGATCGGCTGGATGTGCCAATGCGGCGTGCGACTGCCCGACAAGGAGCCCCAGCTGTGCACGACGTGTGGAACCCGCTACGAGCTGATGGGAAACGAGCTGAAGAGAGTGGTCAAGTGAGCGGCAAAATGTTTCGCATCGCGTTCTCGGGTTGTGGCCGGATCAGCAAGAACCACTTCGATGCAGTCGCGAAGATCGACGGTCTAGAGCTTGTCGCCGTGTGTGATGCCGACCCCGTTCGCGCGGCCGCGGCGGGAGCGGAGCGCAATGTTCCTCACTTCACGTCTTACGAGAAGATGCTGGCGGAGACGAAAGCCGATGTGGTCGCCATCGCCACTCCCTCGGGGCTTCACCCGGCGCAGGGAATTGCCGCGGCTCGCGCGGGGAAGCACGTGGTGATGGAAAAGCCGATGGCGATCTCATTGACGGGCGCCGACCAGCTGGTGCAGGCGTGCGACAAAGCCGGGGTGCACTTGTTCGTCGTCAAGCAGAACAGGCTCAATCCACCGGTGCAGCTGCTCAAGCGCGCGGTGGATCGCGGCCGGTTCGGGCGAATCTATCTGGCGAGCTGCACGGTCCACTGGGCGAGGCCGCAGGAGTACTACGACCAGGCTCCATGGCGCGGGACGTGGGAGTTCGATGGCGGGGCGTTCATGAACCAGGCCTCGCACTACGTGGATCTCATCCAGTGGCTGATGGGTCCGGTGGAAAGCGTGATGGCAAAGACCGCCACTCTCGCGCGGAAGA
The DNA here is from genome assembly GCA_046714195.1 of Gemmatimonadaceae bacterium. Lineage (GTDB taxonomy): Bacteria > Gemmatimonadota > Gemmatimonadetes > Gemmatimonadales > Gemmatimonadaceae > UBA4720. The sequence goes on from JBKKAY010000079.1 coordinate 2,598, forward strand.
TCGAGACTGAGGACTCGGGTGTGGCGATCCTGAAATTCCGTTCAGGAGCGCTCGGAACGATCGAAGTCACGATGCTCGCCTATCCGCGCAACCTCGAGGGCTCGATCACTCTGCTCGGCGAAAAGGGCTCGGCGAAGATCGGCGGAACGGCCGTCAACAAGATCGAGCACTGGGAGTTCGCCGAGTACGACGACGACGACAAGCTGGTCGAGCTGGCCGATACCACCCCGCCCAATGTCTATGGCCTGGGGCACGAGGGCTATTACCGGAACGTCCTGTCGGTGCTGAGGGGCGAGGCCAAACCCGACACCGACGGGCGAGCCGGGCGAAAGTCGCTCGAGCTGATTCTTGGGATCTACGAATCTGCCAAGACGGGCCGCGAAGTTCCGTTGCCGCTGAGGGCCCAAGTCTGACCGGTCTTAGTATCTTTCAGGGCTAACCAGCACAACTACCAAAACGTCACTCCGGATAGAATGGCCGTTCCTTTACTCGACCTCAAGGCACAACACAGCACGATCCGCGATTCCGTGGTCGCCGCCATGATGAAGGTCGTCGACGACCAGGCTTTCATCCTCGGCGAGCCGGTCGAGCGACTCGAGCGGGAAGTGGCTGAGCTGTCGCACACGAAGCATGCGATCGGGTGCGCCAACGGCACCGACGCGATCCTGCTGGCGCTGCGCGCCCTCGACATCAAAAAGGGCGACGAGGTGCTGACCACGCCGTTCACGTTCTTTGCGACGGCCGGAGCGGTCCACAACGTCGGCGCCAGTCCGGTCTTCGCCGACATCGAGCCTTCGACGTTCAACATTTCCACCGACGCGATCGCGGCGGGAATCAAGCCGTCGACCCGGGCTGTCATCGCGGTAGATCTTTTCGGCCAAATGGCTCCCATCGAGGCTGTTCAGGATGCGGCGGGAGATGTGCCGGTCATCGAGGACGCGGCGCAGTCCATCGGCGCCCGCAGAAAGATCGACGGAAAGTGGGTAATGGCCGGCGAGGCAGCGACGATCGGCACCTTCAGCTTCTTCCCGTCGAAGAATCTGGGCGGTTACGGCGATGGCGGAATGATGGTGACCCAGGACGACGCGCTTGCTACCAGGCTAAAACGGCTGCGCGTTCACGGCGGAATGAAGACCTACTACCACGAGGAAGTCGGCTACAACAGCCGGCTCGATGCCCTACAGGCGGCTGTGCTCTCGGCCAAGCTGACCAGGCTCGCATCGTGGAGCGCGGCGCGCCGCAAAAACGCCTCCTACTACGATGCCGCGTTCGCGGATCTGAACGATGTCCGCACCCCGACAATCGATCCCGCCAACGAATCCATCTACAATCAGTACACCCTCCGCGTGGCGCGGCGGAGCGACCTCCAGTCGCACCTCAAGGAGAAGGGTATCGGATCGGCGGTGTACTACCCGCTCTCGCTGCACCTGCAGCCGTGCTTCGAGTATCTGGGATACAGGAAGGGTGAATTCCCCGAGAGCGAGCGGGCCAGCGAAGAGGTCATCTCTCTCCCAGTTTTTCCCGAGCTCAGGCAGTCGCAGCTCGATGAAGTGATCGAAGCGGTGCGCGGATTCTACGGCCGCTGAGCGCAATCAACCAAGTGAGCAACGAGTGCAACTGAAAAATCAGCTCCTCGCGAAAATAGAAAACCGCACCGCGTGCGTCGGCGTTGTCGGCCTCGGATACGTCGGACTGCCGCTGGCGCTGGAATTCGCCAACGCCGGCTTCCACGTGATCGGCTACGACGTCAGCGAGCGCGTCACGAAGAACCTGATGGCGGGCAAATCCCACATCCAGGACGTGCCGAGCTCCGAGGTCGCGCGGTTGGTGAAAGCGGGAAAGTTCGAGGCCACCGCGGTCGAGTCCAGAATGGCGGAGATGGATGCGATTTCCATCGCCGTTCCCACGCCGCTCGCCAAGACCCGCGACCCGGACATGAGCTACGTCCTGGCAGTGGCGGACGCGGTTGGACGGCACTGCCGTCCCGGCGTGGTGATCATTCTCGAGAGCACGACCTATCCCGGCACCACGCGCGAGCTGATGCAGCCGAAGCTCGAGGCAGCGGGCCTCAAGGTCGGTGAAGACGTATTTCTCGCGTTCAGTCCCGAGCGCGTGGACCCCGGCAACCCGAAGTGGAACACCAGGAACACTCCCAAGATCGTCGGTGGGATCACACCGGTCTGCACCCAGATTGCCAGCGCGCTGTACGGCACCTGCCTCGACACCATCGTGCCGGTCTCGAGCACCGAGACCGCGGAGCTGGTGAAGCTGCTGGAGAACACGTTCCGGTCCGTCAACATCGGCCTGGTGAACGAGATGGCGATCGTGTGCGACAAGCTGGGCGTCGACATCTGGGAAGTGATCGAGGCGGCCGCCACCAAGCCGTTCGGATTCATGAAATTCACTCCGGGCCCCGGCATCGGCGGGCACTGCATTCCGCTCGATCCGCACTACCTCGCCTGGAAGATGCGCACGCTCAACTACAAGACGCGCTTCATCGATCTCGCCAGCGAGATCAACAGCGAGATGCCGGCGATCGTCGTCCGCAAGGTCGCGCAGGCCCTCAACGAGGACGAGAAGTCGGTAAAGGGAAGCAAGGTCCTCGTGCTCGGCGTCGCGTACAAGAAGGACATCGACGACATGCGAGAGAGTCCCGCCCTCGATGTAATCCGTCTCCTCGAGGACCAGGGTGCGAAGGTGTCCTACCACGACCCGCACGTCGCCCGATTCAACGAGGACGGGCACGATCACCAGAGCGTCGACCTCACTGACAAGGCGCTCACCGACGCCGACGCCGTGGTAATCGTGACGGACCACACCGCGGTGGATTACCAGCGGGTGGTGAAGCTGGCGCGGGTGATCGTCGACACGCGCAACGCCACCGCCAGGCTCAAGAAAGGGAAAGGTCGAATCGTCTCCCTCGCTTCGCCGTCGTCCTACGTAGCAGTCTGAATCAAGGGCAAGTCCATTGAATATCTCGGTAATTGGAACGGGCTACGTCGGTCTCGTCGTCGGCGCATGCCTGGCTGAAACGGGCAACAACGTCTGCTGCGCCGACATTGACGTCGGGAAAATCGAAGGCCTCCGGAAGAACGTGCTGCCGATCTACGAGCCGGGCCTCGACTCCCTCGTCGAGCGCAACCAGCGGGAAGGCCGGCTCACTTTCACCACCGACCTCCATGCCGCGATCGCGCCGGCTGAAGTCCTGTTCATCGCCGTGGGAACACCGCCGGGCGAAGACGGATCCGCAGATCTGAAATACGTGCTGGATGTGGCGCGCCTGGTGGGCCGCCACATGACGCGTGAGATGGTGGTGGTGACCAAGTCGACCGTTCCGGTGGGCAGCGCGGCGAAGGTGGCGGCGGAGGTCGCGAAGGAAGCGAAAATGCCTTTCCATCTCTGCAGCAATCCGGAGTTCCTGAAGGAGGGAACCGCCGTCGAGGACTTCATGAGGCCGGACAGAGTCGTGCTCGGCGTCGAAAGCCCCCACGCGCGGCAGGTGATGACGGATGTCTACGCGCCATTCGTCCGCACCGGCAAGCCCATTCTGCTGATGGACATTCCGTCCGCGGAAATGACCAAGTACGCCGCCAATGGAATGCTGGCCACACGCATCTCCTTCATGAACGAAATCGCCAACCTGTGCGACAAGACCGGCGCCAACGTCGATTTCGTGCGCAAGGGCATCGGCAGTGATTCACGAATCGGGCAGTCCTTCCTTTTCCCCGGCCCCGGTTACGGCGGCTCCTGCTTTCCGAAGGACGTGAAGGCGCTGGTAAGGATGGCGGGGGACAGGGGAGTTCCTCTCGATGTACTGACGGGCGTCGAGTCCGCCAACGAGCGCCAGAAACAGGTCCTTCTCAAGAAGGTGAAGGCGGCGCTCGGCGATTCTCTCCGCGGAAAGCGCATCGCCATCTGGGGACTCGCCTTCAAGGCCGGCACCGACGACATGCGATATGCGCCGTCGCTGACCCTGATCGATTCACTCCTCCAGGAAGGGGCTTCGATCTGCGCCCATGATCCGGCCGCGATGGCACATGCCAGAGTTTTGATCGGCAACCGGATAGATTACGCGGAGACTAACTATGAAGCGCTGACGGGAGCGGATGCCCTCGTGATCGTCACCGACTGGAACGCCTACCGGCATCCCGACTTCGAGCGCGTGAAGAGCACCCTCAAGCAGCCAATAATCGTCGATGGCCGCAATCTTTACGACGTGGCGAAGATGCGGGAGCTGGGAGTGCGTTATTTCTCGATAGGCCGTCCGACCACATGAACCCGCTCCCCCAGACCGCGAAGGGTAAGATCAAGCGAATCTCCAGGTTTTATTCATATGCGCTGGCGCTGCTGCTCGTGGCACCGCTCGCCTGCAAGCAGCAGTTCGATCCGAAGATCTATCCTTCGGCCGACAAGCTGTACCAGGTGGCGCAAGCCGAGTTCAGGGCGAGGCGCTTCGACAACGCGGCCAAGGCATTCGAGAAGCTGACTCTCGATCTCGCCGCTCGTGATCCGCGCCTGCCGCTCACCTTCTATTATCTGGCGCAATCGCACAACCAGCTCGGGGAGCATCTGCTCGCCGCCAACACGTATAACCGGCTGGTTGACGCATTTCCACAGGACACTCTGGTGGATGACGCGCTATACCACGCCGCCAAGGCGTACCAGCGAGAGTGGCGGAAGCCACAGCTCGACGCGACCTACGGGTCCAACGCCATCACCGCGTACCAGTCGCTGCTGACGAGTTTCCCCGATTCTCCATTGGCGCCGAAGGCGCGCGAGGAGCTGGCGAAGCTGGACGCGTGGCTCGCCGAAAAGGACTATGACACCGGGTACCTGTACCTGAAGCGGAAGGCCTACGATTCGGCGATCATCTACTTCAAGGATGTGATCCGCCTGCACCCGAACGCGCCGAAGACACGGGACGCGTATCTGCGGCTGCTGGAAGCGTATCGCGCCATCAGGTACACCGAAGACGCGCGCGATCTTTGCGCCGAGATGCGGACGAAGTACCCGAACGACCGGCAGATCCTGGAAGAGTGCGGGCCCCCCCCGCCATCGCCGTCCCCGGCAACGCCGGCAACGCCTCCCCCCACGCCCTAAGAACGTGCGGATTGGGGTCTTCGGCGGAACGTTCGATCCACCCCACATCGGCCACCTGATCCTCGCTGCCGATGCAGTTGATGCACTGCGCCTGGACAAGCTGATATTCGTCCCGGCGTGGGCCCAGCCCTTCAAGGTCGACACGCCGGCGGTCGCTGACGCCGCGGACCGTCTGGAGATGGTCCGCCTCGCTGTGGGGGGCGATCCCCGGTACGCCGTGGAGGACACAGAAATCCGCCGTGAGGGGTTATCTTACACGGTTGACACCCTGGAAGAGATTGCGCGCCGAAACACGAAGGCTGAGCTCTTTCTTCTGATCGGCCAGGACACCCTCGAGGGGTTCAGCGGCTGGAAACGGCCCGACAGGATCCGCGAGCTGGCGAAATTGGCGCTGATGACGCGGTCTGTGCCGAACAGTGACACCGCGGTGGCCGTAAAGGGTATAGTGACGATTTCAACCAGGCGGGTGGACGTGTCGTCCACCGAGATCAGGGAGCGGCTGGCTTCGGGAAAATCGATCAAGGGCTTCGTTCCGGAGCCCGTCGAGCGCTTTATCGCGGCGCGCGGACTTTACCGATGATGTCGATGCATTTCATGCGGGCGGGTGCCCGCGCGAGGACATAGAAGGAATGCTAGGAATGTTGAGTGGAGTGTTCGGAACTCGCCACGATCGTGAGCGCAAGCGCGTTCAGCCGATCGTCGACGAGATCAACGAGCACTACGCGCGTCTTCAGGGCGTCTCCGAGAATGAGCTGCAGCGCCGGACCGAGAAGTTCCGCGCGCGCATCCGCGAGGTCACCGGCGAGATCGAAGCCCGGATCGCCGAGCTCAGAGAGCGGAAGCGCATCACCGCCGATCCCGCCGCCCGCGAGGATATCGACAACGAGCTGAGCGGCGTGGACGGCAGCGGCGGCGTCGAGGCCGAGCTCCGCGAAGCGGTGCGGGACGTGCTCGACGAGCTCCTTCCCGAAGCATTCGCCACCGTGCGCGAGGCCGCCCGCCGGCTGCTCGGCAGCACGGTGCAGGTGACGGGGCAGGAGATGGACTGGAACATGGTCCATTACGACGTGCAGCTGATGGGCGGCATCCAGCTACACCACGGACGGATCGCGGAGATGGCGACCGGAGAAGGTAAGACGCTCGTCGCGACGCTTCCACTCTATCTGAACGCGCTTGCCGGAAAGGGCGCGCACCTCATCACCGTCAACTCATATCTCTCCCGCCGCGACTCGGAGTGGATGGGGCACGTCTACAAGTACCTGGGCCTTACCGTCGGATGCCTCGACGACACCGAGCCCGGTACCCAGGAGCGCCGCGCCGCTTATGAAGCGGACATCACCTACGGCACCAACAACGAGTTCGGGTTCGACTACCTGCGCGACAACATGGTGCAGTCGCTCGAGCAGCGGGTGCAGCGGAGCTACATATACGCGATCGTCGACGAGGTGGACTCGGTCCTGATCGACGAGGCGCGGACTCCGCTCATAATCTCGGGTCCGGTGGGGAGCGAGACCGACGCCGAGTACGCCAAGCACAACGCGGCGGTAGCGCGGCTGGTCAGACGTCAGAGCGATCTGGTGAACTCGCTGGTCGCCATCGGGGAGAAAGCGTTCGAGGCGGAGGACAACGACACCGCCGGGCTCAGTCTTTACAAGGCACGCCTCGGCGGGCCCAAGAACAAGCGGCTGCTCAAGGTTCTGCAGGAGACCGGAGCGAAGCAGCTCGTGCAGAAGATGGAGCTGCAGCACATCGCCGACCGCAGGCTGCCGGCCGGGAAGCAGCAGTTCCGGGACATCGAAGAAGACTTGCTCTATGTCCTCGACGAGAAGGGCCACACCGTCCATCTCACCGACGCCGGTGTGGACTTCATGTCGCCCGATGCGCCCGACGACTTCGTGCTGCCCGATCTGTCGCAGCAGGTGCACGCGATCGATCACGACCCGGACCTGACGCCGGCCCAGAAGCTGGAAGCCAGGAACGAGATCAATCGCGACTACGCCGACAAGAGCGAGCGCCTCAACATCGTCCACCAGCTGCTCCGCGCGCACGCGCTGTTCGAGCGGGACGTCAACTACGTCGTGCAGGAAGGACAGGTTCTCATTGTCGACGAGTTCACCGGCCGCACCATGCACGGGCGCCGGTGGTCAGAGGGTTTACACCAGGCGGTTGAAGCGAAGGAAGGCGTGCAGGTGAAGGGCGAGACGCAGACTCTCGCCACCATCACCATTCAGAACTATTTCCGCCTCTACGAGAAGCTGGCGGGAATGACCGGCACCGCCGAAACGGAAGAGACTGAATTTCATCAGATCTACAAGCTCGGCGTGTCGGTGATACCGACCAATCGCGACGTCATCCGTGACGACCGCCAGGATCTGGTGTTCAAGACGCGTCGCGAGAAATACAACGCGATTCTCGAGGAGACGCAGCGTCTGCACGGGCTCGGATATCCGGTGCTGGTGGGAACCGTGAGCGTCGAAGTGTCGGAGACTCTGGCGCGGATGTTCAAGCGGGCCGGGATTCCGCACAACGTACTCAACGCCAAATATCACCAGCGCGAGGCCGAGATCGTGGCCGGTGCGGGCCAGCCGGGGGCGGTGACGATCGCGACCAATATGGCCGGCCGCGGAACCGACATCAAGCTCGGACCCGGGGTCACCGAATCGAAGCCGTCAGAGCGCAAGGACGCGGAGAACCAGCTCGTCGGCATCGTGGAGCTGGGCGGGCTGCACATCATCGGATCGGAGCGCCACGAGGCGCGGCGCATCGACCGCCAGCTGCGGGGCCGCGCCGGCCGTCAGGGAGACCCCGGCGCGTCTCAGTTCTTCCTGTCGCTCGAAGACGACCTCATGCGCCTGTTCGGATCCGACCGGATCGCGAAGCTGATGGATCGCATGGGCGCGGAGGAAGGCGAGATGCTGACGCACTCGCTGATCACGCGGTCGATCGAGCAGGCGCAGAAGCGGGTGGAGCTCCAGAACTTCCAGTCGCGCAAGCGGCTGCTCGAGTACGACGACGTGATGAATCAGCAGCGCGAAGTGATCTACTCGCTGCGCTCGTTCGCGCTCGAGGGCGGAGAAGAGCTCGTCGCCGAAGCGCAGAAGATGATCGAGAAGGGGGTCGCCAAGCGCGTGCAGGACACGCTGGCGATCTTCGACTCACCGGAGGAGTGGGACTTCGCGCTGCTCCGGCAGGATCTCCTCATGCACTACATGCTCACCGTCCCCGGCTTCGAGGATGGGAACCTTCCCGTCGAAGACAAGGAAGCGGAAGAGCGCGGTGTCGACGCCGGAAGGAAGGCGTTCACCGAGAAGCTCGCGAGCCTGGGCGAATTCTCGCACCAGCTCCTGGCGCTGGTGATGCTGCACGTCCTGGACGAGAAGTGGAAGGATCACCTCTACGATCTCGATCAGCTGCGCAACGCCATTGGCTATCGCTCGTGGGGGCAGAAGGATCCCCTCATCGAGTACAAGCACGAAGCCTACACGATGTTCGTGGATCTGATGGGCGACATCCACAACACCTTCACCGAGAGATTCCTGAAGGCGCAGATCACCTTCGAGCAGCCGCGCCCTCTGCCACCGATGTTCCTGAACGCCGAGGACGACGGCGACAACGGCGATGTCCGCCGCGCGCCGCGACCGGGCAAGCGGTTCAACGCGTTAGGCGTGCTCGAGGACATCGGTGCGAGTGATGGCGAAGGAACCGACGAGACGCTCGACATCGGGCCCGCCGAGAGTCCGACTCCGGGTGCCGCGGTTCGTCCCGAGCCGACGATCCACGTCGGAGGCCGCAAGTCGTCGCTGAGCGCCGCTGGAGCGAGCGGCGGCCTGGCGGGTGGTCCGGCGGGGTCGAAGGCGGACTGGACCAACGTCGGGCGGAACGATCCGTGTCCCTGCGGGTCAGGGAAGAAGTTCAAGAAATGTCATGGGGCTAATCTCTAGAGCTCAGGCTTGAAGCAATTGCGGACTGCGGACTAACTGCGGACTGCGGACAAATCGCATCTAATGCGCTTGTAGGGGAAGTCGATCCGGCGAGTTGTGTCTCCGCGCGGGCCGCTGATCCACGCCACCAAAGAATCCGCTCCTCGACGTTCGTAGCCGATCTTCTGCGGGAAACCATTCTGCGGGTTTTCGAAGATCACGGATGACTCACCAAACGTCGTAGCGAGAAAGGTGGTGGTGGCCTGTCCAGATGGATGCACGAGATAGGCGAGGCGCTCTCCTTGTTCCCTCAGTACCACGAACTCGTACTCCACCAGGCTGTCCCGCCGAATAGTCCGGCTGTTCCCAAGCATCGCTCGTGCCTGCGGCGCGGTCCATTGCTCGTACACCGTCCGCTCACTGTTACTTGCCTCCCAGCACCCGGTCATCCAGGCGACTCGGTCGATCGAATCACGCTGGCGCGGCGTGAATCCGAGGCAGCCCACTGCGGTGAATCCAACTACGAGTAGTACACGCTTGGTCGTCATGTCTGCATTGGGAAGGAGCCTTAACTTGGTTGAAGTATCCTGCGTAGTCGAGCACAGTTCCGAAACGCCACGATTGCGCCCGCCCGCGCCGGGTGCCAGCCCTAATCGGTATCGGCCCCACTCTCCAGCACAAACCACTGGAGACCCAATGCCCCTTACAATCCGTGAGCTCCCCGCCGCCGAGCGCCCGCGCGAGCGCCTGCGCACCCACGGCGCCCACGCCCTCAGCTCGAGCGAGCTCATCGCCATCCTCCTCGGCAGTGGGTCCGAAGGCCGCTCAGCACTCGGGATCGGCCAGGAGATCCTCTCCACCTGCCGTGGCTCGCTGCGCCTGCTCGCCGCGCAGCCGGTGGCTACCCTCACCACCGTGACAGGCGTAGGAACGGCTCGTGCAGTCGGTATACATGCCGCACTCGAGCTGGGGCGACGGATGGCAGCCGAGGAGCGGCAGGAAGGAGCTCCGGTCAGGTGGCCGCGGGATGTCTACGAGCTCTTTGGACAGAAGCTGGAGGATCTCCCGGTCGAGGAATTCCACGTCGCCGTCCTCGATTCCCAGCACCGGCTCGAGCGCGACATCACTATCACCCGTGGCTTGCTCAATTCATCGCTCGTCCATCCGCGAGAGGTGTTCCGGGAAGCGATCGCGGAGAGAGCGGCGGCGATAATTCTGGTCCACAATCACCCGAGCGGGGACCCGACACCATCGCCCGACGACAGGGTAGTAACTGAGCAGCTTGTGCAGGCAGGCAAGGTACTCGACATACCCGTGCAGGATCACGTTATTATCGGAAGGGGACGCTACATCAGCTTCGCGGAGGCAGGACTGTTGTGACGGCAGGCGCGATCAGGGTAAAACCGCTTCCTTCTTGGATCGGGGAGGGCCTGCCGGAAAGGCTCGACCGCGATCTGCTCGCGCGCGCCTATGACTTCAGCGAGCGGGCCCACGAAGGTCAGAAGCGCCTCTCCGGTGAGAAGTTCGTCTCCCACTGCGTCGAGGTCGCCAAGATCCTGGTCGATCTCCAGCTGGACTCGGTCACCGTCGCCAGCGGGCTGATCCACGACGTAGTCGAAGACACCGGAATCTCCGTCGCCGACGTCGAGGCGGAATTCGGGAAGGAGATCGCGGAGATCGTCGACGGTCTCACCAAAATCGGGCACCTGCCCCTCAACTCGTCCCAGGAACGGCAGGTCGAGAATTACCGGAAGCTGCTGCTGTCGATCGCCAAGGATGCACGCGTGATCCTCATCAAGCTTGCGGACCGGCTGCACAACATGCGGACGCTGGAATTCCTGCCCGGGGAGCGGCAGCGGCGGATTGCGCTCGAGACGCGCGATCTTTACGCGCCGCTGGCCCACCGGTTCGGAATGGCCAAGGTGCGCTGGGAGCTCGAGGATCTGGCCTTCAAGCACCTTGAGCCGTCCGAGTACAAGGCGCTCGCCAAGAAGGTGACGGTCCGGCGCGCCGAGAGGGAGCAGTCCATCGCCCAGCTCAAGGAGCCGCTCGAGAGCCACCTGAAGAAAGCGGGGATCGCCGACGTGGAAGTGACCGGGCGACCCAAGCATTTGTGGTCGATCTACAAGAAGATGAAGAAGTGGGACAAGCCGTATGAGGAGATCTACGACCTCCTCGCGATCCGCGTCTCCGTCAACTCGGTGCCCGACTGCTACCACGCGCTCGGCGTGATCCACGACCAGTTCACGCCGCTCCAGGAACGCATCAAGGACTACATCGCCCAGCCCAAATCGAACGGCTATCAGTCACTGCATACGACGGTCTTCGGCCCCAACCGCCAGCTGTTCGAGATCCAGATCCGTACGCGCGAGATGAATCGAACCGCCGAATACGGAATCGCGGCGCACTGGCGGTTCAAGGAGAACACCAAGAGCGCCGACGAACTGGACCGCGCGCTCCAGTGGTTCCGTCAGGTGCTGGAGCTCCAGCTCGACGCGAAGACTCCCGACGAGTTTCTCGAATTCCTGAAGCTCGATCTCTATCAGGACGAGATCTTCGTCTTCACTCCCACGGGAGACGTGATACAGCTCCCCAAGGGGGCCACGCCGATCGATTTCGCTTTCGCTGTGCACACCGAGGTGGGGCTGCATTGTCAGGGCGCGCGCATCAACGGCCGGATAGCGAGCCTCGCGCGCGAGCTCAAGAACTCTGAGACGGTAGAGATCATCACATCGCCTTCGGCGAAGCCGAGCCGCGACTGGCTGGCGCACGTGAGAACGGGGAGGGCGCGCCACAAGATCCGTCAGCGCCTCCGCATCGAGGAGCACAACACCTCGATCAAGCTTGGGCGCGAGATTCTGGACCGCGAGATCAAGCGCCGGCGCCTCACCAAGCCCGAGGACTCAGCGCTACTCGAGGTCGCCAAAAAGCTCCACCTCACCGATCTCAACCACCTCATCGCTTCGATCGGCCAGGGCGACGTCAACGCCTCACAGGTCCTGAAGGAGCTGTTCCCCGAATCGGAGGCCCCGGAGCCGGTCAAGCCAGGCCCGCTCGACTGGCTGGTCGACAGGGTCAGGGGTGCTCCGAAGGGGGTGCGGATACAGGGCGTGGACGGCATGATGGTGCGTTACGCCCAATGCTGCCAGCCCGTGCCCGGAGACGCGGTCGTGGGGTACGTAACGAGGGGCCGCGGAGTCAGCATCCACCGCTCGGATTGTCCAAACCTTCTGATGCTGGTGCAGGAGCCGGAGCGACGGATCGAGATCGACTGGAAGGAGCTGGAGGGCGAAAAGTTCATGGTGCGGCTGGCCCTCGAAGCCACCGACCGCCGCGGACTCTACGCCGACCTCGCCACCGCGGTTTCTGCCACCGGCACCGACATCCGAAGCTTCGAGCTCCACAGCTCGGATGGCCACGT
>JBKKAY010000080.1:0-3754 GCA_046714195.1 Gemmatimonadaceae bacterium
ATCCAGGTCTGTGGAACGTTGACGAGGTAGGCAGCGATCGCCAACCCGATGATTAGGACGAAAAATCCGATCAGGTAGGTGCTGAACGATGACATGTGTGATCTCGGTTGGGGATTCGCGCGCCGAATCGAGCAATTACAGGGCCAGTTTTACACATCGTCGAACCGCACAGAACTAGCGCTCCGCGAGTCCGTCCCAGCGAATCGGAGTATCAGCGATCGGAATCTGCTCGACCTCGCGCGCGATCAGCACCGCGCTTCCCGGGTGCCTTCCGAACTTTTTCGCTTCCCGGCAGTTCGGGTTCCAGATGTCGAGCGTCGCACCGAGGACATTGCCACCGGTGTCGTCGACGAGATAGCGGCCGAGGTAATCAGTGCCGAGGTAAACGTCGACGTAGCGCGCGAGTGGGAATATGCGCGGATCGGCGGCGAGGATTCCGTGGCGGGTCTGGCGCCCGCGGCGCGTTTCACCCTGCACGCAGTACTGGGTAAGCGTGACCGGAATTGTCACGCCTTCGTCGGCACGCCTGAACTTGGACGGAGTGAAGGGAAGGATTCCCTTTTTCATCTTGATCGCTTCGTGCGCGGTGGCGCGGATGTATCCGGCGGCGTCAGGAAGGACCTTGAGCCCGCCCGCGATCGGCTTGGTGACCGCCTTCACCTTGACCGCTGTCTCCTTCACCGGCTCGACGATCCTGGCGGCGGATTCGTGGATGGTCTCTACGGCTTCGAGGGTGGCGGCTTCAAGCTGCGGGCCCTTCACCGGCGGCAGCTCAGTGTTCTCGGGTGTGGGGAGGGAAGGCAGCGCTATCGCCCCGGTGCCCAGGATCGCTATCGCAAAGGCGAGCGCGATGGCGGTCCTGACGACCTCGAGACGCGAAATTCCGCTGATTTTCATTCAAGTACCTCCCTAAGCTGATCGTCACTGACCGGAACGGTCCACCCTGAGTCTTTCCCCGCCATCGCTCCGATACGGAGTGGAAACGCGAACATCGTCTTCGCCATCCTTCGCTTCTTGTCCGACCGCATCGCCTCGACAACCGCACCGAGGTCGCAGCCCGAAGGAAGGGTCGTCGGCAGCCCGGCCAGCTTGAGGACCCGGATTATCTCCGCCGCGGTGCCTGGCTCGGCAACTCCGATTCTTTCCGCCGCCGTACTCTCGAGCGCCATGCCTATCGCAACAGCCTCACCATGGAGCAGTGAGTAACCGCTGATGATCTCGACTGCGTGGCCGATGGTATGGCCGAAGTTCAGAACTTTTCGCAGCCCCTCCTCGCGCTCATCGCGCGAGACGATCTCCGTCTTTATCTCAATACTATGGACTAGAATCGAGCGCAGTCTGTCACTTTCGCGCCCGCCGTCTGAAAGCAGCCCAGGGAGCGCATTCGCGACCTCGTCAAAATATGGCCGGTCCGCGATTACGCCATACTTGATTATCTCTGCAATTCCCGCGCGAAACTCTTTAAGTGGAAGTGTGACAAGCACTTGCGGGTCGATTAATACCGCGGCCGGGTGATGGAACGCTCCCACCAGATTCTTGCCCGCCGGGGTGTCGATGCCCGTCTTTCCACCGATCGATGCGTCGACCATGGCGAGGAGGGTAGTGGGAACCTGGACGACCGGAACTCCGCGCATGAAGGTCGCCGCGACGAACCCGGCAAGGTCTCCTACGACTCCACCGCCAAGCGCGATGATTACCGAGTCCCGGCCGAATCCCGACATCAGCATTCGGTCGGTCAAGGTCGACCACATCTCCCGGGTTTTGCTGGTCTCGCCGGCGGGGATGGTGAGGATATCTATTGTATTGGGCTCGAACTGGCTCTTCAGCGGAACCCCGTACAGCGAGTGGACGTTGGAGTCGGTGATGACGGCGTATCTGTGGGCCGGAGCGAGCTCTCTGATGATGGCGCCGGCGCGGGCCAGGAGTCCCGGCTCGATCCTGATCGCGGTTGCGCCCATTCGTATTTCCCGCTCGCCTGCTACCAGGTTACTTCGCCCGCCCCCGCCCGGATGTTCGCCACACGAGCAAGCGTGAAAAGAAGATCCGACAGGCGATTGAGGTAGATCACGACCAGCGGCGGAATCTCCACTTCGCGCTGGAGGGCGACAACCCTTCGCTCGGCCCGGCGGCAAACGGTTCGCGCGACGTGGAGCACCGCGCCCTTCCTGCTTCCACCGGGGATGATGAAAGCCTTGAGCGGCTCCAGCTCCTTTTCGCAATCGTCGATGGCGCGCTCGAGGTCGGAGATTCTGCGCTCGTCGATATTGGCCTTGGCGAGGTGCCGCTCCATTTTCTCGCGGTCGGGGGTCGCGAGCAGGGCTCCGATGCTGAACAGGTCGCGCTGCATCGGGATGAGGATCTCGTCGACGCGCGGCATCGGCTCTATCGCCCGGGCCAGCCCGAGCACCGCGTTGAGCTCGTCGACATCGCCGTATGCCTCGACGCGGGGATCGTCCTTTTGAACTCGGCCGCCCCCGAAGAGGCCGGTGTCGCCGGAATCACCGGTTTTTGTATAGATCTTCACGAGGGGATAATCTAACTGGGATCTTTGGCCCTCAATCACTTATGGGGGATGCAAGTTTTGAGTGGACAGTCTTGAGTTTGACAGTGTGTCAGTGGTTTACCAGTGGCACACGCTAACTGCTAACCACTGACGACCGAACAACTGACACACTGATCACTCAAGACTTGCATCCCCTTTCCCTTACCCGAACTCTTTGGGGGCCATAGCATTGAGCCAGATGCGAGTCTGTAGTTAGACCCTAGCTCTCCAGCGATGCCATTGCCCGACGAAATCGATGACCTCGACGAGGAATTCCCCCTCGGCGACGGCGCTGCGGACACTGATGCAGTGGTTTACTGCCCGTACTGCAACGAAAGCGTGGAGATCTCGCTGGACCCCGGCAGCGGTCCGGCGCAGCAGTACGTGGAGGACTGCGAGGTGTGCTGCCAGCCGTGGACGGTGAGCGTTCAGTATCGGGACGACGGCGGAGCCGACGTGAGTGTGACGGCGCTCGATCAGTAGAGGTAATCGGGCCGGTCGGCCGGGCTTCGATATATTTCGACCATAGATGACTCACCCGATCACTGACATCACGATCATTGGCGGCGGCCCCACCGGGCTGTTCGCCTCTTTTTACTCCGGCATGCGCGGAGCGACGGCCCAGATCGTCGATGCGCTGCCGCAGCTGGGAGGCCAGCTCACCGCTCTCTACCCGGAAAAATACATCTTTGACGTCGCCGGGTTCACGAAGGTCCTGGCGAAGGATATGGTGAGAGACCTCGTCGACCAGGCGTCTCAGTTCAAGCTCAACGCCCACCTCAATCAGAACGTCACCGCGCTCGAGCAGGAAGAAGACCACCTCGTGCTGGTGACGGAGACGGACCGTTTCTCCACTCGCGCGATCGTGATCGCGGCCGGAATCGGCGCGTTCTCACCGCGACGACTGCCGCAGGCGTGCGCCGAGCCGTGGTACGGACGGGGAATCTTCGACCGCGTCTCCAACCCCGAAGATTTCCGCGGCCAGCGCATCGTCATCATCGGCGGCGGCGACTCGGCCTTCGATTGGGCGCAGCAGCTCCGCGACCGCGCGAGAGAGGTGACGCTCATCCATCGGAGCGACAAGTATCGGGCGCACGGCGCTACGATCACCGATGTGGTTGCCGCGGCGAGCGCCGGCCGGACGACTCTGTTGCCGTTCCACGAGCTGCACGACATTCGCTCCGAGGGAGAAAAACTGGTCGGCATCACTAT
>JBKKAY010000081.1:0-12819 GCA_046714195.1 Gemmatimonadaceae bacterium
GTCGCCGAAGCGCTCATCGCCACCGCCGCGGCGCTCAGCGTCGCCATCCCCGCCGTCTTTGCCTACAACATCTTTGCTTCGAGGCTGAACAAGATCGAAGGCGAGCTTGAAAGCGTGGGGTCCGAGCTCATCGCCCTTATGGTGCGCGAGGGAAGGATCTAGTGGCGCGCCGGAACCGCAGCCGCGACCGGCTCGTGCTCAACGCCGAGATCAACGTCGTCAGTCTCATCGACGTGATGATGCTGTTGATGATCATCTTCATGATTACCGCGCCGATGATGCAGGGCGGCGTAGACATCTCGCTGCCGCAGGCGCAGGCCCGGCCGCTCGAGTCGAAGAGCGGCCTCACCGTGACAGTCGACAGGACGGGGGCAATCTTCGTCGACGAAGCGAGGCTCACGCTCGCGCAGTTCAGCTCCAGCTTCAAGGCGCTGGCGCAACGCCGTGGACCGGGAGGGATCTACCTCCGGGCGGATGACAGGGTGCCGTACGGCTCGGTGGTGAAAGTCCTCGCCATCATGCGCGCCAGCGGTGTCGGAGATGTCGGCCTGGTCGCAGAGCCAACCGAGGTGCCGTGAGCGCGCGTCTCGCCCGCGAGTCGAAGCACCTTGGTTCTTTCGCGCTGTCGGCGCTGTTTCACGCGCTGCTGGCGACGTTCGCGTTCCAGTCGCTGAAGCAGCCGAAGCCGATCGCGCTCCCGCCGATGTACCGTGTGAATATCGTGGCCGCGCCGGCGGGAGAGCGCGCCATCGGAGAGGTGAGGACCGGGCCTGCCACGCCCGCGGCGCCCGTTACCCAGCCCAGCACACCGCAGTCATCGGTCAAGGAGATGCCGCTGCCGACTGCGCGACCGGTGCGCAAGCCGCCAGTGCGCGCGACGCCGACGATAGCGAAAACTCCACCGGCTGCGAAGCCGAGCGCGGCGCCGACGGAAGACGTCAAGCCTGCTACCGAGGTCGAGACTGAAGCGCCGAAGGCGGGCGGCGGACCTGAGGGCGGGAAGGGAACCGACGTCGCTACGGTGCGCAGTGATGGGATCGAGTTCCCGTTTCCAGGGTATCTCAACAACATCGTTCGCCAGATCGCGCTCAACTTCAAGCCGCGTACTGGTGCGAAGCTTAAGGCGGAAGTCAGATTTCTGATTCACCGCGACGGATCGGTCTCCAACCTGGTCTTCGTGAGAAAGTCAGGTGTGTTCTCGTTCGACCTGGAAGCACAGGGTGCTGTGGAGGCGGCGTCGAGCACGCGTCGGTTTGGACCATTACCCGCTGGATTTCCGGATGATGTTCTTCCGGTCGTATTCAGCTTCGACCCCGAGTTTCTGAGATGAAAGTGAGAGCCTGGCACGCAGCTCTTGGAATTGTTCTGCTGGTCACCATCACTTCTGCCGCCGGCGCGCAGGACACCACCGGCGTCCGACTCGGCCTCACGTATTCCGCGGGCACCAAGCCCGGCGTGATAGTGCTGCCGGTCCGCGACGACTTCGACGACTCGCTTCGCGTGATAGTGCAGCGCGACTTCGACTACAGCGACCGCCTCACCCCAATCGATCTCGACAACATCACGCTCAGCGGTCTCGTACCGTCGGGCGATGGCGCGCCGAACTATCCGGTGGTCGCCAAGTTCGGCGCCTCGCTGCTCGTCCACATGGTTCCGACCACCAGCGGGCTCCAGGTGTCGGCCTACGACGTCCTTGGCAGGAAGCTGCTGCAATCGGAGCACTTCCTCTTCGACCAGAGAGATCGCGACTGGAGATTCGCGCTGCACGGAATCTCGGACCAGATCGAGAAGTGGGTTTTTGGAAAGCGCGGGATAGCGCAGACGCGCATCGCCTACATCGCCGATGGAACGCTGCGGATAGTGGACAGCGACGGCGCGGTTACGCGGACGGTCACGTCGGGACGCGGCGCGCTTTCTCCGGCGTGGTCGCCGACCGGCGGGTCCATTGTCTTCACGGTGCTCGGAAACAACGGCACTCAGGTGCAGCAGCTCGATGTGCGGACGGGCCGGACCCAGAGGATCAGCCAGATCAACACCGGACTCAACATCACGCCGATCTACCAGCCCGACGGCAACGGCATCCTGTACGCTCAGGGGACCGGCAACGGGACTGACCTGATGCTGGCGAGCCTCGATTCCAACTCGCGTCGCAGGATCACGCTCGGCCGTGGAACGGACAACACCAATCCATCGTATAGTCCTGACGGCGGCCAGATCGCCTTCATCTCGGGCAAGTCCGGCCAGCCCCAGGTTTATATTATGGATGCGGATGGATCGAACGTTCAGCTGCTTACGGCCTACCGGCCGGGAACGCGCAGCTATCGCTCGAGTCCCGACTGGTCTCCGGATGGACGCTTCATCACCTATCAGCAGCAAATGGGTGATTTCCAGATCTGGATGATGGACCTTCGCGACCGGGTACCGAAGCAGCTGACGAGCGAAGGCGAGAATGAGGATCCTTCATGGGCACCGGACAGCCGGCATATCGTATTCGCATCGACGCGGAGCAAGCAGAAGCAGTTGTGGGTGCTCGACACGGAGTCGGGCCGCACACGGCAGCTCACCCGCACGCCCGGATCGCGTCTGGCTTCATGGTCTCCGACGCTCCTCAATCCGGAAATAGGGTCTTACACTCAGGAACGATGAAAGCGACCTCGCTTGCGCTGACCTTCGCGGCACTGCTATCGACGGGCTGCTTCGCGTCGAAGACCGACTTCCTCAAGCTCCAGGACGAAGTCACCGCTTCGCGCGAGGGCAACGCCGCGGCTGATTCGGCGCAGCGCGAGCAGCTCGCCGCGGTGACGCGCTCTCTGAGGGCCGTATCGGACTCGCTCGCTTCGCTCAACCGGAAGGTCACGGCAATGCGGTCGAGCGGTGAGACCGACATCGCGGCCATCAGGCAGGACATCTCGCAGCTCCAGGACCTGAGCGGACAGAGCGAGCAGCGGCTGCGGGAGATGCGCGCGACGCTCGAGGAGAAGCGGCCTGAGCCCGCCCCTTTGCCCGCCGCCGACAACCCGGCCGGCAGCGGAAGTCCGCCGGCAGCGGGAGGGCCGGGTCCCGCGCAGCTGCTTCAGGCAGGCCGCGACCAGCTGATCAAGGGCGGTAACGCTTCCGCACGTAGCGCATTCGATGAGCTCGTTTCCCGGTATCCGAACTCGGAGTATGCGCCCGAGGCGATTTTCTACTCTGCCCAGTCGTACGCGGCGGAGCGGAACAACGCCGCTGCCGATTCGGTGTACGTGGTGCTGATCGCGCGCTTCCCGAATTCGCCGCGGGTTGCGACCGCCCTCTACAAACGCGCGCAGACAATGCAGGCGGCGCGGCGCACCGCACAGGCGCGCCAGCTCTACCAGGAAATCATCAGACGATTCCCTCGCTCCGACGAGGCTGCCCTCGCTGAAGAGCGACTACAGTCGCTGCGGTAGTCGCACCACGCAGTATGAAATCAGCTGCTGGTTACGAGATGCCCTTTCTGGACCACCTGGAGGAGCTGCGTAAGAGGCTCTTCTGGATGGCCGGTTCCGTGTTCGTTGGGGTCGCCGTCGCGTTCTACCTCCTCTCGAAGCTGGATATCATCCTCCTGCTCGAGCGCCCCATTTTGCCGCTGCTGAACGGGCAAAAGCTGATCTACACGGCGCCGGGCACCTCCTTCAAGATCCTGCTGACAACATCCCTGATTCTCGGGATTCTGCTCGCGATGCCGGTGATCGTCGCGCAGGTCTGGGGATTTCTCTCACCGGCGCTCTACAAGCACGAGAAGCGGGTCGTAATTCCTGTCGTCGTCGCAATGGTCGCGCTCTTTCTGGCGGGTGTCTCGCTCAGCTACTTCGTCGTGCTGCCGCTCACGCTCAAGTTCCTGATGAGCATTGAGTCGACTTCGCTCACGCCGATGATAACCGCCACGGCGTACTTCGATCTCGCAATCAGCATGTGCGTGGCGTTCGGCTTGATCTTCGAGATGCCGATCGCGGTTCTCGCGCTCAGTGCCCTGGGAATCGTCTCGCCGGCGACGCTGTCGAAGTACCGGCGCCACGCGATCCTCTTTTGTGTGATCGCTGCCGCGTTCATCACCCCCGGCGCCGATCCATACTCCCTTGTCGCGCTCGCCGTCCCGCTCTACGTGTTGTATGAGGCCAGTGTTTTGGTGGCGCGCGTCGTCTTCCGAAAACGCGAGAAGCGTGAAGCGCTCCGGGTAGCGGAAGACGCTCTCAGTGCGAGGACCACGGGATGAGGTGGCATTGTGTGCTGCTGGTCAGCGCGCTGCTGGTCCCCGCAGCCTCGAAAGTCGGCGCGCAGGTGAGGAGCGTCGTCCCGATGCCGCGCGACAGCCTGCGTGGCCGGCCTGATACGACTCGCACCGACTCGCTGGCGGCTGACACCACTCGCGCTCGGGAAATCGTCCGATGGAATGAAGCGGACTCGGTGATGCAGGCCCTGATGGCGAGACCGGGCTACAGCGCCACCCGCTATCAGGGCGACAAGGTCGTCTTCAACGCCCAGTCGCGCACCCTCGACCTCGAGGGCGACCCGTCGGCGGTGGGCCGCGACCAGACCCTGCTCGTCGCCGACAGCATCAGGTACAACGATTCGACCAAGCTGATCTTCGCCCGGGGCGACACGGTGGTACTGCGGGATCCGAATCAGGCTGCGTCGGATGTGATCGCGCTCGGCCAAATGACCTACAACGTCGGCACACGGCGCGGCAGCGTCACCAACATCAGCACCTCCGTCGAGACCGGACAGACTTGGTACGTACGCGGGCGCCAGGCGGCTTTCGTCGGTGACACCGCGCGTGGCGGCTCAACGGCGTTCTACGCGCGGAACGGAACCATCACCAGCTGCGACGACGTGAACCCGGACTATCATTTCCAGTCGAAGGAGATCAAGCTCGTCTCGAAGAACATCCTTGTCGCTCGGCCCGCCGTGTTGTACATCGGCGACGTCCCGGTGATGTGGCTGCCGTTCATCTTCCAGGACATGCGCTCCGGCCGGAGGAGCGGGATGCTTACGCCGCGCTTCGGAGTCAGCGAGCTGTTCCGCAACAGCCCCACCTACCGGCGCCACGCCGAGAACCTCGGCTACTACTTCGCCATCAGCGACTACATGGACGCACAGCTGTCCTTCGACTGGAGGAGTGGGAGCAGGCCGTCTGAGGGAGATCCCGGCTGGGTGAGATTCAACGGCGCGTGGCAGTATCGCTGGCTCAACCGGTTTCTGTCGGGCGGCCTCCGGACTTCGCACCACGCCCTGCGCGACGGCTCGACCAATACGTCGCTGTCCTGGAATCACTCCCAGAACTTTTCTCAAGTCACCAGCCTGCAAACGAACATCAACTACGTCACCAACACCAGGGTCCAGAGAAACACGACCTTCAATCCGGCACAGGTGCTGGCCACCATCAGATCGGACGCCAACTACTCGACCCAGTTCGGCCAGACGAGGTTCAGCATGGGCGGCAACCGTACCCAGTATCCGGGGCGGAAGTTTGTAACTCAGTCCGCGCCCAACCTCAGCATCAGCTCGCCCACGATAGCGGTGACCCCCTGGCTCGATTGGACACCGGCGTTCACGTTCCAGAACAGTCAGGAGCTCAATATCGATCGGCCCGACGAGTTCACTCATCGGCTGTTGCCACCGCGCGCCGATGGGACGCGCGACAGCGTACTGCTCAAGCGCGATTCCAGGTCCACTTCCGCAAGCTTCAGCACGCCGCTGAAGGTCGGCGGATTCAACATCACAATGTCGTTCCGTGCGTCCGATCTGGAGCAGAATTATCCCCAGACGATAACTCTGTTGAATCCCGCGGACACCGCTGAGCGGATTCCGACGGTCTTCGCCAAGACATTCAGATCCGAGGTCGACTGGATTGGCGGCTTCAGCCTGCCGAGCTTCTCTCAGGGTAAGCTGAATCTCTCGCCATACCTTTCCTTCGAGAACGTCGATCCGGGACCGTTCTTTTTGCGCACGCACCTGAGTGGCGGGAGGTTCGTGCACCAGTCCAAACGCGCGCGAGCCGGAATAGGGATGACTCCGACGCTGTTCGCGCTGTTGCCCGGCTTCGGACCTGTCTCGCGATTCAGGCACGCCATCACTCCGGGGATCAGCTATTCGTACGCGCCGAAAGCGAAGGTCGACGAGGAATACCTGAGAGCGGCGAACACCAATCCTACGACCTACCTCGGAGCGAACGCGCAGAGCATGCTGATGTTCACGCTCTCGCACGTCCTCGAGGCGAAACTCCGGAGCCGAGACACCTCGGCGCTGGCCGAGCCGAGGAAGGTAAAGGTTCTGTCAATGAACTTCAGCAGCTTCGCCTACGATTTCGAGAGGGCGCGGGCCACCGGGCGGTCAGGCTTCGCGACCGATCGCTTCAACTACAGTGTGACCTCCGAGCTGCTCCCGAGCTTCAGCGGGTCGGTGAACTATTCATTGTATGAAGGCAACATTCTGAGCGACAGCGCCCGCTTCAAGCCGTATCGCGAAGGCATCGAGGCGTCGTTCACCCTGAATGGGCAGTCGGGAATATTTGCCGCCATCAATCGCATTTTCGGGCGCGCCGTCCGGCAGCCGACTCCCTCGATCGAGCGCGTGACCCCGTCGGCCGACGACGCTCAGGCCAATGCGGTGGCTTCCACTCCCTCAGCGGGCGCGGCCATCCGCAACACGCAGGTCGGGATTCCTCGCACCAAAGGGTGGCAGGCGCAGTTCTCGTTCAGCTCCACCCGCCAACGCCCCCCGACGGGAGATGGGCGGGTGCAGGAATGGGATCCGGCCTTGATATGCGAGCCGCTCCGGATCAATCCATTTCAGTTCGATCAATGCGTAGAGGAGCAGAGGAGCAATCCCACGGGTGGCGCTCCCGTCCCAGAGACCACGGCCGGCGGCACGTTCTACAGAGTGCCGCCGCGCGAGAACCTCCGGTCCCAGATGAGCTTCAACATCACGCCCAAGTGGTCGGCGGCGTGGGGAACCAACTACGACTTCAACGCCCGGCAGTTCGGCAGCCACGACGTGACGCTGCAGCGCGAGCTGCACGACTGGAATGCGGTGTTTTCCTTCAATCAGGCGGCCAACGGGAATTTCGCTTTCAGCTTCTTCATTGCACTCACCGCTCAACCTGACCTAAAATTCGACTATAACAAGCAGACCTACCGGTCAACCACCCGCTGAACTTGAAGAAACGGCTCAACATCACCAACGGCGACAACACGGTCGCCAAGATGCAGGAGGCGGGCGTGCAGGGGAAAATCATCCCCTGGCGGGATGTGTTGCACGAAGGACCGGTAAACGCGTCACTTTCGCTCCACGATCTGAGTGAGCTGAGGGCGCTCTTCATCGCCGAACGCGGCTGGGACGACTTCGCCCATGTCAGCGGGGACCTCGATCAGCGCGACCGGACTCTCGGCCAGCTCGACACCTTCGGCGAGATCGTGCTGTGGTTCGAGGACGATCTCTACGACCAGCTCCAGCTGCTGCAGCTCCTGGATTTCTTCGCCAGGAACAAGGACCGCAAAGAGCCGGTCTACCTCATCATGATCCAGGGCTTTCTCCCCGCGTTGGGCAAATCGGCGCTCGCAGATCTCGAGCTGGGGCGGAAGGCGGTGACCCCCGCGCAGCTCGAGCTCGGCAAGCGGGCCTGGGAAGCGTTCGGCTCGAGAGATCCGAGCGCGATCTCCAGAATCATCGCTGAAGATACGTCGGCGCTGAAATTCCTCGGGCCGGCACTCACCCGCCACCTCGAGGAGTTTCCGGGATTGAAGGGTGGGCTTTCCCGTTCCGAGGCGGAGGCGCTGGCTGCCATCGAAGCCGGCCACTCGACCCCGGTGGCGGCGTTTCTCGCCGTCGGCAAAAAAGAGAAGAGCGGCTTTCTCGGCGACATCGTGTTCTACTGGTATCTGGAGAGAATGAGCGACAGCGACACACCGCTCGTCACGTGGAAGGACGGCTCGCGTGTCGTGGCGCCGAGGGGAAAAGAGGACTCGCGCGAGTTCGTCACAGGTGAGCTGATCGTCACGGAGGTCGGTTGCGCGGTGCTCGCCGGAAAACAGGACTGGCAGAGCATCAATAGGAGCTCCCGCTGGCTGGGGGGCGTCGAGATCAAGCCGGGTAAGGATGCGTGGCGCTGGGACCCCGCCGAGCGAAAGCTGGTACACGCCACCGCACAGTGAGCGAGAAACTCCTCATCGATGGTAACACGCTCACCATCGATGACGCATACGCAGTCGCCGTAGATCGTCGGCGCGTAGGTCTTGCTCCGAAGGCACGCGAGCGGATGCTGCGCACCCGGAAGGTCGTCGAGGATATCGTCGCCAGCAAAGCCGTTGTCTACGGTGTCAACACGGGATTCGGCAAGCTGTCCGAGGTCGCCATCCCGCCGGAGAGTCTGGCCGAGCTGCAGCTGAACCTGGTGCGAAGCCACGCCTGCGGCGTCGGTGACAGGCTGCCCGAGCGCGAGGTCCGGGCGATGATGCTGCTCCGGGCAAACGTGATCGCCAAGGGATTTTCCGGCGCGCGCCCCGAGCTCGTGGACCTGCTGCTGGCGATGCTCAACGCCGATGTGTACCCGCCGATCCCCGAGCAGGGAAGCGTCGGGGCCAGCGGCGACCTCGCGCCTCTCGCTCACCTCGGGCTCGGGATGATCGGAGAGGGAACGCTCTTGAAGGGCGCGCGCGAGCTGCCGGCCCTGGAGATGCTGCGTGAGGTTGGATTGAAGCCGGTGGTGCTCGCGCCAAAGGACGGCATCACTCTCATCAACGGAACTCAGGCACACACTGCTGTCGCTCTCATCGCCCTCGTCCACGCAAAGGCGTTGTGGCGTACCGCGCACGTCGCGGGTGCCATGTCGCTCGAGGCTTTGCTCGGTACGCCGACGGCCTTCGACGAGCGCATCCATGCCGCTCGGGGGCAACGGGGACAGATACGCTCCGCCGCCTTGTTTCGAGACCTGCTCGAGGACAGCGCGATCCGCGAATCGCACCGCGAGAACGATCCGCGGGTGCAGGACCCTTACGCGCTCCGATGCATGCCGCAGGTGCACGGCCCGGTGCTGGACGCGCTCGACTGGATCGAGGAGGCGGTGTCACGCGAGCTGAACGCCGCCACCGACAATCCGCTGGTGTTCGAGAACGGCGAGACCCTGAGCGGCGGCAACTTTCACGGCCTCACGGTTGCCATGGCGCTCGACTTCCTCGCGATCGTGCTGACGCATATGGCGACTATCGCCGAGCGCCGCATCGATCGCCTGGTGCATCCGGACCTCAATCAGGGGATGCCGGCGTTCCTGAGCCCCGACCCCGGCGTGAACTCCGGATTCATGATGGCCCACGTCACGTCCGCGGCGCTGGCCAGCGAATGCAAGGTTCTTTCTCATCCCGCCAGCGTCGACACGATCCCTACCGACGGCAGCAAGGAAGATGTCGTTCCGATGGCGATGGGCGCCGCGTGGAAAGCGCGGCGTGTGCTTCGGAACGTGGAGAACATCCTCGCGATCGAGCTGATGTGCGGAGCGCAGGGAATCGAGTTTAGGTGGCCGCTCACACCGGGCCGCGGGGTGCGCGTCGCGTACGCGCGCGTGCGCGAGATCGTGGCGCCCTTGGTCAAGGATCGCGTGCTGAGCACCGACATGGAGGCGCTCGCCAGAGCCGTCGCCAGCCGGCGATTCGCCGACATCGGGACCGCGAGTTGACCGTTCGCGCGCCCCGCGGCACGGCCATCTCGTGCAAGGGATGGCCGCAGGAAGCCGCGCTCCGAATGCTGATGAACAACCTCGACCCCGAGGTCGCGGAGCGTGCCGAGGACCTCGTCGTCTATGGCGGAACGGGGAAAGCCGCGCGCAACTGGGACTGCTTCGACGCGATAGTCCGTGAGCTCAAGGTCTTGGGCGACGACGAGACGCTCTTGGTGCAAAGCGGCAAGCCGGTCGGAGTATTTCGCACGCACAAGGGAGCGCCGCGCGTCCTCATCGCCAACAGCAATCTCGTCGGACGCTGGGCGACGTGGGAGCATTTCCGCGATCTCGAGCGCAGAGGCCTCATGATGTACGGCCAGATGACGGCGGGCTCGTGGATATACATCGGCTCACAGGGGATAGTGCAGGGCACCTACGAGACGCTGGGTGCCGTCGCCCACCGCCATTTCGGGGGCTCCCTCGAGGGGCGTTTCGTTCTGACCGCTGGACTCGGTGGAATGGGAGGCGCTCAGCCGCTGGCCGCAACGATGCAGGGCGCCGCCACTCTCGTCGTCGAAGTCGATGAATCACGCATTGAGAAGCGACTCGCCACACGGTACCTCGATCGCAAGGCAACGAGTCTCGACGAAGCGCTGGAGATAATCGTCGAGGCCGTGCGGGCCGGTGAGGCAGTCTCCGTCGGACTCCTCGGCAATGCGGCAGAAGTTCTTCCCGAAATGGTCAGACGCGGCGTCAACCCTGATGTCCTCACCGACCAGACGAGCGCGCACGACATGCTCGAGGGCTACGTCCCGGCCGGGATGTCGTTCGCGAAAGCGGTGGCGCTCCGCGAGAGCGATCCCGACGAGTACGTGCGCCGCGCGACTGCTTCCGTCGTCGATCACGTCACCGCCATGCTCGAGATGCAGAAGAGAGGCGCTGTCACATTCGATTACGGCAACAACATCCGCACGGTGGCATTCGATGCCGGACTCGAGCGCGCGTTCGACATTCCCGGATTCGTGCCGGAGTACATCAGGCCGCTCTTCTGCGAGGGGAAGGGACCCTTCCGCTGGGTTGCGCTCTCCGGCGACCCGAAGGACATCGCGCGCACCGACGCTCTCGCGCTCGAGCTTTTTCCCTCTGACAAACACCTCCGCCGCTGGATCTTGCTGGCGCAGGAGCGGATCAAGTTTCAGGGCCTGCCCGCCCGGATCTGCTGGCTCGGGCAATCGGATCGCGCAAAGTTCGGCGTCGCGATCAATGATCTCGTCGCGTCGGGAGAGATCTCGGCCCCGATCGCGATCGGCCGCGACCACCTGGACACCGGCAGCGTCGCCTCGCCATTCCGGGAGACTGAAGGGATGCGCGATGGAACCGACGCCGTAGCGGACTGGCCGCTGCTCAATGCGATGCTCAACGTCGCCAGCGGCGCCACCTGGGTGTCGTTCCACCACGGCGGAGGTGTGGGCATCGGCAACTCACTCCACGCCGGCCAGGTCATCGTCGCTGACGGGACTCCGGAGATGCGGGTGCGGCTCGAGCGGGTTCTTACCAACGATCCCGGCACCGGTGTGGCGCGCCACGCCGACGCCGGATACGAAGAGGCGATCGCCACGGCGCGGACGCACAAGCTTCACCTGCCAATGACCGACTGACGTGCTCACCGCTGAGTTCAAGCCATGGCACGTGCCGCTCTTCCTCGCCAAGTATGCGTACCTCACAGCCACACGCCGCCCGATTCTCGTGCATTTCGAGGTGACGATGCGCTGCAACGCCAAGTGCGGCTTCTGCGATTACTGGAAGACCGATCCGACGGCAAAGGCGAGCGAGCTCGCGTCGTTCGCTGAGGCCGCGCGCTTCTTCAATCCGATGCTCATCACCTTCACGGGTGGCGAGCCGACGCTGCGGCGCGACCTGGAGGAGGTGGTGTCGTCGGTGCACCACGCAGTGAGACTCAAGTACGTCACGCTGCTCACCCACGGCGGAATGCTGACGCCCGAGCGCGCCCGCTCTCTCTGGAAAGCCGGGATCAACCAGTTCAACATCTCGCTCGACTACCTCGACGAGCGCCACGACCAGGCGCGCGGAATTCCGGGACTCACCGAGAAGATCATGCGGACGGTTCCAAAGATGCGCGAGATGGGAATCACGGGCATCCGTTTCAACACCGTCATCAAGCGCGATAACCTGGATCAGCTGCTGCCGATCGTCGAGCGCGCCCAGGAGCTGGGGTGCGGAGTGAATTTCAGCTGCTACACCGACGCCAAGAATGGAAATCGCGATGGCATCATCGATCGCGACGAGACGGCGCGACTCGACGAGGCCACCGCCGGCCTGTTGGCATTCAAGAAGAAAAAGCGCGGCATCATCACCAACTCCGATTACTACCTGGAGCAGATCCCGCGCTACGTGCGCGGCGAGATCACCGAGCCGTGCCGGTCGGGCATGCGCACAATCCACCTCGACCCGACCGGTCACGTGAAACGGTGTCCAGATTTTCCGCCGGATTTTCACTGGACCGCATTCCGGAAGTACGAGCCCATCAACTGCAACGCGTGCTACTACGCTTGCAGGGGGGAGGCGCA
Source organism: Gemmatimonadaceae bacterium (assembly GCA_046714195.1). Taxonomy (GTDB): domain Bacteria; phylum Gemmatimonadota; class Gemmatimonadetes; order Gemmatimonadales; family Gemmatimonadaceae; genus UBA4720. The sequence continues at coordinate 12,259 of JBKKAY010000081.1, forward strand.
AGCGCCCTTGAGACTCTCGCGAATACGGGATGTGATGGCGTGAAATGACAACTGAAACTGAAGACTACCGGCCAGGTGCTTTGGGCCCCAATGCTGCGGGCTCCGAGCAATGCTGGAGGAATCGGGTGCGGGCGCCCGCAGCCAACAGCCCTGGGGCCGAACGCTCCTGGCAGGTAGTCTTCATTTCGTTGTTCCTGCCATGATCAATCTTCTCTTCGTGAACGCGGCGCAGGTCGTCACCTGCGCCGGCCCGCCCCGAGCGCGGAAGGGTCGCGAGATGGCGGATGCAGGCGTTGTCTCCGGCGTCGCCGTAGCGGTGACAGACGGACGGATTGCCGCACTCGGCTCCGCACAGCATCTCCTGCCCGCGTTCGGAGATCACGAGATCGTCGACTGCAGGGGCGGCGTGCTCACCCCGGGCCTGGTCGATTCACACACCCACGCGGTGTTCGGCAAGCCTCGGTATGAGGAGCACGAGCTCCGCGCCCAGGGCCACGACTACATGGAGATCGCGCGCCGTGGCGGAGGCATTCACGCCTCGGTCGCGGATTTCCGCGCGCG
>JBKKAY010000082.1:0-4837 GCA_046714195.1 Gemmatimonadaceae bacterium
GCCCCGACGGTATTCGTCGGGCAGCGGGAGCTCGAGTCCCGCACGATGAAGCTGTGGAGCCACCATTGCGTATCGATGGCTACGAGTCGCAGACGTCCGAAGTCCATCGCGACGGGTCCGGGGCAGCCATTGCTCGGCACCAGGCGGACATTCCGGCTCTGGGAAAAGGAGCGAATGAATTGCTCCTGGAGACGGACAGCGTAAAGGCCGAAGGGGCCAGAGTTCGACCAGTCGTGATTGCCGGGCACGAAGATCCCCTGAACCCCTGGAGGCACCGCTCGGACCTGGTCCTCGAGGCGGCGCCGCGCGTCAGCCCACTCGGCCGCTCCCTCGGCGGGAATGCCCGCGGGATAGATGTTGTCACCGAGAAAGACGACGATGGAACGCTCGGGCGCAACGGCGGCCTGGGCGCTCAGAGAATCAAGCGGAGGACCCACCTGTCGTGGATCCGTCTCGCCCGCGTCCCCGATGAGGAACAGCGTCGTCTCGATGTCCGCCGGCGCGATCTCCTCGAGCGGTACCTTGTAGCGGCACCCCGTAATACCGGCCAGTCCCAGAGCCAATACCACCGCGCGCGTCAGGCGCGGCCAGGGGTCGATCTTTCGAATAGCCGGTCTCAGCGAGTTTTCTCCTAAGGTTTGGTTGGTCGAACGCACGGTCCGGGCCAGCTCCAGCGGTGTAAAAATGCGGGATGATCCATGTCCTCGCGACCCCTTTTAGCGATTTAACAGCAAGCGGGCGCGAGATTTAGCAGATTGTAACAGCGCCAGACAGGCGTCCATTTTGCATTGGAGGGGGCTATGCCCTTTTTTCGTCGATTCATCGACCTCATGTCGCTGGGTTCAGATCGCCCTATCCTGCGGCTCATCGCGTATTACCTCGGGGTAGGCGTCATCATCGTCGGTCTCGCCTACTTCTACCCGGAGTCCGAGAAGCTTCTGCTCGGAAGAGGCGCGGCAACACCCGCCCAAACACCCCTGATTCTGGCGGATGGGCTAACCCCAGCCCCCGCGGCGACCACATTGAGCGCCGGATCGCTTCTCGAGCTGACGGTGACCACCACGCTGGTGCTGCTGGGTACGATGGTGCTGATGCTGCCGGTGTCGTGGGTGTACATGTCCGCCCGGCACGTTCCCGGGCACGCTCAGGCGGTAGTACAAACCCTGATCATTCTCCCGCTGGTCGTCGCGGGGATAGTGCTCATCGTGCGTGACAGTCTTTCGCTCGCGTTCAGCTTGGCCGGTGTCGTCGCGGCGGTGCGGTTCCGGACCAACCTTCGCGATACCCGCGATGTCGTTTTCATCTTTCTCTCCATAGCCGTCGGTTTCGCGGCGGGAGTCCAGACGCTGGCGGTGGGCGCGGTGCTGACAATCGTCTTCAACTTTGTCCTGCTCCTCACCTGGCGCTACGACTACGGGCGCAACGTACTCACGCCGACGGCCGCGTCGCAGTGGGCGGGACCGCTTGCCAGTCTCGCCAGCCAGGATGACCACGACTCGGTTCCCGATCGCGATCTCGTCCTCACTCTGAGCCCGAAGAGCGCCGACGCGCTCGCCGATCGCTTCGAGCGGGTGAGCGACGTGCTGGGCAAGCGTAAGAAGAAGCCGAGATACACTGCCGTCCTTTCGGTCCAGACCAACGAAGTCGCCGAAGCGCAGGAGCTCGTGGAAAAGGTCCTCGACGACAAGGCGAAGCGCTGGAAGCTCGATGAAGTCGTGACCAACACCGGAAAGCCATCGGAGATCTACTACATCCTGCGTCCCAGGAAGTCGGTCACCCGAGACGAGCTTCTCACGGCGATTCGCGATATCGCTGGCGACAAGGTGGAGCACGTCGACCTCGAGAGCCGGGATGCCATCGAGGAGGAAGTCGGGGTCTCGGTATGAAGCTGTTCCGCACAATCGCGATCCTCGTCGCGGCCATCACACTCACATCCGCATGTAAGCAGCGTGGAGAGGTAACCGAGGCCGAGGCGCAGGAGCTGGCTACCCGTGAAAAGCGCCTGGCGGATCGCATCGCGGGATTCGCCGTCGACACCGTCGGAGGCCCCGCCCTCGCGCGATGGGTCTTGCCGGCCGAGCTCAAAGAGATATCCGGCCTGGCGGTGACGGCGGACGGCAACCTCCTCGCCCACAACGACGAGCAGGGCCGGGTGTTCGTGATCGATCCGAAGCGCGGCCTCGTGACCAAACAGTTCATGGTCGGCGGCGGTGACCTGCGCGGAGACTTCGAAGCCATCGCCGTCAGCGGCGCGGACATTTTCATGCTGGTGAGCAACGGCACCATCTATCGGTTCCGCGAGGGAAAAGACGGCGAGTCCGTGAAGTACACCACGATAGATACGAAGCTGGGCCACGAATGCGAGTTCGAGGGCATGGCCGTCGCCGACGAAACCGTCCTCCTGGTCTGCAAGAACGTGGCGAAAAGGGGACCCCGCGAGCAGCTGGTGATCTATCGTTGGAATCTCGCTGGAAGCGCGTCGCAACAGCCTTCCATGCTCACCGTTCCGCTCCCGAGCCTCACCGGGCCCAATGGGTGGAAGTCACTGCATCCATCGGACATGGCGATCGACCCGGTAACGAAGAATTACGTGATCATCGCTTCGCAGGAAAAAGCGCTGATCGAGATCACACCGACCGGTCAGGTCATGCGCAGCGGGCCGCTGCCAGAGGCGAGCGAGCAAGCCGAGGGCGTCGCGATTCTCAAGGATGGAATCCTGGCAATCAGCGACGAGGGAAACAGAAGTCCGGCGACGATCACGCTTTACCGCTGGCCGATTTCAACGGGCGCTTTGACCACAGGCTCGCTGTCGAGCACCGCCGAAAAGTCGCGATGAGCTTGCTGCGCCGGTTCACTCGCGGCGCGTCGTGCACGGTATTGCTTGCGGCGGTCGCGCTGGGAAAACTGGAGTCTCAGGAGCGGCCGGCCGGAGCATCAGCGCGAGACACGACCCTCGCTGGCAATACACATTTCGAGGCCGGCGGTGTTCACCGCTTTTTTCTGGGCGACAACCACCGCGATGAGTGGGCGACGCCCATCACGGTTCCGTTCCTGGACCTGCGCTCCTTCGGCGGTGGTCTTCGTCCTACGGTGACCGGAGGCGGCTTCCAAACCCTCAACCTCCGATTCGATGGGAGGGATGGCAGGAAATACGTCTTCCGCCCAATCAGAAAGGGCGTCTCGCTTCCAGAGGTGTACCGCCGCACCATCATCTGGGACGTGATCGCGGATGTGCGAAGCTCGCTGCACCCGGTGGCACCGCTTCCGGGAACGCCAATTCTCGCCGCCGCCGGAGTTCTTCACCCGTCGCCGCGATTGTTCGTGATGCCGGATGACCCGCTACTCGGCGAGTTCCGGCAGGTGTTCGCGGGGCAGCCCGGAACGATGGAGGAGCGGCCGGAGGATCCCGAAGGCGAGCGCGGATTTGGAGGTGCGGTCAAGATCGTCGATAGCGAAAAGCTTCTCGAGCGCATCAACAGCAGTCCGCTGGATCTCGTCGATACCCGCGCGGTCCTCACGGCCCGGTTGGTGGACATGCTCCTCAACGACAATGACCGGCATCCGGACCAATGGGCGTGGGCGCGGTTCACCAGCGCACCGGATGAACTCTGGGCTCCGATCACGCGCGACAGAGACAAGGTCCTTCACTCCGAAGAGGGGCTTCTGCCCAGGCTGGCCAGGTTCGTGAAACCGGACATCATGGGTTTCGACAGCAGCTACGGCAGCGTGAAGGGGCTGATCAGCGATGCGATAGAATTCGACCGGCGGCTACTGGGTGGACTCGAGAGGCAGGTGTGGGATTCGATTGCCAACGCTCTCGTCCGCAAGATCTCCGATCCGGTGATCGATGCGGGCGTGCGTCGGATGCCGGGTGAGTACTCTTTCTCGTTCGCTGAGATTTCGGGGAAGCTCAGAGCTCGACGCGACAGTCTGCCGGTCCTCGCGCGTGAGTATTACGAGCAGATCGCGAAGTTGGCCGACATTCACGGGACGGACGCCGACGAGTGGGCGATCGTGAACCGCCTCGACGAGCGTTTCGTCGATGTCGGAATCCAGTCGGGCAATCGCGCCCCGCGTTTCAGGCGGCGGTTCGACGCGCTGGAGACGAGTGAGATCCGCATTTATCTCCACGGCGGTAACGACATTGGAATCGTGCGCGGGGTTGTCGGCCACGGGATTCCTGTTCGCATCATCGGCGGCGACGGCACCAACAGGCTCGTCGATTCGACAGAGGCGCTCCGCGGCAGCAACAAGACATACCTATACGAATCCGGCACCGTCCGCGGAACGCGGTACGACGGTGACAGCCTCGACAAGAGAGAGATCGACGAGTCGCAGCTGCGGTTCAACCGGCTTCCGTGGGCGGTCGCCTACGGAGACCTGGCCCCTCCGCAAAAGGATCGCGGCGTATCGCTTCAACCGACCGGTAAGCTTGGAAGCGGTCACGGTCTGGGGCTTGTCCCCCGGATTGGCGTTAAGCGAGTCAAGTATGGATTCCGGATGGTTCCGTACAAGAGCATGATGCTGGCGGAGGTTGGGTATTCGACGGCCATCAGGGGATTCGACGTAGCGCTCGGCTATGACAGACGGTTGGAGAGCTCCGCCTTCCACTTGCCGGTGTCGGCGCAAATGTCCCAGATCGAAGTCGTCGAGTTCGCCGGCCTGGGGAACGACCTGGCCGAGCCGACTGGCGATTTTTACGACGTGCGCCAGCGGGCGTGGAGCTTCCGGCCCGCCTTCGGGTTCTCTCCGAACAGCAGGAGCGACATCTCTCTGGGACCCGTCCTGCGCTACACCAGCACCGACAGCACCGCGAACCGTTTCATCTCGCAGCAGC